>DASZVX010000092.1:0-16695 GCA_035547255.1 Hyphomicrobium sp.
ACTTGCGAGCGCCGCGGCGAAGTCGTCCGCTTGCGCCTTGCTATTGGCACCGACTCCGATGGCGATCATGCTTCGACTCCCGATTTGCTGCACACCCATTGGATGATCGGCAGCGCAGGCCGCCACGTCATCCGTTTGCCGAGCGGTTCGGCGCGCTCGATGCCGAGCCGCGTGAGCGTACCGCCATGCGCATGATAAGCGGCAAGCAGAGCCTGCTCGGATTCCAGCGTCACACTATTGACGACGATCCGTCCTCCGGGCTTCAGCGCATTCCAGCAGCCTTCGATGACGTTTCCGTCTGTGGTTCCGCAGCCGATAAAAATTGCGTCCGGTGCGGGCAAGCTGTTGAGAGCTTCCGGTGCGAAGCCGCAACGAATATCAAAATGCGGAACGCCGAGAGCTATCGCATTCCTTGCAGCGCGTGCGGCGCGCGCTTCATCGCGCTCAAGTCCTATTGCGCGGTTCGAAGGATGCGCGAGCAGCCACTCGATGCCGACCGATCCGCTTCCTGTGCCGACATCCCAGAGCAGTTCGCCGGGACACGGCTGCAACGATGACAGCGTCACTGCGCGGAACTCGCGTTTGGTCAGCTGGCCGTCGTTTTCAAAATAATCGTCTGGCAGTCCGGCGACGTAAGGAATCGGCATCGCGTCGGGTCCGGCGACGACGTCGATCCCGATTACGTTCAGCGGATCGACATCCGTCAAAGCGAATGCGTCTGCGGTTGTCGACCGGATGCGCTCTCGCGGGCCGCCGAGTGCTTCCATCACGGTCACGGTACTTTTTCCGTATCCGGATGCGATCAGCAATTTCGCGACCTCGCCCGGAGTCTCGCCGTTGAGTGCAAGAGCGAGAATCCGGCGACCGCGATGGACGTGACGGCGCAATAGGGGCGTCAGCCCACGCATGTTGAGGCCGAGCATCGCCGTCTCCTGCAGCGCCCATCCGAGCCGGGATGCCGCGAGCGAGAAGCTCGACGGCGATGGGACGACAAGCATCTCCTCAACCGGGATCGAACGCGCCAGCGTGACGCCCGCGCCGAAACAGAACGGATCGCCGGAGACAAGCACGGCGACGGGCGTTCCGCGTCGCGCCAAGATTTCCTTGCTCGTCGCTTCGAGCGGCGTCAGCCACCGCATCTTCTTGCCGCGCGTCTCGCCGACGAGCGCGAGATGGCGCTCTCCGCCGACGATCAGATCGGCGGCATCGATCAAGGCGTTGGCTGCGGTTCCGAGGCCGGAACGGCCGTCTTCACCGATACCGATGATGGACAACCAGCGGCCGCTCATGGCATGGGGCTTTCATCATGGAGGCGACGACGCGACAGCCACTCAACATTCTGCTGCTCGGAGGAACGAGCGAAGCTGCGCGTCTCGCGAAGGAGCTGGCGCGGACGCCGGGCATCGCGACGGTCCTTTCGCTTGCGGGGCGGACAAACAAAGCTGCGCCGAGTCCTGTGCCGGTTCGTATCGGAGGCTTCGGCGGAATCGATGGTCTCGCAAGCTATCTCGCGCACGAAGCCGTCGATCTCGTCGTCGACGCCACCCACCCCTTCGCAGCGCAGATCAGCAACAATGCCATCGCTGCTTGTGCCAAAGTCAACGTGCCGCTGCTCGCGGTCGAGCGGCCGCCCTGGGAGCGAACCGCGGGCGACAATTGGAGCGAGCACGCCACAATCCATGCTGCCATCGCGGCGTTGCCTGATGAACCAAGCACCGTGTTCTCGGCGCTTGGCCGATCGTCGATCCCGCTGCTTTGTGCGAAGCCCCAGCATCGCTACGTTATCCGCGTTGTCGATCCGATCGCCCTGCCCTCCGAGCTTTCGGCTGCGGTCGTCATTTCTGCACGCGGCCCGTTCCGTGCGGAAGACGATATCGCTTTGTTTCGTGAACATCGGATCGCATGCATCCTCGCGAAGAACTCCGGCGGAGACGCGGCCTACGCGAAAATCGATGCCGCTCGTCGGCTGCAATTGCCGGTCTACATGGTGAAGCGACCGGCGATCGCGAAACGGCTTGCCGTTCCAACGGTCGACGAGGCACTGACCTTGATCGCGCGGCATCATTCGTCTCGCACGAATCTTGGCGTGTAGACCCATGTGCGCCCGTCGCTACTGCGAAGCGCACGGGTTGCCGGGGAACCGACGATCACCAGCGTACGCATGTCGCATAAGGCGTTCGGTGCATTGGCCAGCGTCGTGATCTCGATCGATTCGTCACCGCGACCGACTGCGCGGGCAAAGACGACAACGGTATCCGGCGCGCGAACCCTATTCAGGATTTGAAACGCCTCGCGGATCTGGTCGGGGCGCGCCTTCGATGCAGGATTGTAGAGCGCAATTACGAAGCCCGCCTCGGCGGCGAGGCGCAGACGTTTCTCGATCGTTGCCCAAGGTTTCAGATTGTCCGACAGCGAGATCGCACAAAAATCGTGACCCAATGGCGCGCCGATACGCGCCGCCGCCGCGAGCATCGCCGTCACGCCAGGCTCAACGCGAATATCTATACCGTCCGCGAGCGCCGGATTTCTATCGACTGCCTCGAAGACCGCTGCGGCCATCGCGAACACGCCCGGATCGCCACCAGACACAATCACGACGCGTTTGCCGGAGGTCGCGAGTTCCAGGGCCCGCGTGGCACGCGAAAGCTCCTCGCGGTTGTCCGAAGCTTCGAAGACTTGCCCGCGACGCGGCGTCAATCGGGCAAGATACGGCGCATACCCAAGCACGACGTCCGCAGTCGATACGGTTGCATCAGCGGCTGGCGTAACCCACTCGGCCGGTCCCGGTCCGAGGCCAACGATGGTCAGTTGTCCGCTCATGCGATGCGCCGTCCGCGCCCGCCGGGCAGAAGAATGATCGAAAAATAGGGCACCGCGCAGTCTTCGAGTTTTGCCAGAGGTACGACCCTTTCGCCCCGCATCGTGCCGCGCTCGACGTAGATGGCATCGGCCGAGCGACCGGCGTCGGCAAGCGCCTGCTTGATCTTATCGAGGTTGTGACCAACCTTCATGATCACCGCGGCATCGGCAGTTTTCAGATGCGATGCAAGCGCGCCGCGGTCTAGCGTGCCGGGAAGCACCATCAAGACATCATCGCCGTAGGTAATCGGCGCGGCCGCGGCTGTCCAGCATCCCGACATACCCGTGATGCCGGGAACGACGCGAATGGGAAACGATTCCCTGATGCGATCGTACATATGAAGAAACGAGCCATAGAAAAATGGATCGCCCTCGCAGAGCAGCGCGACGTCGCGACCTTCGGAGAGATGGCGCATGATCGCTTGCGCACTGGCGCTGTAGAAATCGCGGATAGCATCGACGTAGGCATCTTCGCGAAAATCGATTTCGGTCGTCACCGGGTATTCGAAGGCAGCCTCGGTCGCCGCGCCATTCAAATGCGGTCCGGCAATCGTCCACGCATGTCCCGAGCGGCCCTTCTTGCGAAAGTGTGCGATGACCGGCGCGGTTTTGAGGATGCGCGCCGCCTTGAGCGTCACGAGCTCGGGGTCGCCGGGGCCGAGACCGACGCCGTAAAGTGTTCCGGATGGTCTGACCGTCATTCGGCCTCGCTTGCAAGCGCGTTGACGGCGGCAGCGGCCATAGCGCTCCCGCCTTTGCGGCCTTTTATGATCGCGAACGGAATACGGCCGTCAGCAGCAAGGGCTTCTTTCGATTCCGCCGCTCCGACAAATCCGACCGGCATTCCGATGACCGCCGCAGGTTTCGGCGCACCTTCGTCGAGCATTTCCAATAGGCGGAAAAGTGCCGTCGGTGCATTGCCGACAACAATGAGCGAACCGGCAAGACGCGGTCGCCACAGCTCCATTGCGGCAGCCGTGCGGGTGTTGCCGATGTCCGTTGCGATTTGCGGCACCTGAGGATCGCGTAGCGTGCATATGACATCATTCTTTGCCGGAAGCCGCGCACGCGTCACGCCGTCTGCGACCATCATCGAATCGCAGAGGATCGGTGCGCCGTTCTTCAGTGCAGCCGATGCCGACGCAGCGAAGGTCGGCGACATGACGAGGTCGCGCACGATATCGACCATACCGCATGCGTGGATGATACGGACTGCGACGCGCTCCTCCTCAGGAGATAGGCCGGCGAGGTCGGCCTCGGCGCGAATGATCGAGAACGAGCGCGCATAGATCGCCGCTCCGTCGCGAATGTAATCTTGGGTCGTCATCGGGCATGCTCGACAATGAAACGTGCGACAGCTGAATCGATTTCTGCGGGACTTACGGCTGCAACAGCGATCGGTCCGGCCGGGCCGTCGTTGCAAATCACGTCGTAACGGCCATTGCGGGCGACCAGTGTCAATGCGGCGGCTCCGCGCCGCGCACATGCCTTTTCGCAGCCCGAGACGTGGACTGACGGCAGGAGCGACTGCCCGCGAATGGCATCGGCAATGTTCCGCGCGTCGCGTCGCGTATCGGTCGTCGCGTTCGCACATGCCGGAGAGCCGGGGCAGACGTCGAAAAAGAGCCGTTGATCATCGGATGCCATGATTAGGCTTTGGCGCTCCGCTTCGGCGAAGATTTGGTCGGCTTGCGAGGCGTAGTCAGCCGGAAAGACAAGGACGCGCTGCGGGCTCAGCCGGACGGCGTCAATTCCCGTCTTCGATGCTACTGCGTGCAGGGCTTCGAGCTGATGCGCGTCGATCCTGCCAAACGGTAGACCGACCCCGACAGCGAATATCTGGCCGCGATGGTTCGACAGACCAACCGGCGGCAGAGAATTGGTGTCCTGTTCAACGCGCGACGGCAGCATTGAAGACTCAAGACCTGCTGCCGCATAGATCATCGCGCTGCCGCTGCGCGCGACGGCATCCTTCATTCGCCCGATCGCCGGATCGCTTGCCCGAAGCTCCAAAAAGATGGCGGCCAAGCGCATGACGGCTTCGACGACACGGTGCGGAGGCAGGACTGCGCCGAGCTGGCCGTTGCCATCGAGCGAGACTGCAAACGTATCCGGCGCAATCACGGATACCATGATGTCAGTCGAGCGATCGCCCACTCGTGTCTCTGCTGTTCCTGAAAAACTGAATCCGAACTTTCCGGGCAACTGCCAGAACGTGCGATCTTCAACGAGAATATCTTCGAGCTGTCCTGCCAGCAAACGGATGTTGGTGCGCGCGGGGTCGATGCCGCTCAGCGGATCGACGATGATATTCCGTACGGCTTCGGCTCCCGCGTCGGCGTCTACCAGTTCGGCTTCGCCCAAGGCCGCAAGTGCCTTCGGATGGCTTGCCGCGGTGAGACCGCGCAATTGCAGATTGCCGCGATTGGTCAGATCGATTTCGCCCGATCCGAACGAGGCAGCCGTTTTTGCAATCGTCGATAGGGCCGCGACGCGCAATGTTCCGAGGCGTGGCCTGATGCGCAGCAGGAGCCCATCGCCCGATTCCATCGGCCGTAATGCCCCAGGACACCAGCCCTTGCGCAGAAGAGATCGCGTGGTCATTCAGCAGCTTCTCGCGATGAAGATTGATCGGACTTCGCGTGGTCTTCGGAGCGCACGCCAACGTCATTGCGCCGCGGATGCCAAAGGCCGCGCGCTATAGCTTCCTCGAAACGCCGTCGCATTGCATCGATCGCAGCGGGGTTCTCGCGCGCGATAAACGCAGCGACAGCCGGGTCGCCGAGGTATGCCTGATAGAGTCGTTCGAAGCCGCCGCTATCGACGGCTTTCGCCGACGCCGCGAAAGCAAAAGCCGCATCGACGCTTTGCGCCATCTCGGCAGCGCCACGAAAGCCATGCCGCATCTGGCCGTCGATCCACCGCGAATTTGCGGCTCGTCCGTGAACAACGCGCGCGCATTCCTCGCTGAGCGTGCGAACGCGCGGTGTCTCCGGTGCGCCGGTATCGCCATGATAGAGGGACACATTCTTATTTCCGACAGCAGCGGCGGCGGCAGCGAAGCCGCCTTCATGGGCGGCGAAATCACCGCCAGTCAGAAGATCGATCTCGCGATGATCCTGGATATGAACGAACGCATCTGCGCTCTTTACGCGGGATTCAAAGTCGCCCTTAGCGGCTTCCGAGGTGCCGTCGGCATTATACGTGTGAGCGGAGTTTTCGATGTAGGACGCGCCGAGGTCGGCTTGATTTGTCCATGTGCCTCGATCGATCAACTGCATGACGCCAGCGCCGAAGCTTCCGTCGGCCGGACCGAAAATGCGGTCGATGCGCGTTTCGGTTTTCGCGTATTCGACGAGCGGATTGTGGCTTGCATCTTCTCGCAGTTGGGCGACGAGCGTGATCGCCGTATCGAATAGCGCGAGCTGTGCGCCGAACATATCGCGGAACAGACCGGAAATCCTGAGTGTGACGTCAACGCGCGGACGCCCGAGTTCCGCGATTACCTTCGTCTCGACCCCCGTGACGCGATAGGAACGCTCGTCCCAGACCGGCCGGACGCCCAACAAGGCGAGAGCCGTCGCAAGCTCTTCGCCGCCGGTTCTGAGCGTGGCGCTGCCCCAGAGATCAAGCACAATAGCGCGCGGCCACTCCCCGTGATCGGAGACGTAGCGTTCGAGAATGGCTTTCGCGGCGCGCCTGCCATTCGCCCACGCCGTCGGCGTCGGGACGGCGCGCGGATCGACGCTGAAGAGATTGCGGCCAGTCGGCAAAACGTCGGCGCGGCCGCGACTGGGCGCGCCCGCGGGGCCCGGCTCCATGAACTTCCCGTCGAGCGCGCGAACGATGGCATCAAGCTCTGTATCATTAAGCACGTGCAGGCCGTCGCGAATGCTGAGTTCTTTTACGTCGCAAAGGAACGCATCGATGCGCATCAAAGCATCAGCGGCTGGCATACCAGGGGCGAGGCCGCAACGCTCGGCGATTCCGGCGCGCATGGCGGCGTCCACGATCTGCTCCGACAGCGCCTTACGTCGACGTGGATCGAGGCCATCGGCGGAAGAAAACTCGTCGACGAGCCGTTCGACGTCGCTCAACGGGCCGGAAACGCCTGCTTCGGTCATCGGCGGCGGGAGATGTCCGAGCGTCACTGCCGCGATACGGCGCTTTGCCTGTGCGGCTTCGCCGGGATCGTTGACGATGAATGGATAGACAAGCGGCAAGGCCCCGAGAATAGCGCGCGGCGCGCACGCTTCGCTTCCCGCAACAGCCTTGCCGGGCAACCATTCGAGCGTGCCGTGGGCGCCCAGATGAATGAGCGCATCGATTTTCGCGACGTGTCTAAGCCAGAGATAGAATGCAACGTAGCTGTGACGTGGCGGTGTCGCCGGATCGTGGTACTGGGCCTTCCGATCCTGCGGCTGCCCACGCTCAGGCTGCAATCCGACAACCAGATTTCCGAAGTTCGCGGCGCGAACTAGAAACGCGCCATTGATGCAAAACGAATCGTTCTCTGGCAGGCCCCAGGCGGACGTCACCAAATCCTGGAAGCCCTGCGGCAATTGCCGGAATGCGCTGCTGTAATCTTCGAGCGGCCAGGAGATTTGTTTCGGCTCTGCCAGCCGCTCGACGACATTGCGCGCCGTTTCGGGGGCATCCGCTACGCCATAACCGTCGTTTTTCAGGCGATTGACGATACGCAACGCGCTTTCAAAGCCGTCGAGGCCGACGGCGTGCGCGATCTGATCGGGACGGCCTGGATAGGTCGATAGCAGCAGCCCGATACGGCGTTCGCTTCGGGGCAGGACACGGAGGCGCGACCATGCGAGAGCGAGATCCGCAACATGGGCAATTCCATGATCGTACGGCATATGCCGGAGAAGCGAGACACCGAGATCGCTCCCCGAGTCTTCCGGCTCTTTGAACGAGATGACGCCTGCGAACAACCGCCCGTCGAGTTCCGGCAGCACGACATGCATCGCCAGATCCGATGCGCTGACGCCGCGTTGCGATCTGTCCCATAATTCTTGCGACGCATTTGTCAGCGCCACCTGCAGAACCGGACAATCCGCGGCGTCGAGCGGCGAGGTTTGCTCTCCGTCACGGCCTGCGAATGCCGTGGCATTGATGACGACGGAAGGAGCAATCTTTTTCAGCTCGCTTCGTAGCCAGTCGGCAGCCCCGGGCGTTTTGAGGCTCGGAACGAAGAACGCCGTCGCCGCTAATCCGCGTTGCTCCAGCGCTTCGACGAGCGCATCGATTGGCGCTACGTCCCCTGCCAACAGATGCGAACGATAGAAGACGATGACTGCCGAGCGGAGTGCGGCTCCTTCGGCGTTCTCTCGATAGATGCCGTATGCTGGGATGCCTCGGACATCCGGCATCGTTTCGGTATTGCCTGTTGCGCGCCCCACCAGCGCACGCAATGCAGCGCGCGTATTTTCAATGCCACCTTCGTCGAGCAACGCTTCGAGGTGCGCAAGATCGTCGTTCGCAAGCGTGGACAGCGCTGCGAGCCGCAAATCAGGCCGTCCATCGCCCGGAACGATCGCCAACGCGACCCCAAGCTCACGGCATCGCCGGCTCAATTGCTCGCCACCGTAGCGCCAATAGTCGAGGCCGCCGAGCAGGCGAACAAGCACCGCTTTCGAGCCCTTCACCGTTGCGTCGATGAACACGTCAACGGACATCGGATGCCGAAGCGCGCTCAGGTTGACGATGCGCAGGCTCGGCCGCTCGGCTTCCGGCACGTTGCGGAACGCAGCGGCAGCCATCGCCAAATCCGAATCCGAGAACGAGAGCACCAGAATGTCCGCAGGCGAAAGCCCGAGATCCTGCACGACGGCAGCCTCGTCAAGCTCTCTCGCTTCGCGGACAATGATGTGCATCAGGCGGCGCCCGTCAAAGTTCGCACGATCGAGTCGCGGTCCAAGCCTTTTTGGCCGATAACGACCAAGCGGCCAATACGTTGTTCGTCAGGCTGCCAGGCGCGCTCGTAACGCGTATCGACGCGCGCTCCGACACCCTGCAACAGAAGCCGCATCGGCTTGCCGCCGATGGCGACATAGCCCTTTACGCGCAGAACGTCATGGGCGTCCGCGACGGCTTTGGCGCGCGACGCGAGATCGTCGGGAGACGAAACTTCCGGCACATCGACGATGAATGTCTCGAAGTCGTCGTGGTCGTGCTCGGCTTCATTGTCGTGGTGCGACGGGCGCGCTGCGAGATCGTGTTCAGCGGCGGCCGACAATCCGAGCAGGACGCTTGCCGGCACCTGCCCTTCGCGCGTCGCAACGATCTTGATTGCGCGCGGAACGGTGCGCTTGATCTCTTCCGAGAGTGACGTGATCTCTTCATCCGACAGCAAGTCGGCTTTGTTCAGCACGACGAGATCAGCACAGAGAAGCTGATCTTCGTAGACTTCTTCGAGCGGATTTTCATGATCGACGGAAGGATCGGCCGCGCGCTGCGCTGCGACCTTCTCGGGGTCGTCGACGAAGCGCCCAGCTTTGACGGCAGGTCCATCGACGACCGTCACGACGCCGTCCACGGTGACGCGATTGCGGATGTCGGGCCACTCGAACGCCTTGACGAGCGGCTTCGGCAGAGCGAGCCCCGATGTTTCGATAATGATGTGCTCAGGAGCGGGGTTGCGCGCAAGGAGCGCTTCGAGCGTCGGCACGAAATCGTCGGCGACGGTGCAGCAAATGCAGCCGTTGGTCAGCTCTACGATGTTCTCCTCGGGGCAGTTCTCGATTCCGCATGAGCGCAAAATCGTGCCATCGACGCCGACGTCGCCGAATTCATTGACGATCAGCGCCAGGCGGCGGCCTTCTGCGTTTGCAATTGCCTGGCGGACCAGCGTCGTTTTTCCGGCGCCAAGGAATCCCGTGACGATCGTGACCGGAACTTTGCGTGCAACCATTGGGATGCTCCCGATGCGAACATTTCAAATGTGAGCGATAGCCGCGCATGTGCACGGGACCGCATGGCGAATTCGGCTTCGATAGTCTAAGGGAGCGCACTGGCTGGCGCGATGTGAGCTGCGTCTTGCATCTTAACCTTTCCGCGCCCCGCCGGCGCCGGTTCGAGTTGGCTGTCTGACGGCAGGTTTCCTGGCTCGCGGGTCGCGGCACCTGGCAACCTTCCCGGGACATCCCAGTGGTACATTTGCCATGTGCTCGCCGCCTACAGTTGCGGGGGCAGCTGCGGAGTTAAACCGCATTCCCTTCAAATCCTCTTGCGAGGGACCGTCGGCCCAATCGATAAGTGACCCCCCATGCTTCGTCAATCGCCAGCGTGCCTCAGACGCCGTTCGAAAGCCCAATATGTCCGCTCAAATGCTGCCGCCGCTGACGCTCATCCTTGGGGGGGCGCGATCCGGCAAAAGTTCCTATGCTGAGGGCCTTATAACCGCCATCCCGCCGCCCTGGGCCTACATCGCGACGGCGGAGGCTTTCGATGACGAGATGCGCCAGCGGATCGACCACCACCAGGCGCGGCGCGGGAGTGGCTGGGTTCAATACGAAACGCCACTGGATATCGCCGCGACGCTCGCGGGCGAAGCTATCGATCAGCCGTGCCTCGTCGATTGTCTGACGCTGTGGCTGTCGAACCTGATGCATGCCGGGCGGGACATTGCGCGCGAAACGGACAATCTTGTCGGCGCGCTGTCCAAACGGTCCGCGCCCTGTATCATGGTATCGAACGAAGTCGGGCTAGGCATCGTGCCCGACAATGCTTTGGCGCGGCTGTTCCGTGATGAGGCGGGCCGGCTTAATCAACGCATCGCCGCGGTTGCCGATTGCGTCGTGTTTGTCGCCGCCGGGTTGCCGATGACTTTGAAAGGTTGACTATGACCAACACACCCGAAACCGTGACCGACGACGCCGAGCGCCATAAATCGAAAATGGCGAAGCGCAAGGCGGTGCAGGACGCCGAAGTCGCCAGCAAGACAATCGAGAAAGGCGTGCTGCTCGTCCATACCGGCCCCGGCAAAGGAAAATCGACAGCGGCGTTCGGGCTGGCGCTTCGCGCGCTCGGCCACGGCTGGCGCATCGGGGTCGTGCAGTTCATCAAGGGCGCGTGGCAAACCGGCGAGCGTGATGCCCTGATGCGTTTCGGCGATCAGGTTTCCTGGCACACGATGGGCGAGGGCTTCACCTGGGAGACACAGGACAGGGCACGCGACGTCGCGGCCGCAACGCGCGCCTTCGCGAAAGCGCGTGAATTGATGGCTGATCCGACGATCCGCCTACTGATCCTGGACGAATTGAACATCGCGTTGCGCTATGACTATCTGCCGATCGACGAAGTCGTCGAGGCGCTTCGCGACCGGCGCAGCGATCTGCACGTTGTTGTCACGGGGCGCAATGCGAAGCCGGAGTTGATCGCGCTGGCCGATGGTGTCACGGACATGGGCGCGGTCAAGCACCACTTCGCGGCTGGTATCAAGGCACAGGAAGGCATCGAGTTTTAGTGATGCCGGCGCGGGCGTTGATGTTTTCGGGCACCGGGTCGGATGTCGGCAAGTCGCTGATCGTCGCCGGGCTTTGCCGCCTGTTCGCCAATCGCAGCGTCCGCGTCGTGCCGTTCAAGCCGCAGAACATGTCGAACAACGCGGCGGTGACGGCCGATGGCGGCGAGATTGGCCGCGCACAGGCGTTGCAGGCGCGGGCCGCGCGCGTCGCGCCGTCTGTTCACATGAACCCGGTCCTGCTGAAGCCGCAGAGTGAGATGGGTGCGCAGATCGTCGTGCAGGGCCGAATGGTTGGCTCGGCGGCCGCGCGCGAATTCCAGGGTAAGAAACGCGATCTGATGCCCGCCGTTCTCGACAGCTTCGCGCGCATGAAGGCGGACGCCGATCTCGTGCTCGTCGAAGGCGCGGGCAGTGCGTCCGAGATCAATCTGCGCGCCAACGACATCGCCAACATCGGGTTCGCCCGTGCGGCTGATGTTCCGGTCGTCTTGATCGGCGATATCGACCGGGGCGGCGTTATCGCAAGTTTGGTCGGAACCAAGCACGTTCTCGATCCTGACGACGCCGCGATGATCAAAGGCTTTATCGTCAACAAAATGCGCGGCGACGCTTCGCTGTTTGCGGACGGCATGTCGGCAATTTTGCGCCTGACAGGCTGGGCGCCGATCGGGCTTGTTCCGTACTTTGACGAGGCGCGAAAGCTCCCTGCCGAGGATGCGCTTGGCCTGCGCGATCTCCTAAAATCGCAGACGCCAGGACGGAGCGGGCAGTTGCGGATTGCGGTGCCCATCCTGCCGCGCATCTCGAACTTCGACGATCTCGACCCACTTCGGAACGAGTCGGGCGTCGTCGTCGAACTGATCGAGCGAGGGCGGCCGGTTCCCACCGACACTGACCTGATCCTGCTTCCGGGCTCGAAGGCGACGATTGACGATCTTGCGGTTTTGTGCGCCGAAGGCTGGGACATCGACATCAAGGCGCACGTGCGCCGCGGCGGGCGCGTGCTTGGGCTTTGCGGTGGTTATCAGATGCTGGGGACGCGCATTTCCGATCCGTACGGCATCGAGGGACCGGTCCGTAGCGTCGATGGGCTTGGGTTGCTTGATATCAAGACGGAGCTTGGGTCGGAGAAAAGGCTGGCGAACGTCGCAGGCACCCTCCGCGCGTCCGGCGCGACCTTTGCCGGTTACGAGATGCATGTCGGCAAGACGACCGGGCCCGATCTCGATCGACCGTTTCTGACGTTTTCGGATGGACGGTACGACGGCGCCGTCTCACAAGATGGGCGCGTGGCAGGGTGCTACGTCCACGGATTATTCGCGTCCGATGCGGCGCGCGCAGCGTTCCTTTCGGAGCTTGGTGGCGAAACGTCGGGAGAGAGTTACGAGGCGCTCGTTGATGGCGTGCTGGATCGCCTCGCCGAACATTTGGCCCGACATATCGATATCGAACGCCTGCTTACGCTCGCGAAATAAGCGCCAAGCCAAGCAGCACGACGATCATCAGAACCCACGCGACGCTCGAGAGCCGAAGCGCGCGGTAAATATCGTCGGCCGTCACCTCGCGCCGCCCATCGCCCATGTAAGCGTCTTCGACACGCGTCGTGCCATAGGTTTTGGGGCCGTTGAGCTTGAGGCCAAGCGCGCCTGCCATCGCACTTTCAGGCCAGCCTGCGTTCGGGGAACGATGATGTCGTGCATCGCGGCACATGACGCGTAACGCGCTTTTCGTCGAGCCGTTCGGTACGATCGAGCCTGCCAGCGCGAACAGTAATCCGGTCAATCGTGACGCCGGGAGATTGACGAGATCGTCGAGGCGCGCGGCAGCCCACCCGAATGCCTCATGGCGCGGCGTGCGATGACCGATCATGCTGTCCGCAGTGTTAATCGCTTTGTACGCAGCGAGGCCTGGCAGTCCAAGGACAGCGAACCAGAAGACGGGCGCAGCGACGCCATCGGACGCATTCTCCGCGAGGCTTTCAATGGCCGCGCGGGCGACGCCGTGTTCGTCGAGCGTTTGCGGATTTCGCCCGACGATACGGCCGACCGCGTTCCGCGCACCGTCGAGCCCATCGCTTGCGAGCGCACGCGCAACGTCGCGAACGTGATCATAGAGACTGCGGCTGGCAACGAGGGTCGACGCCAGCAGCGCAAGCACGAGCTTTCCGATCCACGTCAAAGCAAGTGCATCCTGAATGAGCCACGCACCACCGGCGGAAACGACGATAACGAGCAGAAGCGCCAGCACGCCGCACGCTTTGCGGGTGCTCTGGCTCTTGTCGTCGCGGTTGAGGTCGCGATCAAGCTTGGCGATCAGGGCGCCGATCCAGGTGACCGGATGCCCGGCGATCTTATAGAGGCGCTGCGGATATCCGAACGCAGCCTCGAACCCGAGCGCGGCGACAAGAACGAGCATCGTCGTCGCGACCGACATGTCCGCTTATCCAACTTTCAATGCGCAAAGGTGGGATTTCATTCCGCTCAGCTTGCCACCGGCAATCCGCCGAGCGCCGAAGCTAGAGCGCCCGCCTGCTCCGCCGCATCTTCAGTCGTCGCGTGGCGCAGTGCTTCACCGATCATGATGAGCACAGGTCCATCAGGGTGCGCGGCATCGAGCTCCGCAGCGATTGCAGCGACAGACGAGAGAAAGACTTTTTCATCCGGACGCGTTGCGTTTGCGACAGCAATTGCAGGCGTTTTCGGATCAAGACCGTGCGAGATCGCGATCTCGGTCAGCTCGGCGAGCGTGCGCTTCGGCATGTAGACGACCGTCGTTGCGACGCCGTCCGCAATTGCGCCCCAGTCGATATCGGACGGCAGATGGCCGCGCCGATCGTGCGCCGTGATGAACTGCAGGCGGCGCGCGTGATCGCGATGCGTCAGCGCTACCTTCAGGTTCGCCGCCGCGCCTTGTGCCGAGGTCACGCCGGGAACGACGGTGATCGGCACGCCCGCTTCCCGGCATGCCGCGATCTCTTCGCCTGCCCTGCCGAAGATCAACGGATCTCCGGACTTGAGGCGAACGACCTTGAGGCCTTCGCGCGCCAATCGAATTATCTCGGCATTGATGTCGGGCTGCTTGCACGATTTTCGGTATCCGCGCTTGCCGACGTCGACCAGCTTCGCGCCCGGACGGACGCAAGAGAGAATGGGCTTGGCGACGAGGTCATCGTAGAGCACCGCGTCGGCGGATTGCAGCGCGCGTAGCGCTTTGATCGTCAGCAGATCCGGATCACCCGGACCGGCGCCGACAAGCGTAACTGCACCCTCCGATGCTTTACCCTGCCGCTGCGCGTTGGTCGCGTAGGCTGCGCTGCCTGACGATCCCAGTTCCGAATACCGTGTTTCGAATGGTGTGCGCGGCTGCCATCCGAGGCGTTCGAGTTCCGGATCGAGGTGCTCTTCCTCGGGCCAGCCGAGGAGCAGATAACCGATGAACTTCCAATGTTCCGGGGCACCGAGTGTTGCGGAAATTGCCGCTGGATCGACAATCGACACCCAACCCAAACCCAGTCCCGCTTCGCGCGCCGCGAGCCACAGCATCGTCACCATGCACGCGCACGAGCTTTCGAGGGTTTCCGGCATCGTCTGACGGCCGAGCCCATGACCCTGCGCGGCGTGGTGGTCGCAGAAGACCGCGATGTGGACGGGCGCCGCATCGAAACCGGCCAGCTTCAATTTGTTGTAGAGGCTGGCTTGCTCACCATCATAAACATCCGACGATTTACGGCGCTCCGCCTCGAAGTTTCGAACAACCGCGGCGCGAACGCCGGCGTCTTTCACATTCATAATGCGCCAAGGCTGGCTGTTGCCGACGGACGGCGCGAGATCGGCAAGGCGCAGCAGCCGGTCGATCAGCGCGTCAGGCACGGGCTCCGTTCTGAACCGCCGTACGTCACGGCGCCAGCGGATCAATTGCTCAAGGGATACCGGAGCTGCCTGCTCGGGCGTGGAATTATCAGAATCGCGAGACGTCATCGTCAAAGGTTACCCGGCTTGGACAGTCGTCTGAGTCCAAAAACGCTCCTATAGCACCTTTGCTCCAGAGACAGAGAGGCCCGAGGTCGCAAGCGCCCCGGGCCATCCCTTAGAAATTCCAATAATTTACGAGCCCGTATCCTCGAGCATATCCGCCTGTTTTTTCATCAGACTGGTGACTTTCCCAGGCGGAATTTCAAATTCCCAGCCGCTAACCAACGCGGACATGGCATCGGCGTCCTTCTTGGCATCGCCCTGGCCACTCGGAATGACCGAAACCCAGGCCTGTTTGCCGTCGGATTTCAGATCGAGTTCGACCTTCAGACCCTTGTCCGTCTCGAACGTCGCTTTGCCGGCGACCTTCATCGTATCGCTCGGATTGGCCTTACGCACGTTCAGGAAATCGACGTAACTCTCGGACTCGATGATCTCGTCGACCGTGTTCACGTATTTGAGCTTCTTTCCGGCCGGCATTTGGCTGAGCTTGAAGCTCTTACCGTCGGTGTCGCGCTCGATCGTATAAGCGGGCTCGCCGGAGACTTCGATCGACGCCGTTTTGATCGTATCGGTCGGCACATCGACGACGCGTGTCTTGGCCCAGTCCTTGAGTTGCGCCGATCCGTCGATCGCGCGGTCGGCGAGCCAGGTTTGCGTTTCCCCGGGGCGACGTACGTATGTTCCGTTCTTGCTGGCGCCGAAAGCATCGGTCTTCTTATTGCCGACGATGATTTCTGCGACCGGCGTTCCCTTTGCATCGAGGAAACGGATGAGCCGCGCGGTCGAGCCGTTCTTCTTCGGATCGGTGAGGCCCAGCAATGAGAACCGGTTTTCCTTAGCCGTCTTGCGCTCGACGAGCGAAGCTTGCGATGCCGAAACCATGAGCTTGCGGATCGCATCGACGTTCGCAGGATAATTTTCCTGGCTCGGAATAATCCACTTGCCGTCCTGGTTGGCGAGCTTCAGCACTTTGCCGCCTTGCTCGATCTCGATAGAGGCAACCTTGTCACCCGACGTTTTGAGAGCCGGCAGCATGGCTTCGCCTTTGCCGTTCAAAACGGTCCAGGGCTGTGTCGCTACATAGGCCGATATGGCGACGACCAGCGAGACGACGGCAGCCACGAGCAGGGTCGCGAAATTGTGCGGCTTCATCTCTATCCCTCCTCAGCGATCGTTCTTCGGCCGACGGCGCTGGCGCGACCGCCGCCACGAGAGCCCAATGGCTGCCGCTCCGAGCATCAGCGGAACGAGGCCGATGTTCGCAAACTTGAGCCAGCCATCGAGCGAGTCGATGTTCTCGCGCAGCGCAAGCTTGACCTTTCTGAGCTCGCGGCGGGTGTCGAGCATCTCGCCGCGGAACTTATCGACCGCTTGCTGCTCCTT
>DASZVX010000093.1:0-27989 GCA_035547255.1 Hyphomicrobium sp.
CGCGTTCCGCGAGCCGGCCGGAAGGCGCCGCGTCCGGCGGCCGGCTCCCCAGAGGGGAGTCGCCGGACGCCATCAAGGAGGAATTCGGAGACATGCTGTTCGTGATGGCGAACATCGCGCGGCATCTGAAACTCGATCCGGAGGCGGCGTTGCGCGCAGCGAACCGGAAATTCGTGCGCCGCTTCGCACATATCGAGGCACGACTGGCAGAGCGCGGCAAAACTCCTTCGCAATCGACGCTCCAGGAGATGGACGCTCTGTGGGATGAAGCAAAAACGAAAGAGAAAGAGCGCGACACTCACA
The DNA here is from genome assembly GCA_035547255.1 of Hyphomicrobium sp. Classification (GTDB taxonomy): domain Bacteria; phylum Pseudomonadota; class Alphaproteobacteria; order Rhizobiales; family Hyphomicrobiaceae; genus Hyphomicrobium_B. The sequence continues at coordinate 304 of DASZVX010000093.1, forward strand.
AAGACTAGGCGCCCGTTCCTGCCCTGATTGCGTCGGAGACATGTTCGGGCCGGAAACCCAGACCGATCAGCCGCGCCGGAATGCGCGACAGGAACGGCAGACTATTGAACAGGCGCAATACCAACGGCGGCTTCAGTTCGCTCGTTTTCGCGAGCGTTTTGGCGATGACGAGGTTCTGAACGGTCAACTGTAGGCGCTGGGTTGCGCGTGTCGGGAAATCGCGTCGCGCTTGAACCTTTTTCAAATCGTTGAAGCTCAGCCGTTTCTCCTTCAATGGCTGCCACAAAAGGTTGGCGGTCGCCACCGCATCCTGAACCGCGAGATTGATGCCGACACCGCCGACCGGGCTCATGGCATGCGCTGCATCGCCGATGCACAGCAGTCCAGGCCGTGCCCATTCGTTCAAGCGATCGACGACGACCGTCAAGAGCTTCACGTGATCCCAATCCGAAATGGCATCAGCGCGCGCCGCATCGAACGGCAGAAGCGCGCCGACCGATTTTCGAAAAGCATCGAGCCCGGCCGCACGCACCTTTGCATCACCGCTTTTCGGGATGACGTAAGCACACTGCCAGTAGTCTCCACGCTGAAGCATGATGAAGATATGACCCGCATCAATGCGGGCTTGCGTCTCTTCCGTGTCGGTCGGCAGTCTCGGCAGACGGAACCACATGACATCCATCGGCGCACCGAAGCTCTCGCTGACAAGCCCCGCCGATTTGCGCAACGTGGATGACCGTCCGTCCGCAGCAACGACGAGATTAGCTACAACGGTCAACGGCCCTTCCGGTGTTATGACTTTGACCCCCGATACGCGACCGCCGTCATAGATGAGATCCGTCGCCTCGGCGTTCATTCTCAGGGCGAATTTCGGATACGCGCGACCCTTCTCAGCCAGAAAATCGAGGAAGTCCCATTGCGGCATCAGCGCTATGAACTTCGTCGAAATCGGCAGGTTCGAGAAGTTGGCAAGTTCAATTCTTGTATCGCCGAATTGTCCGGACAGCCGTTTCACTTCCTGATGCGGCAGCTTCAGAAAATCAGCGAGCCAGCCCAACTCCTCCATCAGCCGCAATGTCGAGGGATGTATCGTGTCGCCGCGGAAATCGCGAAGGAAGTCCTTGTGCTTTTCGAGAACGAGCACATCGACGCCGGCGCGCGCCAACAGAATGCCGAGCATCATTCCAGCCGGTCCGCCGCCGGTAATACAGCAGGTGACGCGTTGATCCATGACGCCACTCTAGACGTTCACGTCAGACCTTCAATCCCGCTTTGCGCAGCCGTCCCACGACGCGTTCTTTCTTTTCGCTGGGAACCCGCAAACGCAGTTCGACACTGCCGTCCTTGCGCGCTTCACGCGCCAGCACATCGCAGGTCTCATGCAGCCAGTTGAGAAGCGCCCCCTCGTTTCCAGGAATGATGACGTCCAGAATTTCGTCGGCGACGCTGAGCCGGTTGTCGATTGCGTCGAGCAGCGGCACGATCCCCTCCCCCGTCGCAGCCGAAACCAGAACGGGCGGACGCTCGTTGCGCAGGGCTTCGTGTTGTAGCTCCGCACGCCTATCGTGCGAAACGAGATCGATCTTGTTCCAGACTTCCAGAATGTGCCCGTCGACAGGCAGCGTATCGATGCCGAGTTCGCCCAGAACCTTTTCGACGTCGCGGGCCTGCGCTTCTGTCTCCTCATGCGCGATGTCACGCACGTGCAGAACGAGATCGGCTTCGACGACTTCTTCGAGCGTGGCGCGAAAAGCTGCGACAAGCATCGTCGGCAAATCCGAAATGAACCCGACGGTATCCGACAGGATGATGCGCCGGGCGCTCGGAAGCTTTACTTCCCGCATCGTCGGGTCGAGCGTCGCGAACACTTGATCCATCGCCACGACGCCCGCGCCGGTGATCTTGTTGAAGAGCGTCGACTTCCCCGCGTTGGTATAGCCGACCACCGCAACGATCGGATAAGGTACCTTGCGCCGCCCCTTGCGGTGCAGATCGCGCGTCCGGACGACGTCCGCCAAGTCGCGCTTGATCGCATCGATGCGATCCTGAAGCATGCGCCGGTCGAGTTCGATCTGCGCTTCGCCCGGGCCGCCGAGAAAGCCACCGCCGCCGCGCTGACGTTCCAAGTGCGTCCAGGCACGGACCAGTCGGCCCTTCTGATAGGAAAGATGCGCAAGCTCGACCTGAAGCACACCTTCCCGCGTTCGCGCCCGCGCACCGAAGATTTCGAGAATGAGCCCCGTGCGATCGACGACCTTCGTATTCCACGCCTTCTCGAGATTGCGCTGTTGTACGGGTGTCAAAGAATGATCGACGACGACCAAGCCGATATCGAGGTCGCGTACGCGCTGGCCGAGTTCATCGACCTTGCCTGAGCCGAGCAGCGTCGAGGGCCTTGGCTCCGACATCGGTACGATTGCGGAATCGATGATGTCGAGATCGATGGCGTTGGCGAGTCCGACAGCTTCGGACAGTCGATTTTCCGGCGTGTGGATCTCGCGTGCGGCTCTTCCCGTTTCGCCGGAGCGCGCCTGTCGTTTCAACGCCGGCACGAGCACGAGCGTGCGCGTCCTCGGCTGGCGCGTTTCCTTGCTCACGCGCCTGCGCTTCTGAGGCGAAGCATGTTCGCCGTCATCATTTTCAGAACGCGGTGTCAACCAGCCCCTTCGCCGTCCTGATCGTTCAAGTTGACCGGACCTCCCGGCATGATGGTCGAAATAGCGTGCTTGTAGACGAGCTGAGAATGTCCGTCGCGTCGGAGCAGGACGCAAAAATTATCAAACCAGCTGACGATACCCTGCAGCTTGACGCCGTTGATGAGAAAGATCGTCAGCGGAGTTTTGTTTTTTCGAACGTAATTGAGAAAGGTATCTTGCAGATTCTGGGTTTTTTCAGCCGCCATGGTTTTTGTCCGTTTATTCTCGACGTCTTTTGGAAAGCGCCGGGCGCCGTCGTGCTTGAAAATCGACGAAGCGTCCAAGCGGCGGTTTCGACGGGCATCGGGGGGATGACTATCGAAGCGGAGACACTTTACAGGGGTTATTGCTTCGCACAATGCGGCAACATTCGCACTACACGATTGAAATTTCGGCATGTTGATGAAATCGCGACCTGAGGCGCCGTACGACGGGACCCGGCCGCCCCTCCCCTATGGCCTGGCCGTCAATGGCAACCACCGGCATGACCGTGTTTGTCGCCGAAGTCACAAACGCCTCGCGGGCTTTCAGGGCCTCGGCGAGTGTGAACGCGCGTTCTTCCACTTCCAGTCGTTCAGATGATGCGACGTCGTTAACGGTGGCACGCGTGATGCCCGGCAGGACTTGGTGATCGAGCTGCCGCGTGACAAGCACACCTTCGGCCGTCACGATCCAGGCGTTGCTGGATGCGCCTTCCGTGATAGCGCCTGAGGCGTCGACGAACCACACCTCGTTGGCGCCCTCTCGGCGCGCCGCATCCTTCGCGAGCACGGCCGGCAAAAGCATCACCGTTTTTATATCGCAGCGGCCCCAGCGATTGTCCGGCATCGTCTTGACGGCAATGCCATGCTCCGCGAGTTCATCGGCCCACCCGCGCCGCTGTGAGCGCGCCAGGACCACAAGCGTTGGGAAAGTGTCCCGCCCCGGCAAGGCAAAGTTTCGGGGACCTGCACCGCGCGTCGCCTGGATGTAGACGATGCCGTCTCTGACGCGATTTCGGCGCAAGACTTCGCCGATGACATGCAGCAGTGCTTGATCGGACATTGGCCGCGCAATCGCCAATTCACCGAGCGAACGAGTTAGCCGCGCCAGATGGCGAGTTGCATCAACGAGTTGCCCACCTAGCACCTCGATGACTTCGTAGACGGCGTCGGCAAATTGAAAGCCGCGATCCTCGGCATGGATCGCAGCTTCCGCATAGCGTTTGTAGACGCCATTGACATAGACGATGCGGGTCACGCGACCTTCCTTTAGGAAACGGACCGCAGATCGCCGCCTGCTCGCTGCTCGGACGAGACGCCCAGCGCCCGGAGTTTCCGGTGCAGCGCCGACCGCTCCATACCGACAAACTCGGCAGTTCGCGAAATATTGCCGCCGAAGCGATTGATTTGAGCAAGCAGGTACTCCCGCTCGAAAATCTCTCGCGCTTCGCGTAGCGGCAGCGACATCAGATGCTCGGCGCCGCCGTTGACCGGCAGCGGCACGTTCGATCCGATCTCGTCGGGAAGCATGTCCGCGGTGATGGCGGCGCTCGGATCGCCGCCTGCCAGGATCAGGAGACGTTCGACGTTGTTGCGAAGTTCGCGCACGTTGCCGGGCCAATCGTGAGCTTGCAAGACGGCGATGGCATCCTCTCCGATCCGCCGCGGCGCAAGGCCGGACGTCTGCGCGACCTGCCCGACGAAATATTGAATGAGGTCGGGAATATCCTCCCGCCGTTCCGCAAGGCTCGGCACGCGCAATGTCACGACGTTGAGCCGGTGGTAGAGGTCTTCGCGGAAACGCCCCTCGCGAATGTCCTGATCGAGATCGCGCGATGTCGATGAGATAATGCGGACATCGACCGACACCTTCTGGCTTCCGCCGAGGCGCAGGAATTTCTGCTCGACGAGCACGCGCAGGATCTTGCCCTGCGTCTCCATCGGCATGTCGGCGACTTCATCGATGTAGAGCGTTCCGGTGTGAGCTTCTTCAAGCGCACCGACCTTGCGCGGTCCGCCGGTCCGATCCTCGGTGCCGAACAACTCTTCCTCGACGCGATCGGGAACCATGGCCGCAGCGTTCAGCACGACAAACGGGCCATCGGCACGCAGCGACTTCTGATGAAGAACACGTGCGGCAAGCTCTTTGCCCGAACCCGAAGCGCCACGCAGCATGATGCGGCTATTCGTTGGTCCGGCCTTGTCGATGTTGTTCTTGAGCTGATTGATCGCAGGCGATTTGCCGATCATCTCGGCCGAGACAACCGAACGCTCCTTGAGTTCCCGCACCTCCCGCTTCAACTGCGAAGCTTCGAGCGCACGCAGCGTCACCAGAACCAGGCGATCGGCCTTGAACGGTTTCTCGATGTAATCGTAGGCGCCGCGTTTGATGGCGGTGACGGCCGTCTCGATGTTGCCGTGGCCTGAAATGATGACCACCGGCAGATCGGGATACGTCCGCTTCATAATCGTCAGAACCTCGAGGCCATCGAGGCGGCTGCCCTGCAGCCAGATGTCGAGAATGACAAGATGCGGTTTTCTATCCTCGATCGCGCGCAGCGCTTCATCGCTGTCGCGTGCAAGACGCGTACGGTGACCTTCGTCTTGCAGGATACCGGCAACCAGATCCCGAATATCGGCTTCATCATCAACAATCAAAATATCAGCAGACATCACTGCGCTCCTGGGGACTAAGCGTTTGTATCATGCTCCACTCGTGGCATGCGAGGCGGTATGAACTTGTTCAGTAGAAAGGTTGTGCCCGATTTCAAACTTGATAGGCAATGTCATGCGAATGAGTGCGCCACGCGTTCGTGTTTCTGTGTGAGGCGCATCCTCGAGAGTCAGCGCACCACCATGTTGCTCGACAACCTTCTGCACGATCGCGAGCCCAAGACCCGTGCCTTTAGCGCGTGTCGTGACGTAAGGCTCGAGAAGCTTGGCACGGTTCTGCTTCGGTAAGCCTATTCCATTGTCGATGACCTCGATCGCCACGCGATCGTCGGCCGGCTGAACCCTCACTTCGATCTCGCCTTTATATCCGGCCGGACGGCCCTGAGGCTCGCCATAGGATTCGATCGCCTCGGCTGCATTCTTGATCAGATTGGTGACAGCTTGCGAAACGAGTCTCAGATCGAAGCGTGCACGCACCGGACTATCGGGAATTGAAAGCTTGAAATCGACATCCTTGTGGCCTTCGCGAAAGAGAACCGCCGGCTCTTGCACGGCAAGTCTCAGATCCTGATCGGCCATGATCGGTTGCGGCATGCGGGCGAAGGACGCGAACTCATCGACCATGCTTTTGATCTGCCCGGTCTGCCGCTCGATCGTCTGCGTCAGCGTTTCGAACAATTCGCGATCGTCGGAAATCTGCTTGCCGAATTTCCGGCGCAGCCGTTCCGCTGAAAGTTGTATCGGCGTAAGTGGATTCTTGATTTCATGCGCGATGCGCCGCGCAACATCCGCCCACGCGCTCGTGCGCTGCGCTTGAACGAGCTCCGATATATCGTCGAACGTGACGACAGAGCCGACATCGCCTTCACCGGCACGCTCGTGCGTGACATTGACGGCGAACGTCCGTTCCTCGCTCCCGATCTGCTTCTTGATCTCGCTCTGTGCCCTACCCTTGAAGCCCGTCTCTTCCGCCGATCCAAGTACCGGTTCGAACTCCGGAACGACATCGGCCAAGGGCTTGCCGACGACATCGGCCCCCGAAAGTCCAAGCAGCCGCTCCGCCGAGCGGCTGAGCAGCGTGATGCGATCGGAGCTGTCGAGCCCAATGACGCCCGCCGAAACTCCGGACAGCACCGCTTCGATGAAATTATGTCGTTCGGTGAGCTGCGTATTTGTCAGATGCAGGGCGTCCTGCTGCAGCTTCAGCTCGCGGGTCATCAGGTTGAAGGTATGCGACAGGCGCCGCAAATCCCCCTCGCCCCGTTTTTCCGGCAGCGCGATTTCGAGATTGCCTTTTGATACCTCCTGAGCGCCCGCGATCAGTCGCCGGATCGGCGCCACGAAACGCCCGGCGAACCACATGCCGACCCAGATGGCGGCCAGCAGCGATGTGACGGAAATCATGAAATAGATGAGGCCGTGCGCGACCTTGAGACCGCTCTTTGCTTTCCTCAGCCGTGTGTACTCGTAAACATTCTGTTCGGTTCTCTGGAGGTGATTGATCACCTTCGGGCTGACGCCTCTTGCCACGTAGAGATAGCGGCCGGGCATGCTGTCGATCTTGGCGATCGCCGATATCCGATAATCGCTTGACGGCCTCGACAATGCGACCTGCCCTGCTTCGGCCTGTTTGATGTCTGCCGGCGACGGAACGACGTAGGGCAATTTCGGATCGTCGAGTGCCAGAACGATCGGGACGCCGTCGCCATCGACCACATAGGCCGATGTCAAATCTCTGAGACCGGCCTGTCCGATGAGGAATTTTTGAAAGGCATCCGGATCGGCGCTGAGCGTTGCTGCCTCGCCGTTTATGTCGCGAACCATGTTGACGATGTCGGTCCGGATGATCTGGTTGTGTTCGTCGACATACGCCTTCGCAACATCGTAGGAGTTTTCGACGATCGCGCTCGTGCGGCCAGAGAACCAGCCGTCGAGCGATCTTGAGAATGTCGTCGTCGCCGCAATGGCAAGCAAGCCCGCAGGGAGCGCCGCGATCAGACTGAACAGGACGACGATACGGGTGTGCAGCCGCGCGCCTGGGATCTTCTCCTTCCAGGCGCGGCGAAGTCCCAGCGCCTGCCACGTGACGATCGCGAGCATCGTCAGAATCAGGAGCACATTCACCGCGAGCGCCGCCCAGACGTATTCATTCCGCGGCGCAATAGCGGTCAGGCCCGTGAGGATCATGTAGCTCGCGAGCGCCGACAGCATCGAGAGCAGCACCACACCCAAACCGAACCAGAAGGCCCGGTCGGATGGATTGAGTGACGTGGCGCCTTCCTCGATCAACGCAGCATTCGACAATCGGGATTTGACGTTTCCCGATTGCGATGTGCTCGCACCGCTGTTGCCGACGCTCATCAGTATGTACCTAAGACAACGATCAATGCCGACGTGCTCCCTCCGGACGCTTCCGATTAAGCTATGAGGCGCCCAGATCCCGTTCGCGCGATCGACAAACATGCTCGATGCGCGCGTTGCTGTGCAGCCGATCGGCTACACTCAGGCGACCCAACAGCCTAACTGTGACATTTTCGCGACATTGCTGGTGCAGTTCAAGCGCTAGCACGCAAGTCTGGGCGGTTCTGCCCGCATGCCTGGGGAAAAGGTGGTTTCTCGCGAGCCTAAGCCTCAGCCTTCGACGGTGCGAAACACGCGGATGTTGAGGTCACGGATGCGGGCCCGCAGCGTGTTCCGGTTGAGGCCGAGAAGTTCGGCCGCCCGGATTTGATTACCGCGCGTAGCCGCAAGCGCGGCACTCAGCAGCGGTTTTTCGACGTCTCGGATGACGCGATCGTAGAGGCCCGGCGGCGGCAGCTCATTGCCGAACGATGAGAAGTAGCGCGACAGATATCGTTCGACGGACTCGCTGAGGTCACCGTTTTCCGCGGCAGCGCCGAGCGGCGGTGAAATCGCCGAGCCCGCAAGTTCCTGCTCGACGATCTGGGTCGTCAGAGTGTCTTGCGGATAAAGCGCAACGAGCCGCCGGACGACGTTCTCAAGCTCGCGCACGTTGCCGGGCCACGGATGCGCCTTCAGCCGTTCGATCGCCGCGCTCTCGATCGATTTTTGTCCGAGCCCTTCCCGCGCCGCTTGCCTTAAAAAGTGCCGGACGAGATCGCCGACATCTTCGAGGCGCTCGCGCAGTGGCGGCAGGCGGATCGGAACCACGTTGAGCCGATAGTACAGGTCTTCTCGGAACAGCCCTTGCTGAATTTGCGATTTGAGATCGCGATGCGTCGCGGCGATGATGCGCACGTTGGTTTTGATCGGCGTGCGTCCGCCGACGGTGGTGTATTCGCCTTGCTGCAACACGCGCAGAAGCCGTGTCTGCGCTTCGAGCGGCATATCGCCGATCTCGTCGAGAAACAGCGTGCCGCCCTCCGCCTGCTCGAAACGGCCCGGCGTCCGCGTCTGCGCACCGGTGAACGCACCCTTCTCGTGGCCGAACAGCTCGCTCTCGATCAGCTCGCGCGGGATCGCCGCCATGTTGATCGCAACGAATGATCCGTGGCGGCGCTTGCCGTAGTCGTGAAGGACGCGCGCAACGAGTTCCTTGCCTGTCCCGCTTTCGCCATTGATCATGACGGTCAAATCGCTCTGCGTCAGACGCGCGAGAACGCGATAGATGTCTTGCATCGGCAGTGACCGGCCGATCAGCGGCAGTTCGTCCGACTCGCGTTCGCTGGTGGTCGTCTGGCGGCTGCGGCCGGGTTCGGCAAGCGCCCGCGAGACGACTGCAACGACCTCGTTGAGATCGAACGGCTTCGGCAGATATTCGAAGGCGCCCTTCTCCGTCGCCGTCAGCGCCGTCATCAGCGTGTTCTGCGCACTCATGACGATGATCGGCAAGTCCGGCCTGAGTTTCTTGATGCGCGGTATGAGATCGAATGCATTTTCGTCGGGCATCACGACGTCGGTGATGACGACATCTCCCTCGCCCTGGCTGACCCAGCGCCATAGCGTTGCTGCGTTCCCCGTGGCGCGCGGCGCAAAGCCTGCCCGCGCTAATGCCTGATTGAGCACCGTGCGAATAGCGGTGTCATCATCGGCGATGAGAACCGTGCCTCTGGCCATCAACCCTCTCTCGACGTTTTGACCGTGCTGATCCGCGACCGCTGCATTGGCAGCAGAACGCGGAAGATGGTGCGTCTGGGTTCGCTATCACATTCGATGATGCCGCCGTGGTCGGCGATGATCTTGGCGACGAGGGCAAGGCCGAGACCGCTGCCTGATGTTTTCGTCGTCACGAACGGATCGAAGAGGTGCGGCTTCAAATGCTCGGGGATGCCGCAACCGTTATCCTCGATTTGGATCATCAGCGGCAAGCTCACGCGCGTGCCGGTGCCGGGCAGAGATAGCCTCACGCCGGGCCGGAACGCCGTTTGCAGGACGATGCGCCCCGTTTCATTGTCGTTGCCGATCGCCTCGGCCGCGTTCTTCAGCAGATTGAGGAAAACCTGAACGAGTTTGTCGCGATTGCCGAGAACGTGCGGCAACGACGGGTCGTAGTCTTCGACATAGCGGACGCTGCGTCCAAATCCATGCTCCGCGATGCGGCGCACGTGATTGAGAACGTCGTGGATGTTGACCGCTTCCTTGGCGAGCGGGCGCTCGTCTCCGAAGACTTCCATGCGATCGACGAGCATCCGGATGCGGTCGGTTTCCGAACAGATGAGCTGCGTCAGCGCGCGATCCTCGTCCGATAAGGCGGGCTCGAGAAGCTGCGCCGCCCCGCGAATGCCGGAGAGCGGGTTCTTGATCTCGTGCGCAAGTACGCCCGCCATGCCTGAAACCGAGCGTGCCGCAGCGCGATGCGTCAATTGCCGCTCGATCATCTGTGCCATCGAGCGCTGCTGGAGCATCAGGAACATGTTGTGGGGTTCTTCCGGCAGGGGTCCGCCGTAGACATCGACGAGCTTGGCGCCCGAGAAGCGCGGCGTCGCAATCTCGATCCCGTATTCGTTGATCGTTGCGCCGGTCGCTTGCACCTGCTCGACCAGCGCCAGAAGCGGACAACCGAACGCAACGATGTCCGGAACATGGCTCCGAGTGAGCGTGGCAGCGCTCATCGAGAAGAAGGCTTCGGCTGCCGCGTTGGCAAAGACGATGGATTCATCCTCGCCCACGACCAGGATGGGATGGGGCAGCGCGCTAAGCAGGCTCTCACGATCAACGGTCCGCGGCGGCGACGGAGCGGCTTCGATCGTCGATTTGCGCGCTATCGCTTTACCGCTCATGCCGCCAAAGGCTCCGCACCCGAATAGAACGCTGAAAGACCTGCGAGCACCTGCTGCGGATCAAGTGCAGTACAAAGCCGCGCGCGCCAGGCTTTGACGGTCGTTGCCTCCGCTCCACTCGATGCGAGGTACCAGCCGATATGCTTGCGCGCGTTCTTGAGGCCAAGCTCGCGGCCGTAGTGCGTTAGCATCGCGTCCACATGCTCGAGAGCGATATCGCGCTGTGTCGTAATGCTCGGATCGCCGGGATCATGGCCGGATGAAAGAGCTCCCGCGATGCGGCCGGGCATCCACGGCGCCCCATAGGCGCCACGCCCGACCATGACACCTTGCGCACCGGAAGCCTCGAGCGCGCAGTTCGCATCCGTCGGAGACAGAATGTCCCCGTTGACGAGGACGGGGAGCGATGTCGCCTCGACGACCGATCTGACGCCGCTCCAGTCAGCGGCTCCCGTAAAGAACTGGCAACGCGTGCGGCCATGCACTGTAATGAGTTTGATGCCCTCGGCTTCGGCCCGGCACGCGAGTTCTGCCGCGTTGCGTGTCTTGTCGTCCCAGCCGAGCCGCATCTTGAGGGTGACAGGAATACCGACCGCTTGAACGACGGCCCGGATCAGCGCCTGCGCATGATCGAGATTGCGCATCAGCGCCGAACCAGAAAGTTTGCCCGTCACCTCTTTCGCCGGACACCCCATGTTGATGTCGATGACGTCGGCACCCTTGGCTTCGGCGATCCGCGCTCCATCCGCCATCCATCGCTCCTCACGCCCGGCGAGTTGCATCACGAACGGGGTCAGCTCCCGGCCCTCGGCGCGACGCAGTACGTCGGCACGCGACTTCACGAGCTCCTCGCTGGCGATCATCTCGGAAACGACGAAGGTCGCGCCGAGCCGGTGCGCCAAGCGGCGGAAAGGCAAGTCGCTAACTCCGGACATCGGTGCCAGCGCGACCGGGGGAGCACCGCTAACGATGGTTTTCAGCATGTGCCTCTGCTGGGATGGCCATACGTATTGCCTATAATTTGAGCAATGTTCTTTAATGCCGTTAGTTTAAGCAGACTAAGATGCGACTGTGAAATGCGCAAGACCCTCGATCATCCCCTGATAGGGTGACATGCGATTGTCGCATCCGAGCAACGGAGCGCCGTTGCGGTTTTCGCCAACTCGGGGCAGGGAACTCCCCGAAAACGGCGGAGCTGGTCCGCCGGTTGCCGAAATCCAAGAGGAGATCTGACGTGCGCATTGCCGCTTTGATCGTCGCGGCCGGAAGGGGAACGCGCGCCGCCGTTGCTGGCGCCGGACCGAAGCAATACGCGCTGATCGGTGGTCGACCCGTGCTCGGCCATACGATCACGGCGTTCGCTGATCATCCCGGAATCGACGAAATCAAAGTCGTCATTCACAAAGACGACGGCGACTTGTACGCGGCTGCCAGCGGCAGCGCGAAAAAGCTTTCGCCCCCGGCCACAGGGGGCGCGACGCGGCAGGCGTCTGTGCTGAACGGCCTTGAAGCCCTCGCCGCATCGCCTCCCGACATCGTGCTCATTCACGACGCCGCGCGCCCGTTCGTTTCTGCAATGACGATTTCGAAAGTCATCGAAGTCCTGAGGGATAAACCCGCGGCGCTTGCTGCACTGCCCGTTACCGACACGTTGAAGCGCGCGTCGGACGAGGGCATCGTGAAAGACACCATCTCGCGCGTTGGACTTTGGCGCGCGCAGACGCCACAAGGGTTTCGCTTTGCGTCGATTCTGGCGGCGCATAGGAACGCCGCCGAACAACGTCTCGACCAATTTACCGACGACGCTGCCATTGCCGAATGGGGCGGCTTCGACGTAGCAATCGTCGAGGACACCACGGGTAACATCAAGCTCACCACCGCAGAGGATCTGGAATTGGCCGACCGGCAGATGACTTCGCAAAACGCATGGGAACCGCGCATCGGAACAGGGTTTGACGTCCATCGCTTTACTGATGGCGACCACGTCTGGCTTGGCGGCATAAAAATTCCGCACACGCACAAGCTCGAAGGACATTCCGACGCCGACGTCATCCTGCACGCGCTGACCGATGCGCTGCTCGGCGCCATTGGCGATGGCGACATCGGCCAGCATTTCCCTCCTTCGGACCCGAAGTGGAAGGGCGCCGCCTCGCATCTCTTTCTCGAAGATGCTGCACGCCGTGTGAAGGATCGCGGCGGCCGCATTATCAACGTCGATGTCACCGTGCTTGCTGAAGCGCCGCGCATCGGCCCGCACCGTCCTGCAATGCAGGCGCTGATCGGTGAGGTGCTCGGCCTCTCGACCGATCGCGTCGGCATCAAGGCGACGACGACCGAGAGCATGGGCTTTACCGGCCGCCGCGAAGGCATCGCTGCGATGGCATCGGCAAGCGTCCTGCTTCCATCAAGTGCTGGCGGATGAGCGACGACGAAGCGTTTCCCGATATCAGCCAGAACCGGGCTCTGCGGATTACGGTCCGCAACGTCGCGCTACTCAATCTCTCCTACTTTGGGATCGAGTTCGCCGTCGCACTGGCGATCGGTTCGGTCGCGCTCTTTGCCGATAGCGTCGATTTTCTCGAGGACAGCGCCGTCAATCTGCTGATCCTCGCAGGGCTCGGGTTTTCGGCTGCGCGGCGCGCAAAGCTCGGAATGCTTCTTGCGGCGATCATTCTCTTTCCCGCGCTCGCGACCCTATGGACGGCGTGGCAGAATTTTTCGAGCGGCGCCGTGCCCGAACCGGTTGCCCTGACCGTGACCGGTCTAGGTGCGCTCGCCGTCAATTTCATCTGTGCGCGTCTCTTGGCGCCGTTCCGCGCGACGGGTGGTAGCCTGACACGCGCCGCGTTCCTCTCGGCGCGGAACGACGTCATCGCCAACGTCGCCATCGTTCTTGCAGGGCTGCTGACGGCGGCGACGGCATCACGGTGGCCCGATCTGATCGTCGGTCTTGGTATCGCAGCCATCAACGCCGGCGCGGCGCATGAGGTCTATGAGGCGGCCCGCGCCGAGCACCTCGAAGCCAAGCCGTAAGCAACCAGCCTAGGTTGTATCGGGCATATCATCAGGTTGACAGTAGCTTCGATGCGCATTTGCAACGGCTTTTGATCGTTGACCCACCTACCAGAATCGCGTCATCAAAGGGGTTAAGTGGTTGTATTGCCACGAACCACACGAAAGTGCTCACATACGGGAGCCAATATGAACATCATGCCCCACACTCTTGACCGCCCACCCGCCGATGCCGCGATTAGCACCATCGCCGAGACGACGGCCGAGATGTGCCTCGCGACCCGTGTGCGTCAACTTTCGCGCATCGTCACGCGCGTCTACGATGATGCCTTGCGCCCACTCGGCATCACGGCGAGCCAGTACACTCTGCTCGCCCAGTTGGCCTCACGTGACGGCATCACTGCTGTCGAGATCGGACACGAACTCGACATCGAGAAGTCGACACTTTCGCGCAATCTGAAGCGCCTTTTGGCGCTTGGCCATATCATCATGGATCCACCCGCCGGTCGTCGCGGCCGCGGTCTGCACCTTACGCCCAAAGGTCAGGCCGTGCTGAAGGATGCATACCCGATATGGCAGGATGCGCAGAAGCGGACGGTCGGGGCTATGGGTTCCGACAGTCGGATTGTCCTCGACAGCTTGCTTTCACATGCCGAGGTTCTAGCCGCGGCCTGATCAGCCAGGCCGTTTGCACATTCTCCTCTCTCTGGATAGCTTACCGGAGAGTGCTTCGCCCGAAGCACTCTCCGTATTTTATTTGGGCTAGGCCCATCGCTAGCGATCGTGAGGTGTACGTGTTTCCCTCCGATATCCTGGACAGCGCTGGGCGGATCATTGCCAAGCTACGCGCCGCACACCTGAAGGTAGCAACCGCAGAAAGTTGCACGGGCGGGCTCGTAGCCGGTGCGATCACATCGATTGCCGGATCGTCCGACGTTTTCGATCAGGGTTTCGTAACCTACGCCAATTCGGCCAAGACGGCGATGGTCGGCGTCGACGCCAAACTGATACGCAAGCATGGTGCCGTCAGTGCCGAGGTTGCTCATGCCATGGCCGAAGGCGGTCTGAAGGCAGCCGCCGCCGACGTCGCAGTTGCGGTCACCGGCGTCGCTGGCCCCGGCGGCGGAACGCCCGAAAAGCCCGTAGGTCTAGTTTTCATCGGAATTGCTTCCCGAAAAGCGGCGACGGACGTGCAGCGCTTCGAATTCGGCGATATAGGTCGTGAAGGCGTTCGCATCGCGACCGTCCGCGAAGCATTGAGGCTTCTCGAAAGGGCTAGCGAATGACGGGTGCCCGAGCGCAGGTTTTCAGAACAGTTCGGTGTCTTGTCGCGCTCGCAGCAGCGTTCTTTTGGGTTTATCCCGGCTTCGCCGCAGATCTGACGGCGCGCGACGTTGCCAGCCTTCTTTTCAAGGCGGCTCCTGGCAGCCGGCCCGCTCTTAGCGGCAAAAACCTGAGACGCCTCGATCTTGCAGGTCTCAATTTCAAAAATGCCGATCTCAGCAAATCCGACTTGTTTGGAGCCGACCTTTCCGGCGCCGATCTCTCCAGAACGAACCTCTCGGGCGCGATGCTTGATCGCGTCACGCTGATCGGAGCCCGCCTCGACAGTGCCAATCTCGACCATGCCAGCTTGATGCGCCCCTCGACGACCACATCGCTGACGCCAAATCCCGCCGAAGCGATGAGCTTCAAATCCGCGTCCCTGAGGGGTGCAAAATTCTTCGGCACGTTTGCAGGAGCGGACTTCTCGGGAGCCGACCTGACCGACTCGGTGTGTGCCCCGGTCAACAAGTCGGGCTTCATAGAGTATATCTGGCGAACGGATTTCGCAGGAGCAAACCTCACGGGCGCTCAGCTGACGCGAGCCGACATGACGCAAACCCGCTTGAGCTTCGCGGTGCTCAAGGGCGCTGTGATGCGCGATGTCATTCTACGCGAAGCCGATCTCTCCGGGGCAGACCTGACCGGTGCAGACTTATCGGGCGCTGATTTGACCGACGCCGATTTGAGCGATGCCGACGTCACAGGCGCCAATCTCGAAGGCGCCAAACTCCATGCCGCGAAGGGCCTTGAAACGTTGAAAGGCTTGTCGCTCGCACGGAACTTCGAAAAGATTGTTCGCTAGGATTGGTGTCCCGCGGCGCTCGGCTTCGGTTTTCCATAGACGTGCGCTGCCCGCTCTTCGAAGGCTGCAGCAAACCGGCGAAATGCCTGATCGAACATGGCTCCGACGAGCGCTCCCATCAGCATCGAGCGAAACTCGTAGTCGATGAAGAAATCGATCTTAGATCCGGTTCCTCCCGCATCGTCGGTGAACGTCCAGTGATTGACGAGCCGCTTGAATGGCCCGTTGAGATAGCTAACGTCGATCCGCCTTTCTCCGGGCTTCGTGACGACCCGCGTCGTGAAACTTTCCGTAATCGCCTTGTAGCCGACGTTCATGCGCGCAGTCAGTTCTTCACCATCGCCGACCGGACGCCGCGAGAGCACGGAAAGGCCGGTACAGAGCGGCAGAAACTCGGGATAGTGTTCGACATCCGCGACCAGCGCAAACATCTGGCTGGCTGAAAAGGGAACGTGTCGCGTGGTTCTGAATGATGGCATGGCTACGATGCTGGCAGTGCTGTAGGCGACCCCGACGCCGTGCAGGAGCCCAAACCCGTGCCCGTCACGGGATCAGTTGCAATAATGCACATTGCGACCGGCGTGGATGAGGCCGAGCGGCGCAACGCCGGTCGTTACGCAATGAGTCGCGCCAGGAGGACAACGATGATCGCGCCGATCGCGGCAGTAACGACCTGCGAAAGGAAGGCGTTGCCGATGCCGAGATCGACGCCCAGCACTTTGAACAGATAGCCGCCAACGAACGCACCGATGATGCCCGTCACGAGATAACGGATCAGCCCGTGACCGCCGACGACGAAAGATGCAAGAAACCCAGCGACGATGCCGATAACCGCGAAAACAAGAAGATCGCGCGTTTGCTCATTCATGGTCAGGCTCCGAAAGCGTTGCAATCTTGCGCTTGGCGAAGGCACACACGATCGATGCGAACGGCCCCCTCAAACGTGGCAGCGGGCGCCCAGGTACTGATTGAGCAGCAGATTGTACTTGTCAACGTCAGCACGCTGAGAGGCGGAAAGGCTGCCCCCACTGCTTGCGCGCTCGACCTGCGCAGGCACGCCCTTGGAATCCAGTCGGTTCAATTGACCGCGGATGGAATCGCAGCTTTCTCCGCTTGGCAACGCGCTCGGCCCCGGATCCCGGTAGCCGTTCGACGACGCACCACCGCAACCCTGCACAAGCGCTGACGAAGCGGCAACCATTACGACCGCAATAAAACCCCGCATTCCGCAATCCCACTGGCTTGATAGATGGCAGCGACCACCGAGTTATACGCGCTGCTCATCAAAGACCATAGCGCAGCTGCCTTTTGCAACTCCTGATGGCCTCCATGTGGCAACGATGCAGCATTACAAATACGCGACACGATGTGAGCACCACCGCGTGCAAACGCTGATTTTTTGGGCACATGCCGATCACGCCTCCCAGGGCACCCCCGAGAAGCTTGATCGCATCCAAAATTTCCCGGCGTTAGTTCGGCTTCGGTGCGTCAGCAGCCGGTTGGGTGCTTGCCTGCGCGGTCGCTTGTGCCGGAACTTTCGGACCGCAACGGGTCTGGAAGTCGGCGTAGGCTTTGTTGAGTTCCGCCTGCTTCTGCAGAGCCGAGCGCTTGACGGAAACTTTGACCGTCTTGCCGTCCGCGGCCTTTTCCAGTCGATCGATGGTTCCATCGCCCTTCAGCGTGTTGATCTGGCTCGCAAGCGAAACACACGCCGGGTCCGTTTTAGCGGCCGTCTTCTCGGGACTGAGCGATTGCGTGGAAAGGCTGAAATCTCCATTGTCCGCGCATCCGCACGTGAGGCCTGCTGCAAGCACGGCCAAAGCGATCTTGCCCGTTGCGCCTTCTATCATCGTCTACCCCCGAAAACGTTGCAACCTGCAACAGAACGCGCACACGCCTCCTGCTTAAGGATGCAGTGGCCGCGGCCGCAAGACGACCGAGGGATGTCGTCCCCAGTGAACAGACGTCACTCGCGGTGAAATTGTGGACAGCGACAACATGATACTCTTGCGCAACACGAAGAGCCGCATGCGGAGATTCGTACGTGCGCAGAGCAAGCGCTAGTTGCGCGCAATCACTGCCGCTCGAAGGGCGTTCCGCTAGTGCACGCTACGGCGGCGGACCTTCCCAGATAGCTTCGAGGCGTTACCCGGAAGCATGGTGCCGAAACCCTTGCGAATCTCGTCGAGAGACCGCTGCTCGGCCTTCTGGCCGCTGAGCGCAGACGAGCGCGCAACGTGGTGGCCGATCTGGGCCAGGAGACGCCCCCAGTCCTGAAACTGATCGCCGAGAGCCTCGCCATTGATGGTGACCATCAGCGCACCGTCAGCAACCCATGCCCGGATCAACTCGACGGCCTGCTGGGCTTCCGGAACGCCATCCGGGATTTCGAGCTCGAGGGCCCGTTCGGATTCTTGGAAATTGCTCATAGTCAGCGGCCTTCAACACGCAATACGACGGTCGAGGCAGCTTTAATAGGCACCGCCCCCTATCGCAAGGGCGTAAAGGACGCTGGACGCGCACAGGCATAAGTCTATCGGCGTAAAGCCGCGCATTTCTCAAATGCGCTAGCGCGAGACGACGATCTTGTCGTCGCTTCGTACATAGCCGAGCACATTTCTCGCGATCTCTTCGACCAGGTCCGAATTGGGGATCTCTGGCGAAAGGAGCGCAACGTCTTGCCGGAGTTTCGTGCGGACCGTTTCAAGGCCCTTGATCTCGAAATCAAGAAGCGCCGACCGCTCGATGAGGCGGTTGCGAGCCTCGAGGCCATGGCGGCCATAGCGGGCATGATAGACGAAATAGGCTGTCGACGTTAGGCAGGCAAGCAACACGAAGATCTGCCGTGAGAGATGTCGAGGCCTATTTCGCCTGTCAGGCCTAGTGGTACGCAGCACTGCTTCAGTCTCCGAGGGAGGAGATCGTGGAAGAGCATGACGTTATGGCGTGCTCGGCTTAAGGGCAGGTAAACTCAGACGTTATTCGATGGGGAAGATGTTCGCGGCTCGACAAAAATTTCTTTGGCCGCGTCGTGGGTCATCAAAGCACGCGCACCAGATGCCCGTCATGCCTCAAACAGTGAAGCTCATCATGAAACGATATTGAGCATAAGATTTGCGCGGCACGCGCACTGCCGCGGATGGCGCTAGAAGCGATGCTTCACGCTGCCGTGGATCATGAGATCTTGCTGCACGTCCGGGCCGTTACTCGGAGGCTCGCTATTCTGATCCGCCTTGCCGTCTTCGGCAGCGCCGTAGAGCAGCTCCAGGCCGAAGTCCATTTTTGGCAGCGTACCAAGCTTGCCGAGACCGGGGATGCGAATCTCGGTTCCTTCATCGCTCTTTGGGGCGGATTGATCCTGAACCTGCGCTTTGGGCCCGTCCGGCCCCATATTTGGGACCGACATACGCTGCTCGTCGAGCGCGATTGCCCCGGTGCTCGCAGCGGTGGCTAAAGCCACCATCATGCCAATCACCAATCCAAGTCGTCCCACAAATACCCCGCAATGCCTCGAAAGCACGCACATGGCCTAGTGATGCGCGGTAGACCGAGGAAGTTCAATGCTCTTTTCCGAAGCTTAATGCCTGGCATGCCGTTTCTCGGTCTCCTGTTGTAGCATCGCCATGTTGCTGGCGCGACACATAAGATTAACAAGCGGATTTTTGCTGGAAAGACGCCATTCCACGGCCTCAAGGCATGGGAACGAAAAAAGGGGCCGCCCGAAGGCGGCCCCTTGGTCTGTCGCAGACGGGAGGGAGCGATCAGAACTCAATGCGTGCGCCGGTGATGACCATGTCGAAGGCATCGAGGCTTACCGAGCCTCCAGCCGAGCTGGTCAGATCGCCGTCAGCATGCCGATACTGGACATAGACGTCCATCGCAGCATTTTCGATATTTTGCACCACGCCAGCAGCCCAGAAATCGGCATTGCCATCGTGGACATAATCGTTGGCCGTCAACAACGTCTTGCCGGTTCTCGATCCCAGGTCGTCGTGCCGGTATTCGCCAAACACGGTCGTCTTGCCAAGCGTAATCCACTTCTGCTCGATACCGCCCTGGATGAACCACGTCGTGCTCGTGTCTTCAGCAGTCGGCGAAATCGCCTGAACCCCATGATCGAGGGTCTGACCGTAGGCGCCGTAGACATAGAGGCCCGTCGGAGCATGCATGATGGTTGCGCCACCACCAAACCATTCGCAGTTCTGATTGGTGGCACCAGTTGCACTGAATGGCGCGCAGCCGGTCAAATCCTCGTCTGTGCTTTTCTCCCAGCCACCCCGGGCGAGAATGTTGAAATCGCCCCATTTTTGCTTGTAGGTCAAAGACACGCCGGTCTGATCGCTTTCACCCCAAGAGGCCGTCAAGACAAATCCGGCGATGCTCGGCGAATCGTAGCGAACGATATTCCTGCGGCCGTTCTGGCCTGGCGTTCCGTTGTCGACGCCGCGCAGGATGTCGTTCCAGCGCAATCCCTTCCCGAAAGTCGGATTGCCGACCGACTGACCATTGCTGCGCAGGAAGAAGGCGCCTTGATAAACGGCGGCAGCCTGCGCGTCTGAATAGTTACGGGTATTCGTGCCATCGGCATCGTCGAGCAGATGGTAGGTCGCGGTGCCTTCCATACCGACGGTGAGCTTGCCGTAGTCTTTGCTCTTCAGCCACCAGTTGCTCTTTCGGACGAGCAACGTATTGGGCGCGCCGCTGCCTGTGCCATTGCCAGGCCCAATCTGGTCGAACTTGTTCGACGGATTGCCTTGCGTACCGATTTCGAGCGTATAACCGGCGGAATATCCAGGCATGATCTGCGCTTCGCCGACGAAGCGAACGCGAGACTGCTCAAGTGAGTTCGTGCCCACGTAAGCTTTGCTCTCAGTGCCATCATCCCACGCGAAGATACCTTCGCTGACCCATCCCGAAACCGTCAACGAAACCTTCCGATTGCCTTTGCGGGCCGTCGTTGCTTCGAGCTCAGCAATACGCTCTTCGAGATCCGCACAGCAATTGCCGCCGAGATCCGCGGCTGAAGCTTGCGTAACGCCAATCGCAAGTCCGAACGCCGCCAACAATGCAATGCGGCTACTAGACAATATGAATACCGATTTCATCGGTGCCCCTCTGTTTTTACAACCCCAACGAGAACGGCACACAATCCCCTAGCGCGCCGGACATTCCTGCCATCGCGCTCTGAGAGTTAAATCTCGTCATCAGCGCCTTGCCCACTGCAAAGCATGCCCAGTTAACAGGTGCGTGACAGTTGGGGCTCCGTGCGGTTGCAGGGCTACAACAGGTAGTTTTTTCAATACCTTCTGTGCTTCAATGGACACAGAAAGAGGGCTTGGCTTGTGAATCACGAAACGACTTTCGATGTTGCAGTTGTCGGCGCAGGCCCCGCGGGCCTCGCCGCTGGTCTCGCTTGTGCGTGGATGGGGCTGCGGACAACGGTTGTTGGACCGCAAGCCGATGCTCGCGACGGCCGCACGGCGGCGCTTCTCGACGGTTCCATCAACCTGCTGAAAAGGCTCGGAGTCTGGGAGAGGATCGAATCGGCGTCGGCACCGTTGACGGCCATACGCCTGGTTGATGCGACGGGCGCTCTTGTCCGCGCGCCAGAGGTCGTCTTTGAAGCTTCGGAGATCGGTCTCCCCGCGTTTGGCTATAATGTTCCCAACGCAGTCTTGACCTCCGCGCTTGAGGCCGCACCGCACCCGCTGATGACACGGCTGATCGATCCGAAGGCGACGGTATCCGATCTGGCCGGCACGCACGCGATATTGTCCACAAATAGCGGACTCGAGATCAAGGCCCGCCTGCTCGTGGCAGCCGATGGGCGCGAATCACCGACACGAGCTGCTGCGGGCATCCAGACGTCGGGCTGGTCTTACACGCAGGCCGCGGTCGTCACGACATTCGCGCACTCTCGCCCTCACCGTGGCGTCTCGACCGAGTTGCATCGACCGACGGGACCGCTGACCGTCGTTCCCGGCCCCGGCGACACATCAAGCCTTGTTTGGGTCGAGGCACCAGAAGAAGCCAAGCGCCTCATCGCCCTCGACGATGAGAGCTTCAGCCATGAGCTGGCTGCACATGTCGGCGCGCTGCTCGGCAGTCTGTCAGACTTTACGCCAAGACGCACATATCCCTTGTCCGGACGCACGGCTTCCACACTTGGCCAGTCACGCGTCGCGCTCGTCGGAGAGGCGGCCCACGTCATTCCGCCCATCGGCGCGCAAGGCTTGAACCTCGGATTCCGCGACGCCGCTACGATTGCAGAGGTCGCTGGCGAGGCCATACGCGCTGGGGAGGATATCGGCGGAGAAGCGGTGCTCTCGAACTACGACCGTCTCAGGCGCAGCGATGTCGCCTTTCGCGTCTTTGCGGTCGACCTGCTCAATCGGTCGCTCCTCTCCTCGATTCCGGGCGTTCATCTTGCGCGAGGGTTCGGACTTTTCGCCCTCGCAGCAAGCCGCCAATTGCGGGCCCGCGTGATGCGCGAAGGTGTCATGCCGAGTATGGGGCGTCCTTCGCTTATGCAGTCATTGCAGGGAAGCGGGGAAATCCCGGCCGCCTGATCTTGACTGAGCCATTGTGCGGCGGGCATGACTTGCCCATCCATCCTTACACAGGGAAATAGACCACTGTCCTCGGGCGTCGCCGTCTCGCCGCTGCGCGATCTGCAGTTCAGGCTCGAATATGCGCTTCTGCGTCTGATCGTCGGCATTGTTCGCATTGTGCCGCTCGACGTCGCAACGCACTTTTCCGCGTGGTGCTGGCGCCGCTTGGCACCCGTCATCAATCCGAAGCGCCATGATCGCGCGCTCAAAAATCTGCGTATTGCCTTTCCCGAAAAATCGGAAGCCGAACGTGAAGCGATTGCGCTCGAACATTGGGAAAACCTCGGCCGTGTCATGGCTGAGACGATGCGCATCGATCAAGTCGTCGCCGACCCATCTCGCCTGACCATCAGGAACCCGAAAGTCTTCCGCCGCTACGCGAGCAAGCTCGGTCCCATCGTTGGTGCATCGCTGCACATGGGAAACTGGGAACTCGCGATCTGGCCTCTGACGATCGCCGGCACGAATCCCGCGTGTGTTTATCGTTCGGTCAACAATCCCTATATCGATCGCTATCTGCGCTATCAGCGCCGCGATCTCTATCCAGGCGGCATGTTTGGCCGCGGCAAAGTTGAAGGAGACCATGGGGAGTCGCAGAAAACCGCGCGCGTAATTATGGATTTCGTCCGGCGTGGCGGACGGCTCGGAGTCGTTTGCGATCTCTATGATGGAACCGGCCTGCCTGTGCCGTTCTTCGGCAAGGATGCACGCACAGTCGCCATTCCGGCGATGATCGCACGGCGCACCGGCGCTCGCATCTGGATGTCGCGCTGCATGCGCATCGGCAAAGAAAGCCGTTTCGAGATCGAGCTCAAGGAGCTTCGCATTCCACGCACCGCCAACCACGGCGAAGACGTCAAATCGGCGACCGCAGAAATGACCCGCCAATTCGAAGAGTGGGTTCGCGAAATGCCCGAGCAATGGATGTGGTCCAACCGGCGCTGGAGTTAAAGAATTAACGACTGAACTGTCGAACCGGAACCAAGGCGCCAGGCACGGCGTTCTTAGGTGCTGACCTCAAAACTCAGCGGTTCGCCATGAGCGATACACTCACCCCATTACGCCTCGCCGTCATATCCCTTGGGCTTCTCCTGCCAACGGTCGCGCTTATCCCGCTTGGCAGTCTTTGGCTTTGGCAGCACGGATTTTTGATACATTGGGCATTGGCGACACTCGCCTGCACCCTCATCGCTTACATCTTTGAACGCATGACCCTCGGCTCTGAGCAGCCGGCTCCGATCAACGCCGACCTCCAGGTCACGACCCTTCGGCTCGATGATGATCCGCTGCGCAAAAAGGCAGCCGCCGCGGTGGAGGCTCTTGCGAAGAGCACGTCGCCCGAAGCCATCGCATCGTGGAATGACGCTTTGAACAGCGGCCTGAAAACAGTCGAGACGGTCGCCAAAGTTTATCATCCCGATCGCGCCGATCCGATGCTGCGCTTCACTGTCCCCGAAGCACTGACACTGATCGAGCAGGTAAGCGGCAGGCTACGACCGATTTTCGAGGGCATCATTCCACTCGGCAGCCGCCTCACCGTCGCACAGTTCGCGCAGATCTATCGCTGGCGTGGCATCTATGGTGCGGCCGAACGGGCCTGGTCGATCTGGCGCATTGCGCGCGTTTTCAATCCCGCAACCGCGGTGACCTACGAAATGCGCGAACGGCTATCGAAATCCATTTTGCAGTGGGTGAAAGGCTCGGTCACGACGCGGCTGACACGCGCATATATTCGCGAAGTCGGAATGGCGGCCGCCGATCTCTACAGCGGCGAACTACGCCGAAAAGCCGGTGTTCCGGCCGACCTTTCGGCAACCAAAAAGGGTTCGTCCGCCGATAGCTGACAAGCTGGCGCGGCGGGCAAGACCACAATTCAAGACTTCCACAATGCGCCGATCACGAAGCCGACCGCGGCTGCGACGAGGAGTGTCGTCAGCGGCTGTTCTTTGACGGAGCGGTCGATAGCGCCCTTGACGTTGCCGGCCATTTCGTCGACCTGCTGTTTCGCGTCTCCCGCAGCTTCGCTCGCGGCGTCGATGGTCTGCCGGGCTCGACTCTTGATGTCTTCGACTGAGTCGGATGATCCGTACGACGATGATGATGACGATGCCATGGGCCACTCCTTGTTGAGCTCTAGGTGCAACGCTGAGGTCATCGCGTTGGTTGCAACGCTAAGCGGCTCAAAACGAAATGCGGGCCAGCGGCTCGCGCCCTGACCCACGTTCAAAAGAGAAACGAAGCCTCGGAACGGCTATTTCGCGGCGGTTTTGGCAGCTCCACGGCGACGTGCAACTTCTACGGACGAGACTTCTCCAGCCGCCACGAGCGCGTTGACGCAACGTTTCGAAAGACCGTTTCCAACGGCGCGCATGCACGAACGGACCTGCGGACTATCGGGGCTATAGGCGCTGCAATGTGCGTAGTAATCGCTGGCACAAGCGAGTTGAACGCTCAGGCTGACGGCCAAGGCATCGTTTGCCGTGACCGCAGCACCGCCGAGGGCCAGCGCTGATGTCAGCACCGCTCTGATCGCCTTCAAAGATCCGTTCGGTAGCATGGTCTCGTCTCCGCTCTCTCTCGAAGCTCACGTTGGAGCTGCTGTTGAGAAAGGCGTACGCGACCCGCATGGTTATGGCTGTTCCACGCGTAACCGTCGTCGAAGGAAGCGAATTAGGCCGGAAATTTCAGCATGCGAACTCTCTTCGACGCTGCCGAGTTATCAGATCGAAACCCGGCGAGAGGAATCCATAATGGCCGCAGTCGTTAATCTTGTTTCGGAACGGCAGCAGCGCGCTGCGAAGGACTTGGTAGAGCTACGCAAAGAACTTCTCGAAAAATGCTTTAGCGCTATCACTGAATTGGGAGACGTCGCGGGCTTCGCCCTCGTCGTATGGGACAGCCGCGGTGAAATGAAGTCCGCTTACAATGCCGCTCAGGGACCGATAGGTCCTGCCCTCGTGCCGACACTCGTCGCGGACGCTCTGAATCGCCACGTCGCAGTCATGTTGGCGCGAAACGAAAGCGATGACTCCGACATTGGTTGACGAGTTGAAATCCCTTCCCTCCTTGAATCTTTCTTCCCAACCGGTTCACCTCGACCAAAAAAGAAAACCCGGAGTGGAACTCCGGGTCTGCAGGCGTGGGCGAGTTCTAGTGCAGGAACCCAAACAAGTGCAGTCCGATGATGACGATCAGCGGAACGCCCGCCAGCCAAAGAATGATATCGCGTGCCATAGTGGTCTCCTCAGAATTTGTTATCGTCCGCTGTGATCGTGGAATTCGATGAATTCGTGCCTTGCATCTCCTCCCACGAGCTTCTCGAAAGTCCGAGAAGCCGGTCGAGATGATGCCGCGCTTGCTGCAAATGGTTGTGCGCTTCCTCACGTCGAAGAATGACGCTGTTTTGAGCGGCGCTGCGCAATTCGTTCTCAAGATTCCAAAGCGTCTTAAGGACGTCCGGAACGGTTTCCTGAATGCTGCCGGCCATTGAAGTCCTCATCAGCTTCACCGACCTATCCAACGCGCGGCGCGCATTTGAGGTTCCTGTCGCGATCTCTGACTGCCTTTAGGAATGCGCGTGTGCTAGAAGCACGCGCCCACGCTTTAAATGCGAATGGGTTTGCTCGGAACCAGATGCTTCGTGATGCGTTTTGGCGCCCGCGCAAAATCTTCCCTCGTTCTCCGGACGCATTGATCCATGATCCCGACATCCATTCTGCCCATCGTTCTCTTGACGATGTCGAACGTATTCATGACCACGGCCTGGTACGGCCATCTCAAATTCACCGACCGGCCTTTATGGCTCGTCGTGCTGGTGAGCTGGGGAATTGCTTTTTTCGAATATTGCTTGGCGGTGCCGGCAAACCGCTACGGCCACACTGTTTATTCGGCCGCCGAATTGAAAACGATGCAGGAAGTGATTACCCTCATCGTCTTCGCGGTCTTTTCAGTCGTCTACCTGAAAGAAGCAATTACGATCAATCACGCAGTCGGCTTCGCGCTGATTGCTGCGGGCGCCTTCTTCGTCTTCAAGGCGCCGCTGTAGTCCTTAATTGATCGGCACGCTGAGCTTGAATTTACTGCTCACGCTTTGCGGGGCACTCGCCGTCGCCTCATCGACATCCGTCGTAACGCTCAGCGTATAGGCGTCTGCATCCTTGTACGTCACGCCGGCGCCGGCCGATCGTTCGGGTGTGGTGAGGACTTCCGGCCCGCTCGACATATCGAATTCGCGCTTGTAGGTCAGGAACGGCGAGATTGTTTTACCGTCACCGAGCGCGAACGAGTGATTGATTTTCGGTGCCAAAACCACCGAGCTTTTTTCAGTCGCGCCGTTCGCTGCAGCGAACTCGGCATTGCCCGCCTGCCATTCTGTCCGAGCATCGAGACTGAGCAACGGTGTTGCCTGCAAAGTGACGTACGCCGAAGCTTTGGAATCCTGTTCCATAGCGGTATTGGGCGAGCGCGCGTCGCCACGTTCAACAGAAACGCCGACAAGGGCGGACCGCGAAAGTTTGTAATCCACTCCGAGGCCAGTGCGGGTCGATTGATCTCGCTCGCCCTGAGAGCCGTTGACGTCGACGGTGGTCCAAATGTCGACGGGGAGATTGGGCGTACTCACCGCTTTCGGCAGCGCAGGCGCACCGGTCGCATCCACTTCGAACTTCCGGGTATTGAAGCTGCGAAGATCATCGAGACTCGTGCGAAGCGACACACCCGAATCCGATGAGTTGACCGTCAGCGGCATAACCTTGTCCTGTTGCGCAATCCAAGGCGTCGCCGTGTCAGCGGATGCTGCAGGCGTCACGGCCGCATGATCGGCGAGCGCTGCATCGAGGTCGATCTGGGGCAAGTCGGTATCGCAGGTTGAGAAGTCAGGCTGCGCCTTGCTCGTTTCGACGTTCAAGCACTCGTCGGCATAGGCCGCAGGGATCATGCAAACGAACGCAACCAGACTCAGAGCGCAAAGACCCGAGACGCGTGCCTTTGCGGCATTATTTCGGAGATATGTAATCATCCCGCGCCTATTAGCCTTGAACTTTGATCATCATGTGGCGTCACGATAGCGGATTCGGGAGCGCCGGGGCTCGCGCCGCACCGCATGTTAGCCATGCTGGGGGGCCGACTGTTACCGCTGCGTTTACGCGCCTGTCACGCTTCGGTAATATGCATTCGACCCTTCGATATCGGATACGCGCTCAACCACGCGTTTTCGACGACCGGCGCACGAGCTGGGAAACCAGAAACCCCGACGCTCGGCCGTGTACCGCGACGCTCCTAATGCAGTTCACAATGCCAGAGAAAGGGTAACGCCATGTCATGGAGTGATGCACTCAAAGGCGCTG
>DASZVX010000094.1:0-22296 GCA_035547255.1 Hyphomicrobium sp.
GACGTGCTCAACTTGGCCCGGCGCATCCCTGCTGCCGGGCCTTTTTATTCGCTGCTAGATTTCGATGATGATTTCGCTTTGACGCGTCACGACTTGAAGCACGCGCCGCAAATCAGCGCCACGCAACGCGACACATCCCTCGGTCGCGGGAAAGCCCGGTCGCGCAAGATGCATGAAGATAGCGCTGCCGCGATTTCTCACACGCGGCACGTCATTGTAGCCGAGCACGATGATCACATCGTACACACCATCGTTACGCCAAAGATGTTCGGTGCTTTCCGGATAAGGGAGTAAAACGGGACGATTGTAATTCCGGTCGGACGGACTGTCACACCAACCATCGGTTCTGCGGAGTGGGCGTAGTGCTAAAGTGGTTACTGGGCGAGGACCTCTAGCTGAATTGTAGAGAACGCTGCGCAGCCGAAACCTCCCCCGCGGTGTTGCCATATCTCCTTCGCGCTTCAGCGCTTTGATGCCGCCGCGCCCAAGCGCGCATGGCACGCGAAAGGGCCCGAACACGAGGTAACCCCGTTGCGACGCCGCGTTCAATGCCCTGACAACAAGCTTGGCCGATGACCGCCGCCGTTGTATCGGCCTCGCTGGCAACATGGGGGAACCACCCATTCCTCTTGTCTGTTTGTCACCAAAGCCTATGTTGCCCCAGCGCGCGATGCTAGTCTTCTGCGCCCCTTATGCTGTCCAATGATGCTGGAGCCATTCTCCATGAGCACGGCCCGAAAGGTCCTTCTCGTCGATGACGACGATGATTTGCGCACGTCCTTAAAAGATCAGCTCGTGCTGCACGACGAATTCGAGGTCTATGAAGCCGGCACAGCAACCAAGGGCATGGAAGCCGCAAAAAACGGCCGCTTCGATTTGGTGGTCTTCGACGTTGGATTGCCCGACATGGACGGTCGCGAGGCTGTGAAGCTTCTGCGCAAGTCCGGCTACAAGACGCCGATCGTGATGCTGACCGGAAATACTTCGGATGCCGACCAGATCCTGGGCCTAGATGCAGGCGCCAACGACTACGTTTTGAAGCCGTTCAAGTTCGCCGTGCTTTTGGCGCGCATTCGCGCACAGCTCCGCCAACACGAACAAAGCGAAGACGCGGTCTTCGCGATCGGCCACTATACGTTTAAGCCCGCGTCCAAACTTTTGATCGACCAATCGGGAAGCAAGATTCGTCTGACCGAGAAGGAAACGTCGATCCTCAAATACCTCTATCGATCGGGAGACAAAGTCGTCTCGCGCGATGTCCTTCTACATGAGGTCTGGGGCTACAACGCCGGCGTTACGACACACACGCTTGAAACGCACATCTACAGGTTGCGTCAGAAAATCGAAAAAGACCCGTCAAACGCTGAGCTTTTGATCACTGAAAGCGGTGGCTACAAACTAGCGCCTTGAAATAACTGACAGCGCACCGTTGCATCATTTCCACCCATCCACAGGCACATGCCGGCCGATGCGCTTACGACGTTCAGCGGTGGCGGAATTCATGTATTGAAAGGCGTTGCCGTCAGCATGGCGGCATGGACGCGTCGACTATCGGTCCCATTATGGAATTGTTGATCTTGCGAATGGACCGATGGCTATCGATGCCCTCGTCAAACCTTTTCTGTCGTTACCGCTCTTTCGCGACCTCAAGCCGCTGCAGATCAGCGAGATCGCTCGCCGCGCCGAGCGCATCGTCTATCGGCCCGGCGAGATCATCGCGGCAGAGGACCAGCCGGGCAATGCCGCAATCCTGATCGTTTCGGGAACGTGCGTCCGGCGCACTGTCGACGGAAAAAAGACGCGCGAAGAATTTCTGCCCGAAGGATCGATGGTGGCAGAACTCGCAATGCTGGTTGAAGTCGTGCATCCAACGACAATCATCGCGAGAGATCAAGTGAAGGCTTTGAAAATCTCTCGCGAGAAGATGCACGAGTTGATACAGGAAGACGCCGGTTTGGCTGCGCATTTCTCGTCGCTCATTCTGAAGCGGCTGCATGCGATAGCCAGCGATTTGCTTACGGTCGATGAGTTGCTCTCAGGATCCGTGATTGCGGCGAAAGCTTTAGATGCGCAACTTGCGCTTGAGCAACGTGCGAAAGCTCGCGTTGTGCAATAAGCAAAATCGCCGAGGCTGAGCGCCGAAACATGGGCCACAAAAGAGTGCGCCCAGTCCCGGGGGGAGGGACTGGGCGCTATGCGCTTAACGCGCTCGGCATCGGGAGGGAAACCGATACCAGAGGCGGCGTCTTCGGCTAGACGGGGGGCACTACCGAATACAGGGTGACGCCACCTGCATGTCTGTGAGTTAAGCGCAAAGACCGGAAATTCAATAGAGGCCGCGCGAGCCCTTCACGAAAATGTGAAGTGACAGCTAATAATATCCACAGGATGCGCATTGCCTCGGGCAAATACGCAACACACTGATTCACCACGAAAATCTTCAGTTCGGTGTCGTGCGATGTGGTCCAAGTGCTTGAATTTTAAACAAATTACTATCTAGATCGTCGCTTTTTTCTAGTCCCGAGAGCTCGACGCGCGTGTTCAGACCCTGCGCGTCCGTAGTCACCCATTCTTTCAATTCCATGCTCGGCTTCGTCGCCAAGTAGAGCTTGATCTTCCCGGGCGCGTCCGGATCCTTATCCTCAAGGCCCAGCACGATCAAATCGTCGGCCTGCTGCACCTCGGTAATCTTTGCGTCCCGCAAGAGATCGACATCCTTGCGCAGCAGCATGCGGAACGGCGTCTGATCGAGCGATACGCGATCTTCGTTATTCAAATCGAGATCCTGGATGGCGAGATTCTCGCCGTCTGAAACGATGATCTGTTTGGAGGGCAGCGCGTAATCGAAGCGGAACCGGCCGGGCCGCTTCACGAAAAACTTGCCCCTCATGCGCTTGTTGTCGGGATCGATCTGAACGAATGCGCCCTTCAGACCCTGGACCGATTCAAAGTAATCGCTGACGCGCTTCACAATCTTTGTCTGCGCGTCATCCAGCACGACGCTGCCGTCGGTGTTGGTCGGCTCGACTTGCCCAGTCCAACCTTTGACCGACGGCTTGCCCTTCGTCGCAATCGGATTTGCGATGCTATCGGCCGGACCGTCAGCGTCTGCTTCCTGGCTGAAGACTTGACCACCGAATGCGAACGTGAAAACCGCTGCAGCCGCCAAAAGGCGCTGGAAATCCCTCATATGTCTCCCCATCGGTGGCCCCCCAGAGCCCCGAAGCCCTACGGGCTCCATCCGCAGATTACTCGTTTCGACAAAGATTGCGTCCAGAACTTGGCGAATCGATACAGCCTATGGGTAATGCGCTCTCTATGGGGATCGCAAGCTCCAGCGGCAACATCGGTTGGACGAGTTATGCTCAGATGTTATGCAGCAGCATCGGCGCCACTTCCACGCGGCACCAGAATTTCCCGCTTGCCGACGCCGTTCGCAGCTGAGATCAGCCCTTCCCGCTCCATGCGCTCGATCAGATCCGCGGCACGGTTGTAGCCGATCGAAAGACGGCGCTGGATGTAGCTTGTCGAAGCTTTGCCGTCCCGCATCACGATAGCGACCGCGCGATCATAAAGATCTTCTTCCCCGGTCCCTGTGCCGCCATGCGCAGGCTCCGACGGCGGCGGCGCATCCGTAATGCCTTCAATATAATTCGGAGCGCCCTCTTGCCTCAGCGCATCGGCGAACGCAACGACTTCCTCATCCGAAACGTAGGCACCATGCACGCGCACGCACTGCCCAGCGCCAGTTGAATAAAGCATATCGCCCTGACCGAGGAGCTGTTCGGCCCCCTGCTCGTTCAAGATCGTGCGACTGTCGATTTTCGACGTGACCTTGAACGAAATGCGCGTCGGGAAATTGGCCTTGATCGTGCCGGTGATGATGTCAACCGACGGACGCTGCGTCGCCATGATCAAGTGAATGCCGGCGGCGCGCGCCATTTGTGCGAGACGCTGGACCGACGCTTCGACCTCCCGGCCTGCAACGATCATCAGATCTGCGAACTCGTCGACGATCAAAACGATGCGTGGCAGCGGCTCAAGATCCATTTTCTGCGTCTCGAAGCGCGCCTGTCCGGATTTGTCGAAGCCCGTCTGCACACGCCGCGAGAGAATTTCACCGCGCTTCTTGGCATTGCGCACGCGATTGTTGAACACGTCGATGTTGCGGACCGAAAGCGCAGCCATCTGCTTGTAGCGCTCTTCCATTTCGCGCACAGCCCAATTCAAGGCGGCGACGGCTTTGTGCGGATCGGTAATCACCGGCGTCAGAAGATGCGGGATGCCGTTATAGACGGACAGCTCCAGCATCTTCGGATCGATCATCAGCATCCGGCAATCGTCCGGCGAATGCCGGTAAAGCAGCGATAGCACCATCGCGTTGATGCCGACCGACTTGCCCGAGCCCGTCGTACCGGCCACGAGAAGATGCGGCATTCGCGCGAGGTCGGCGACGACCGGTTCGCCGCCAATCGACTTGCCGAGTCCAATCGGCAACGCCAGACCATCCGACTTGAAGGGGTCCGCTTCGAGTATCTCACGCAGCAGAACGGTTTCGCGCCGCGCGTTCGGCAATTCGAGGCCGATGGCATTGCGTCCCGGAACGACGGCGGCGCGCACGCTCGCGAGGCTCATCGACCGGGCGATGTCTTCCGCAAGTCCGATGATGCGCGACGACTTCGTGCCGCGTGACGGTTCGAATTCATAAAGCGTGACGACCGGGCCCGGCCGAATATCCTTGACCTCGCCTTTGACACCGAAGTCGGCGAGCACATCTTCTAACAAACGCGCATTGCCGCGCATGACCGTTTGCGACAGCTCTGGATGCGGCTTGGAAGCCGACGGACGCTTGAATACGTTAAGCGACGGACGCTTCCATTGCGGCACGGCGCGGTTTCGAAGGCCACCGAGCAGACTGTTCGCGACTTTCGCGACGGGCGTCGAAGCGGGCTCTGGAGAAGGAGCCGAAGCCGCGACTTCGGCCGGCCGCGGCGGCGGAGAAGATGGCACCTGAATCTTGCCCGACGCCGGGGCAAAGCGCGCTGCAATCGCACGGCTTGAATCTTCGATATTGTCGTCGAAGTCGTAGAGGGGCTCGACGGCATCGTCGATAGGCACTTCTTCGACAGCGCCCTGAACAGGAGGCGTATCACCCCGCCGCTCCGGAGCGCGAAGTGCTGCCGGCATCCGAAGCGTATGCGCCGCGAATTGCCGATCGCCGCCACGGAGATCGCCGTCCGGGCTTTCAATCTCAAGATGGCCGAAGGCATCGGGAGCATGGCTAAGGCTCGGCTCCGCCGGTTGCGGCGTGCCAAAAGCTTCGAGCGATGTGTAAGCCTGCTGATCCTCAGCCTTCGCTCCGCGGAGCCTCGCCCACAAGCCGGTTGCAGTCGTCGCCGCACGCGCCGGCGCCGTCCTGATGGTTTCGCCATGTGGTTTCGTCATCGCATGGCGGAACGCGCCACCGAATGATCTGAAGGCCGCCCGAACCATGGCTTCAGCTTCGAAGCCCATCGCCTTGCCCGACATCTGAATAGCTGCCGCAGCAAGAACGAGCCCGGCGGCAACGGGCGCGCGCTCATCGTTGAGAACGCTGAAGACCTTGGTTGCGAGATGCAGCAGGGAATCGCCAAGCAATCCGCCGTAGCCATGCCGCAACGGCCAGCCTTCGAAAACGGGAAGCGCCGAGATCGAACCGGCAAAGGTCAGAACGGAAATGGGATAGAAGCCGAGCTTCGAACGTCCGCCCGCGACATGCTCGGTCCGGAGCAATTCGAGGCTCCAGACGAACGGCGCAATCAGCGCCACCACGGCTGCGAATCCCAACGTCTGGAACAAGAGATCGGAAATGATCGCGCCGACAGGGCCGGCGAAATTGCGGGCTGGAACCGTCGTCGTGTGGGTGAGGCTCGGATCGAGCGCCGACCAGGACACGAGACTCGCCCAGACAAGGACCGTCGAGGCAAGCAGAAAGGCTCCGCCGAAGCGGCCTAACCAGCCTAAAAGCCGGTCCTCCAACGACTGCGGCAGCAGTCTTTGAGGATCGATCCCTCTCGTATCGAGCGACATCTCAGCGAACGTACTTCTTTAACGCAGCACGAAAATCGTGCGTTCGAGCGATTTTTGGACCGTCGCAAGACCTCGCCTCGGCTACGCACGCGCACGCTGGGATTCAGTCTCGGATCAAGGCCAAAGGCCACCGCGGTAACCTTGACGCCTGGGGGTTGCGATAAGGTTACCGCCGCATCGCAATCGACTCGCATTGAAGCAGCGAGATCGCGAGCAGCAGGCTACGGAGCAGGTTGCAGCAGCAAGAGACCGCTCATTTGCGCGTTCGCACTCAGCACCGGACGTTCGCGAGGCTGCGTGACGCGGGCGCCCCGAATATCCGGCGAAACTCGTGCGCGAAATGCGCCTCGTCGCAATACCCTGCTCCGTGAGCCGCCATGGTCAGATTGCTCCCCTCGACGACATCACGGCCCGCCGTTCTCATCCTGAGCCAGCACAGATAACGGCGGTAGGAGACGCCAACCTCACTCGCGCAACCGGATTGGCACTGCGTCTTCGATGTCGACAAACAACAAGGCGCTGTCACGCGACGGCGCACTTTCGACATGGCCTCAACCGATCGCCTTCCGGTGATCGGCTACCACATGCCTTTCCCATCGATCGGGTTTGTCGAAAAGATTTCCCGGAAAGTTGCCACTGGCTTGCGCACTTCTACCAGCTCGACCTCTGACTCGATATTGAACTTCAGATTCGTTTGGGCAGGCTGAATGGTCCGCCTGCCCAAACGGCTTTTATTCACCTGACATTAACCAGCGCGGAAGACGGCGCCCGCAACCGACATCGGTCGCTCGCGCACGGCGTTGCCGTCGTTGCCGGACTTCACGATCCACTGGCCGTTCGCGGCACGTCCCGTGATCATGCCGACGTGATGCGGCCAGACGACCACGGCGCCGACCTGCGGGCCACTCGGACGACCGTAATGCCGCCAGTTGGCTGCCAGGTTGTACTCTGGACCACCGCCAAGTTGGGTGCGCATCCACCAACCGCACCAGGCGCGTGGGCGCCCTCCGACGGCTGCGTAACGGCGGCCGCTATACGTGTGCCGCTGGGCATAATGACGGGTAGCTCCCCGCCGAGAGGCATATCTGCTGTAGGAATGTCTGCTGTAGGAATGCTGGCGGTACGCGTACCTCCCGTACGAACCGCGATATGCGTTCCTTGTGTATCGGTGGCCCCATCGCTGCGAATACCCACGGTTCGAATACCGTCTCTTCGCTGACCAATTCGCATGCGTACGCTCAATCCGATGACTCTTGTAGCCGTTGTACGGATGAGCCTCGACCGCCGGAACGCCGACAAGGAATGCCAGCAGTGCCGCCGTTGCGAACAAGCTCAATCGCATTGTTACTCTCCTCACTTGTCTTCACAAACGGCGCGCATCGAGCGGTGTAATGCGGCGGAAACAAGGGAGGATTCGCCGCGCGACATATCGTCGTCGGCGTGTGCAACTGGCACGCGTAAGGATATTTCTCGCGGTTTTTTCGTAGCTTAATAGAAATTAATCAGCAGACCGATGATCCGATCGCTACCAATAAGCGAAAAAATTGTGAAGATTGCGAACGGAATCGCCCGTTCTGTGATCGCTTTTGTTTCTGATTTACATGCCTATTTGATCAAAGACGGTGTGGCGATGTTCCGCATTCGCGTGCCGCGAAATCAGCCATTTCAGTTCTCCGAGGAAGGTTAATGGAATATCGGCGGCTCGGTACATCCGGATTGAATGTTCCACTTATTTCTCTTGGAGCTGCAACGTTCGGAGGTTCGAGCGAGTTCTTTCGGGCTTGGGGATCGACAGATGTTACGGCCGCACGCCGGATGGTTGACCTTTGTCTCGACGCGGGCGTTACAATGTTCGACACCGCCGATGTCTATTCCAACGGCGCATCGGAAGAGGTGCTCGGCGAAGCATTGAAAGGCCGCCGCGATAAGGTTCTGATCTCGACGAAGGCCACATTCCGGCTGGGCAGCGGCCCCAATGATGTCGGTTCGTCGCGATTCCATCTTTTGAAATCGTGTGATGAAGCGTTGAAGCGCTTGCAGACGGATCACATCGACGTTTTTCATCTCCACGGCTTCGACGCGATGACGCCGCCGGAGGAAGCACTCGCAACGCTCGACCAATTGGTACGCGCCGGAAAGATTCGTTACGTCGGCGTTTCGAATTTCTCAGGCTGGCATCTAATGAAATCACTCGCCGTCGCCGATCGCTACGGCTACCCGCGCTATGTCGCCAACCAGACGTATTATTCGCTGATCGGTCGCGACTATGAGTGGGAGTTGATGCCGCTCGGACTGGATCAAGGTGTCGGCGCGCTGATCTGGAGTCCCCTTGGCTGGGGGCGTTTGACCGGCAAGATCCGTCGCGGCCAGCCGCTGCCGCAAACAAGCCGACTTCATACGACGGCAGATAAAGGACCGCCCGTTGATAACGAGCTCCTTTTCCGCGTCGTCGACGCGCTCGAAGACGTCGCGAAAGAGACAGACAAATCCGTCCCGCAGATCGCGCTCAACTGGCTGTTTCATCGCCCGACGGTTTCCAGCGTCATCATCGGTGCGCGTGACGAAAAACAGCTCAAGGATAATCTCGGCGCCATCGGCTGGAGCCTGACGCAGGAGCAAATCGCCAAGCTCGACGCCGCCAGCAAAACGACGAAACCCTACCCATATTGGCATCAGTCCGGCTTCCCCGAGCGCAACCCCTCGCCGGTGTAACGCAGACCAGAAACTTTCGAAGCGCTGCAATGGCTAAGGCTGTCATAGGCCTGTCGCGGGCTCGCGTGTCTATGACGACATTCGCCGACGAAACGCCATAGGAACGAGACATGATCGACGAACAGGACAAACACGACGGTATGGCGGCATCCCGCATCGAAGCCGAAATTGCCGACAGTTTCGACGAAGAGCTCGAAATGGAAATGGACGACGAGCGGCTGCAGCGGCTGCTCGACGGCGACACTACCGCCAGTGAAGAAGGCCTGCTAGACCGGCGCTTCTATTTCAGGGAGCTGTTCCGTTTGCAGCGTGAACTGATCAAGCTGCAAGACTGGGTGGTAAATCAGAAACTGAAAGTCGTGGTTCTCTTCGAAGGCCGCGATGGTGCCGGCAAAGGCGGCGTCATCAAACGCATTACTCAACGCCTCAATCCCCGCGTCGTACGCGTCGTAGCGCTACCGGCGCCAAGCGAGCGCGAGCGTTCGCAATGGTATTTTCAACGCTACG
This sequence comes from Hyphomicrobium sp., assembly GCA_035547255.1. Lineage (GTDB taxonomy): Bacteria > Pseudomonadota > Alphaproteobacteria > Rhizobiales > Hyphomicrobiaceae > Hyphomicrobium_B. Next base: position 9,289 of record DASZVX010000094.1, read on the forward strand.
TTCCGCATCTTCCGGCGGGCGGCGAAATGGTGCTATTCGATCGTTCTTGGTACAATCGCGCCGGCGTCGAACGCGTCATGGGCTTCTGCTCGGAATCGGACGTTGAAGAATTCTTCCGCACCGTGCCCGAATTCGAGAAGATGCTTGTTCGCTCAGGCATCACGCTGATCAAGTATTGGTTCTCGATCTCCGATGACGAGCAGCATCTGCGCTTTCAGATGCGCATCCACGATCCGATCAAGCAATGGAAGCTGTCGCCGATGGATCTCGAGTCCAGGCGGCGCTGGGAAGCCTACACAAAGGCCAAAGAGGCGATGCTCGAGCGCACGCATATCCCCGAGGCGCCATGGTGGATTGTGCACGCCGACGACAAGAAGCGGGCGCGGCTCAACTGCATCAGCCACCTGCTGACGCAAATTCCGTATGACGAAGTTCCGCGCGCTCCGGTCATCCTTCCGGGTCGCGTGCACAATCCCGATTATCTCCGCGAGCCGGTGCCGGACGACATGTACGTTCCAGCCGTTTATTAAACCATGCTGGATCCGGCGGGCTGCACATCGCCCGCCGGACATCGCGTGCCTAGAGACGTCCCAGGCGCACGTCGTCTTCGGGATTGGCGCTGATCTTATGAATTGAGATATCGGCCCCACGCCGTTCGTCGTCGGGCGACAAGCGCAATCCGAACGCTGAATCGACGATCCAATAGACGATCGTTCCAGCGACGAACCCGAAAGCGGCCCCAAGGATCGATCCCACCAATTGAGATTGGAACGTAACGCCGCCCATGCCGCCTAGCGCAGCCAGTCCGAAGATCCCGCAGGCGATGCCGCCCCATAGACCGCACAGTCCGTGCAGTGCCCAGACGCCGAGAACATCGTCGATCTGCCACTTGTTGGTGGAAACCTGAAACATCGTGACGAACAAACTGCCGGCGATTGCGCCAGTGATGAAAGCCCCGATCGGGTGCATGATGCTGGAACCGGCACATATCGCGACCAAGCCGGCCAAGGCGCCGTTATGTACAAAACCCGGATCGTTTCGGCCCGCGAGCAGCGCCGCAAGGATGCCCCCGCACATCGCCATCAGCGAGTTGATGGCGACCAATCCCGATTCGGCTCGGAGATTTTGTGCGCTCATGACGTTGAAGCCGAACCAGCCGATGCACAGAAACCATGAACCCATCGCAAGCCAGGGGATCGAAGACGGCGGCGGACTCATCGGCCGCGAACGGTCATACCGCCCGATGCGAGGTCCAAGTTGACGAACCGCTGCAAACGCTGCCCATCCGCCAAAGGCATGCACGACGATCGAGCCAGCGAAGTCCTTGAATGGCGCTCCGAGAAGCCGTGCGAAGAGATGATCCTGAAGTCCGAAGTTCCCATTCCACAACGTGCCTTCGATCAGCGGATACGCGAGACCGATCATCAGAGCTGTCGCCGCACATTGCGGCAGGAACCGTGCCCGCTCCGCGATACCGCCGGAAATGATCGCCGGAACTGCTGCCGCGAACGTCGCAAGGAAGAAGAATTTGACGAGCTCGTATCCCTGGCCGGCACTGATCGTCTGAGCCGCAGCAAAAAATGCGATGCCATAAGACAGAGTGTATCCGATCGCGAAGTAGACCGTCGTCGAGATCGCGAAATCGACGATAATTTTGACGAGCGCGTTGACCTGATTTTTGTGCCGGACCGTTCCGACCTCGAGAAACGCGAACCCTCCGTGCATCGCGAATACGAGAATTGCACCCATCAATAGGAAAAAGACGTCAGCACCCTGCTGTTGTTCCACCCCGTGCCCCCCTTGCCTGTTTTTCATGCTCGGCTTCAAAGCAACAGCCAGAATGCTGAGCCGTCAGCCGAGTAGGCGGGCAGGGTGATCAAGAATTATGCCAAGCGTCGAATTTGCAAAAAATGTTCGGCGGATCAAAACATTGCGCGCAATGCGAGGCTGCTCTTCATCGAGCGCCGCGCCCATCAAATTGGCAAAACTCGTCCGTCGCTGCCTAACTTGCAGGCATGATGATCAAGATTGCTAACGAATGGCCTCAACGAATGCGTCGCGGATTCATGTAGAGGTCGGCTTCCTGGCGCTGAATGTCGGGCTTGATGCGCCCGTCGTGGATGTCCCGCGCGAGACTCTTCACATGCCGCCGGGCCTGACGATTGAAAGCGATCATGCCCGTAAACATCTTCATCACCTGAATGAGACGCGGATCGGCGTGATCGCCGCGCACCTTGCAGCGCCATTTGCCGCCAATCGTCAGAATGGCGCCGTCGATGTGGCCAACATGATCGCCATGCTGATCGATGAGCGTGTAGTCACCACCAAGATTGATGAAATCCCGGCGGAACCGATAGAATTTCGGCTCACCGCCCTCCATCAGGAAGAACGAGAAGTTCTCGGGCAGCAACGGCCACTTGTGCGCCGAGCGTTCGAGATAGACGAGATAATCGTCTTCGCTGGTATTGATCGAATAGGTCGTCACCGGAAGACCGTGAGCGGCGAGCGTTTGTTGAATCGAGCGGCCGAGCATCATGTCCATGCTCGCCTTCCAATTCAGCGTGTCCGAGAACAGCTTGAACACAAGCCGCTTGTCCATGCCGGACGCGTCTTTCCAGAGCTCCTTGCGGTACCCTAGAACACCGGTGCGCACGCCGTTCTCGACAACCTCGGCAAAGATATCCATGTCCGTCGTGAATTGGCGCGACTTGCCGCGATTACGCTCGCGCTTCCATGGGCCGAACTCGATCGAGTTGAGGTTCGTCAGCCATACGTGAACCTCGAAATCGTGCCATTTCTTGCGGGCATCGGTGGCGGCGCCTTTTTCCGCTTTGGTAGGCTTTGAGACAGCACCCTTGGCCGCCTTATCATCCGTGCCCTGCTCTAGAATTTCTGCTCGCGTGTCGCGGGCAGCTTCGGCCGCAGCCGCATTGGCTTCAGCCTCGATCGGATCTTTTTTCTGAGCAGACGCGGTCATATGGAGCCCCTATCGCGTGTCGACGCAGATACGCAGCCGAATCAGCGAAGGAGCCTAGCACCACGTTCCTGGAAGGATGCGGCAATGACAAAAAATGCAGTGGGCAACTGGCACGATTCGAGCGCCGAGTTAATCACCAGTACCTGTTCGTATTTATCCCGAAAACAGGACCTATGCACCCGAACGCAAAGACAGCGCTGCGCGCACTGCGCTTGATATGGCGAGCGGAAGCCTCGCGTGAGAACGGAAAAACGGCGATCGCACGAACGACGCCCACTCCCGCCTCCAACGCCTTATATGCCGCCCGGCCAAACGCCACCGAAAGACCGACCAGAGTCCCCAAATTCTTCCGATGCCGATAGTTATACGTTGCCCCCACCCTGAACGCGCGGCTGCATTGATAGCTGAAGGTTTGTCGTTCCGGCGGGTACTCTTCAAAAACAGGGGCGTCCTTGACGTATGCAATGCGAGCGCCCTTTAATTTGGCTCTCATGAAAAATTCTGTATCGCTGCCACCGTGGAGCATAGCTTCGTCGAATCGCAACGAACACGGCTCATTGACGAGCCAGGCGCGAAACATGACGTTGCTGGTGGCACAAGTTTTCCGCCACATGACCGGGGTGAAAGACATTTCTGCACGCCACGCATCCGCCGCCCGCTCCGTCTCGGCGGACGTCGATAATTGAATGAGCGTCCCCGAAGCGACATCTGCCCCGCAATGCACCGCGATCGCGTGCAGACGAGTGATCCAATCCCTCGGTGCGATCTCATCGTCGTCAATGAATGCAATCCAATCCGGAGATATAAGCGCGATGGCGCGTAAAGCAGCATTGCGCGCGAACGGTATGCCAGCCTGCGGCTCGTGAACGTAACCAACAGGCAACGGCGCGTTCGCGTATTGCCTTATGGTTTCGCGCTCAGCCCCTTGAGCGGAATTATCAACGACGAGCAAATGAAGATCGAGGGATCCGTCCGAAACCCTCTGACGAAGGAGGGACTCGAAACATCGACGAAACATTGTCGGACGATCTTTGGTGCAAACGCAAACGACAACGCGATCCACGCGTGGATCTGACGGCGGGCTTTCCAGATCGATCAAACCGCCTGCCCCCGATTTGTCCGTATCAATAGGTGCTCAAAATCATGAGTAACGCGCTTATCGGACGCTGCCCCTTGAAGTCAACGGATGCCGTGAAGGTATTCGCGTATGCTCAAGTTGCTATCGTTGCCCAAAAATAGCGCTTCCGACACGGACATGCGTTGCGCCGAAGGCGATCGCAGCCTCGAAATCACCACTCATGCCCATACTGAGACCGTTGAGACCGGCCTCTTTCGCAAGCTTCGCAAGAAACGCGAAATGCACCGCCGGTTCTTCATCCACGGGCGGAATGCACATCAGCCCGACGATCGGAAGCTTCAATTCTCCCATACAGAAATCGACGAACGCTCGCGCCTCGCGCGGCATGACGCCAGCCTTCTGCGGCTCTTCTCCGGTATTGACTTGTATGAAGAGCTTGAGCGCTCGTTGCTGATGTGAAATTTCATTCGCGATCGCGCGCGCAATCTTCTCGCGATCCACCGTATGAATGGCGTCGAATAACGCTACCGCGTCCTTGGCCTTGTTGGATTGCAACGGGCCAATGAGGTGCAGTTCGACTTCTGAAAACTCAGACTTCAGGATCGGCCATTTGCGCTCGGCTTCCTGCACGCGATTTTCACCGAAGACGCGCTGACCGGCTGCGAGCACGGGGCGCACCGCGTCGATATCGAAAGTCTTTGAAACCGCAACCAGCTCGACATCGTCCGGAGAGCGCTTCGCCGCCTTCGCGGCAGCAACGATTTCATCCCTTACGCGGTTTAACCTCTGCGGTGCGGTTTCGTAATCGCCGTCGTCTGTCACGCTCAAGTCCCTGCTTTGCTCGCCTCTCCATAACGCTACCGATGCTTCCATAACAAGTGTCGCAATGTTGTGCGGAGAGCTGAGGCATATATATGGACACTGTCATCTATTGATCGACAAACAGGAGTCACCATGCTGAAACTCGCCGATGCTCGCCGCATTATTGACGCTGCCGAAAAGAAGGCCATCGAGATCGGCCAGCCCATGAACATCGCGGTGGTCGATGAAGGCGCCAACCTCATTTCCCACATCCGCATGGACAACGCCTGGATCGGCTCGATCAACATCGCGATCAACAAGGCCTTCACCGCACGGGCTTTCAACATCTCGACGAAGGAACTCGCAGAGAACAGCCAGCCGGGCGACCAATTTTACGGTATCCATGTTTCAAACCATGACCGCGTCATGATCTTCGCAGGCGGCATTCCGCTCAAGGATCAAAACGGCGTGGTGATCGGTGCCATTGGCGTTTCGGGCGGTAGCGGTGTTCAGGATCAGACCGTCGCCGAAGCCGGAGCGTCGGCGCACACCTGCTGACGCGAATTTCCGCAAACGAATGACATCTGATGGCGCATCGATCGGCAATCGGCGCGCCATCGCCGTTTATGTGTAGGGCACAAACGCATGATCGTCGCGGCCGAGAAGGTCCATATATTTTCGATTGATGAATAGCTTGTCGCGACCCCGTTTTTCTTCGCTCACGATGCCGATCGCAGCGAGCTGTTTGAGATAACGGGCTGCGGCGTGTCGTTCGGCGATACTGGCATCGATCAGGTGCGCAATCCGCACATACGGCTGCGCGAACACGATATCGAGAAGTTCGCGCGAATAGATCTTAGGCGCTTTTTTTCGGATATGATCGGCGGTGTTTTGCATTAAGTCGCGGATGGCGCGAATACGATTGTTCGTCCAGGTCGCCGTCGTTTCAACGGCGGTGAGCATGTAGATGATCCACGGCTCCCATTCGCCGCGTAGCGTAACACCCTGGATCAACCGATAGTAATCGCCCTTGGTGCGCACGATGTGCCGGCTGAGATAGAGCGTCGGTATTTCGAGAAGTCCCGCCTGTATCAGAACGAGGATGTTGAGAATGCGCCCCGTGCGGCCATTGCCGTCGAGAAACGGATGAATGGCTTCGAACTGATAGTGCAGTACGGCCATCCGGACGAGCGGATCGATATCGTCCTCCGCATTGGCAAACTTCTCCCAATTGGAAAGACAATCGCGAAGACGCTCCTCGCCTTCGGGCGGCGTATAGATGACCTCGCCGGTAAAGCTGTTTTTGAGTTGTGTGCCGGGCGTCTTGCGTACGTCCATCTGGACGCCCTTGATCTCGCTGCAGACCTCGAGCGCCGTGCGCGCTGTGAGAGGCCGACTTCTGAGCGATTGATACCCGCTGTAGAGCGCCGCACGATAGCGCAAGGCTTCCTTGGCCCCGGGATCGCCACCGTCCACGCCATCGCTGGCCTGGCGGAACAGCGCATCGTTGGTCGTAACGATATTTTCGATTTCAGAGCTGTCTTTCGCTTCGAGAAGCGGGATCGTGTTGACGAGAACCGACTGGTCCGGAATCAGCTCCCCAGCGCGACGTAGTTCGACGACAGCAGTCCTCGCCGTAATGCAGCGTTTGAGAACGGCATGCGTCTCGAGTTCAATTTTCGGAGGCAGCTCCGGTAAAGCGTTATAAGGGAGGCTAGGATCGATCATGTCACGCCTCACATATGGCGCAAAAGTACAAATTCTGTTCCGTATAAGGGTCAATTCGGAACGCACAACGCCGCATCACTGGGACATGGAACTAAAACCGCATTTCGTCTACATATACCCTCAGATTTGGCGCCAGACGCTCCATGATATTTATATATGGAACAATTATTAGAAAATAGTGCCATATTAGGTCAAATACGGCACTAGACCTACCACACCCGCCGAATCGGTCGGTGCGAACGAGCAACGCGTCGCCCTTGACCCCCTTTACCTTTCAGGCTTTTTACGGCGCTAACCAATTCAAAATCCCGGAAAGAATGGGCCCCATGGCCATCGAACGCTACAACGCACCTGATCGCGAACGTCACTGGCAGCACATCTGGGAAAAAAACCAGATTTTCCGTGCCTCCGAGGATCACACGCAGCCCAAATGCTATGTGCTGGAGATGTTCCCGTACCCCTCGGGGCGTATCCACATGGGGCACGTCCGCAATTACGCGATGGGTGACGTCTTCGCCCGCTACAAGCGCGCCAAGGGGTTCAACGTTCTCCATCCTATGGGCTGGGATGCATTCGGCATGCCAGCCGAGAACGCCGCGATGGAGCGCAAGGTCCATCCCGGCAAGTGGACCTACGCCAACATCGACACGATGCGCGGCCAGCTCAAATCGATGGGCTTGTCGCTCGATTGGTCGCGCGAGATCGCGACCTGCTCACCGAACTACTATAGGCACCAGCAGAAGCTGTTCCTGGATCTGCTGAAAAAGGGTCTCGCCTACCGCAAGTCCTCGAAGGTCAATTGGGACCCGGTTGACCACACCGTGCTCGCCAACGAGCAGGTAATCGACGGACGCGGCTGGCGCTCTGGCGCGCTCGTCGAGCAGCGCGAGCTGACACAATGGTTTTTCAAGATCACCGACTACGCCGACGAATTGCTGAGCGACCTCGATACGCTCACCAACTGGCCCGAGAAGGTGCGCTTAATGCAGGCGAACTGGATCGGTCGCTCGGAAGGCATGCTGATCCGCTGGGCGCTCGATAAGCAGACAGCGCCGAAAGGCTTCTCTGAGCTTGAAGTTTATACGACGCGGCCCGACACGCTGTTCGGCGCCTCGTTCCTGGCTGTCGCCGCCGATCATCCGCTCGCCCGAGCCGCCGCCGAAAAGAATCCGGATCTCGCCGCTTTCTGCGACGAATGCCGGCGCATGGGAACGTCCGTTGCTGAAATCGAGGCTGCTGAAAAGCGTGGCTTCGATACCGGCATCCGTGCCGTTCATCCCCTCGACAAATCCTGGCAGCTTCCCGTCTACGTCGCGAACTTCATTTTGATGGATTACGGCACCGGCGCCATTTTCGGCTGCCCGTCCGGCGATCAGCGCGACATGGATTTCGCGCGCCGCTACGATCTTCCCATCGTGCCCGTCATTCTGCCGCCTGGCGAAGCCAAAGAGACATTCGATCTCAAAAGCAAGGCTTATGCCGAAGACGGCACGATGATCAATTCGCACTTTCTCGACGGGCTCACGACGAAAGCCGCCTTCGAAGACGTGGCGAACCGTCTTGAGCAGCAAAAGCTGGCAAACCGTCCCCAAGGCGCACGCAAGGTCAATTTCCGGCTGCGCGATTGGGGCATCTCACGGCAACGCTACTGGGGCTGTCCCATCCCGGTCGTCCATTGCGAAAAATGCGGCGTCGTACCCGTTCCGGAAAAGGATCTTCCGGTGGCGCTGCCGGAGGATGCAACGTTCGATAAGCCGGGCAATCCGCTCGAACGCCATCCGACGTGGAAGCACGTCAAATGTCCGACGTGCGGCGGCCCGGCGACACGCGAAACCGATACGATGGACACCTTCGTCGACTCGTCCTGGTACTTCGTGCGCTTCACGGCGCCTGAAGCCAAAACGCCAGTCGACATGGATGCGGCGCACTATTGGCTGCCCGTCGATCAATACATCGGCGGCATCGAGCACGCGATTCTGCACCTTCTCTATTCGCGCTTTTTCGCACGTGCCATGTGCGACACCGGACATCTGACGTTCGCGACGAACACCCGCGAGCCGTTCGCGGCACTGTTCACGCAAGGCATGGTGACCCACGAGACCTACAAATCTCAGGACGGTTTCTGGCTCTTGCCGAACGACGTTCGCCTCGAGGGCGAGGGCGCCAGCCGAAATGCCATCGAAATCGCCACCGGCCGGCCCGCTGCGATCGGTGCCATCGAAAAGATGTCGAAGTCGAAGAAGAACCTCGTCGATCCTGACGACATCATCGCCCACTACGGCGCCGACTGCGCGCGCTGGTTCATGCTGTCGGACAGCCCTCCGGAACGCGATGTGATCTGGACCGAGGCGGGCGTCGCCGGCGCCGGCCGTTTCATCCAGCGCGTCTGGCGCTTGATCGACGAGATCATCGAGGCCCACCCCGAGAGGCCGAGCAAAAAGCCGGACACTTTGGGTGCGGACGCCCTGGAGCTGCGCAAGGCTGCGCATCGGGCCCTCGACCACGTCGGCAAGGCCATCGAAGCCCTGCGTTTCAACGTGGCGGTCGCGAACATTCATGAATTCTCGAATGTTCTCCAGAACGTCCTAACGAAAAACGAGGCGGGGCTCGCTTGGGCCGCTCACGAGGCCGGCGCCCTTCTTGTGACAATGATCGGCCCTATGATGCCGCATCTGGCGGAAGAATGCTGGGCGCGGCTCGGATACAACACGCTCCTTGCGAACGAACCGTGGCCGGCTGTGGAACCGGACCTACTCGTTGACGATCAAGTGACCATTGCCGTACAGGTGAACGGTAAGCGACGGGACGAACTCGTTGTTTCGCGGACTGCGAAACGCGAGGAGGTGGAAGCGGCGGCGTTGAAACTTGGATCGGTGGTCCGCGCACTTGATGGGCGCGCCCCGAAAAAAGTCATCGTCGTCCCGCAAAGGATCGTGAATGTCGTTGGCTGACGGGCTGAGGGGGCGAGTGGGCGAACGTCGGTTCAATGGCCGGCGCGGCCTCATATCGACTTTGGGCGTTGCTGCACTCTGCATCCTTGGCGGCTGCGGTGACGGCAGCGCTGGCTTCCGCCCGCTCTACGGTTCAGCGTCTCTCGGTGGCGCCGCTGCCCAGGAAAAACTCGCGAAAGTCGATATCGCTCCGATTCCGGGACGCGTCGGTCAGAGAATTCGCAACGAGCTGATCTTCCAGACGACCGGCGGCGGTAAACCCGCAACCCCACAATACCGGATGGATATTGCGATCCGCGAATCCGTGATCTCGACTCTGGTCATGGTCAACGGCAACGCCGGCGGCCAGATTTACAGCATCGAAGCGTCGTATAATCTGATCCGATTGAGCGACAAGTCGGTTGTCGCATCGGGTAAGAGCTTCGGACGCGCCGCCTTCGACCGCGTGACATCGATCTTCGCAAACGTCGAAGCGCGCCAGGATGCGGAAAATCGAGCCGCAGAGTCGGTCGGCGAAGAGCTTCGTACACGCCTGCTCGCAATCCTTTCGAGCACTGCCTGATTGCAAACCGCGGCTATCGCTCTTTTATTTGCGAGCATCACGCATGGTCGCCATCAAGGCTCATCAAGCCGATGCCTTCATGAAGTCGCCGCCGCCGCGCTTGGCGGCCGCGCTTTTTTTCGGCTCCGATCCGGGACTTGTCAGCGAACGTTCGGCAGTACTGGCGCGCACCCTCGCCAACCGCGAAAACCCACCGGGAGAAATCCTGAGGCTCGATGACGCCGAGCTCGACGAAGACCCGGGCCGCCTCGAAACAGAATTGCAGATGCGGCCGATGTTTTCCTCTCGCCGCATCGTCCGTGCCATTGCCGGACGACGCATCTCGGCGCAGCTGCTGAAGCCGCTTCTTGGCTCCCACCCGCTCGAAGGCCTGTTGGTCGTCGAAGCCGGAAACCTCAAGCCGGATGACGCGCTGCGCACCTTGTTCGAAGGGCTCGACACCTGCTTCGCCGTCGCCTGCTATCCCGACAGCGCCGCCGACGTTGACAGCCTGATTTTGGAAATTCTGTCGTCCTTCTCCTTGTCGATCGACAGCGACGCGCGGGCCTTGCTGCAATCCCGCCTCGGCGCCGACCGCGCGCTTTCGCGCGCCGAGATCGAAAAGCTGGCCCTCTATGCCCTCGGACGCCCTGCGATCACGCTGCAGGATGTCGAGAACGTCGTTGGTGACGCCGCTGACCTCGCGCTCGAACGCATTGCAGAAGCCGCCGCCGAAGGCCGAACCGCAATCGCCATGACTGACTTCGGCCGCGCCCTCGCGTCGGGTGAAAGCGCCCAGGCGATCATTCTCATCACGCAACGCTACTTCCTGAAGCTCCATAAGGTTCGAAGCGACGTCGATGCCGGCCAGCGTCTTGACGATGCATTGAAATCCATCCGGCCGCCGATCTTTTTCAAACAGCGCGACGCATTTGCTCGCCAGGTCCGCAACTGGCCGAGGCCACAGCTCGACCAGGCCCTCCGGCGCATTGCCGAAACTGCCAAATCGGCCCGTCTCTCGGGAGCACTCGAAGACCTTTATGCCGAACGTCTACTCCTCGCGCTCTCCTCGATGGCCGCCGCACAGCTCGCCGCGGCCCCTCGCCGCTGAACCCAGCCTTGCAGCTCACCCTCCCGCTTCTATAGTGCCCCGCAAAATTCATTCAGGGGAACCTCATGACAGCGGCACGCTTTGACGTCATCGGAATTGGCAACGCCATCGTCGACATTATCGGCCGCTGCGACGAAGCCTATCTCGCGACCATCGGCGCAACCAAAGGCAGCATGCGCCTCGTCGCAGCCGATGAGGTCAAGAAGATCTACACCACGATGGGACCGGCCGTCGAAATCTCCGGCGGCTCGGCTGCGAATACCATTGCAGGCATCGCTTCGTTCGGTGGCAAGGCGGCGTTCATCGGTACAGTCGCCAGCGACGAATTCGGAAAAATATTCGCGCACGATATTCGTTCGATCGGCGTGACATTCGACGTCGAGCCAATCGCGAATGGCGCACCGACGTCGCGCTCACTTATTCTGGTCACGCCCGACGGTGAGCGCACGATGAATACCTTTCTTGGAATCTCGACGAGCCTCAATGAAGCGCAGTTGAAACTCGATTTAATTCGCGACTCCGCAATTCTTTATCTCGAAGGTTATCTTTTCGACGAACCGCAAGCGAAACAGGCTTTTCGAAAAGCATTGCACACCGCAAAAACCGCAGGCCGCAAAGTCGCTCTGACATTGTCGGATGGTTTTTGTGTTGATCGTCATCGCGCCGAATTTCTCGAACTCATTCGATCCGGCATCGATATTCTTTTTGCAAACGAGTCCGAGATCAAATCGCTTTATCAAACGGAGTCATTCGATCTCGCAGCAAAGAACGCGAGCAACGACGCAAAGCTTGCGGTTTTGACGCGCAGTGCGAAGGGCTCCGTTATTTTCGGTGATAGCCGCGCAATCGAAATCGCATCGGAACCAATTGCCGAATTGATCGACACGACCGGTGCCGGCGATCTTTATGCGTCAGGTTTCTTATTCGGATATTCGAAAGGATATGACCTGGAAATTTGCGGTCGTCTTGCGAGTCTCGCAGCATCCGAAATTATCAGCCATATCGGCGCGAGGCCCGAAATTGCATTGAACGAATTGGCCCGCAAGAGGGGTATGATTTAGCGATTTTCCAATCGCGGCAAAAAGGACGATCTACCCGTATTTCATATACTATTAGATGATGAACGGCGTTCAAATTGAGGACATTTAGGGAGCATTTGGCGTCCAATTTGCCGAATTAATTATTCTCCCTGGAAATAGGGAAATTCTTCGCGCAATGTCGGAATCAACGAATCGCTTCGTTTTGAGGTTCGCCTGATGCTCCACACTCCGGTTCGTCGTGGCCGTCCGAAAGGAACCGGCATCGACGACAATCAACGTCTGGCACAACTTGCCGAACTTCTCCGCATTCATCCCGAGTTGCGCCCGACGACGGCAATCAGACAAATGGGTTATTCGGATCCGTCCGCTATTCGTCGGCTGCGCGACAAATACAAAGTGTTTGCATTAGGAACACGCACTTCACTTAAAGATCTGGTCGCATCGGCGAATGCTTCGAGCGACCCCAAGACGACATCATCGGCGCTGCAGACGCGCTGATCTCCAACCCAATTCCCAACTCACTCCTGTGATCTCTTCGAGGGCCGCTACCCCAAGCGGCCCATTTTTTTGAGAAGAGACAGGCAATGAAACCTTAGAGCTTGCGCAACAACGCCGCCTTGACGCGGTGATTTTCGCCCTTCTGCAAAATGAGCTGCGCACGACGCCTGGTCGGAAGAATATTGTGTTCGAGGTTCTTGAGGTTGATGTTGCGCCAAAGATCAAGCGCCGTCCTTCGAACTTCGTCGGGAGCCATCGCCGCGTACTTATGGAAGTAGGCGCC
>DASZVX010000095.1:0-19062 GCA_035547255.1 Hyphomicrobium sp.
TGCGAACGTGCGGAAAGCCGTTTCCGATCTCAAGATCGATTACCCCGTGGCCATCGACAACAACTTCGCAATCTGGCGTGCCTTCAAGAACCAATACTGGCCAGCGCATTACTTCATCGATGCCAACGGCAATATCCGCCACCACCACTTCGGCGAAGGTGATTATGCAGGCTCGGAGCGCGTCATCCAGAAGCTTCTGGCCGAAGCCGGAAAAGCCAACGTCGGCGACCAGATGGTGAAGGTCTCGGCATCAGGCGCCGAGGCCGCGTCTGTGTTCGCCGACGTCGACTCTCCCGAAACCTACGTCGGCTATGCACGTGCTGCTAATTTTGTATCTCCCGGCGGCACAGCGCGTGACGTCGCTCGCGACTATAGTGGCGAACCTAAAACCCTCAATCAGTGGACGCTCACAGGAAATTGGACGATCGGCCCGGAGCATGCAGCACTCAACTCCGAGCACGGCAGCATCGTCTACCGTTTCCATGCGCGTGACCTGCATCTCGTTCTGGGCCCGGGACCGGACGGCAAACCGATACGTTTTCGCGTGACGATCGACGGACAGGAGCCCGGCAGCAATCATGGCTCGGACACCGCAGCAGACGGCAGCGGAATGGTGACGAATGAGCGGCTTTATCAATTGGTCCGGCAGAGCGGCGCCATTCAGGACAGGACATTCGCAATCGAATTTCTCGATCCGGGCGTCAAAGCCTACGCGTTTACGTTCGGCTAAGGGTGCATCCCGATGCTCTGAACGCTACAGCGAAAACTCTTAAAGCGGGCGGCACGGTTCAATTAACCGATGTCGAGGGATCTTCCGGCTAGCAGCCTATGCCCGAATTGCGAACGGGTGTAGGTTCTCATCCGACGGGGCGAATCTTGGAGGCGCGGTATGCCGACATTCGATCAGTTCGTCGTCTGGATTGTCGTCGGCCTTGTGGGCGGCGCATTGGCCGGCTCGCTCAGTACCTGGAGCAAGGAAGGCTACGGGCGCGGGAAGAATCTCGCGCTCGGATTGGCAGGCGCATTAATTGGCGGCTTGCTGTTTCGCCTCCTAGGGCTCTTTCCGGATCTCGATAAATACGCGATCTCGCTGCGCGACGTCATCGCTGCCGTCGTGGGTTCACTCCTCGTGCTGGCTGCAATCTGGTATTATCAGCGCTCGGCGGCGCCGTAGCCCTCCTTGCTCTACATGTGCATCCGTGGAATTCTTTGACGGCCCGCTCGCCGCATTCCAAATCATTGACAGTCGATGATCGCAGACAGCTCCGCCAGTGAAGACGTCAGTCTTCTCGTGACGTGCCATCCCAACGCCAAGAGTCTTTGCGGTCATATATCGGAGCGCGTGATCGACGCGCTCCGAGCGAGAGATGCGAACGTTGTCGTGAACGACCTCTACGGCACGGGCTTTAATCCAACGCCTTCCGCGCAGGAATTCGCATCTTACTTCGACAATGAAATTCCCGAAGACATCCGCGGTTTCGTCAACGATCTCCGCTCGGCTCGCGAATTGATATTCGTCTTACCGATCTGGATGTTCACGTTGCCCGCTATCCTGAAGGGATATTTCGATCGGGTCTGGCGTCCGCACGTCGCATTCAGCTTTGATGGAAAAGACCTGAAGCCCCTGCTCGCTAACATCGAACGCCTGACGGTCATCGCCACTCATGGGCGGAACAAAACCGAGACAGATGAAGCTGGTGATGGAAGCCGCGTCTTTTTCTCGTCGTCGCTGACGACCCTATTACCCAATCTCAACAGCAACGAGCGTTTCGATTTTTATGCACTCGATCAGTTCGACGCGCGAACAGTAGAACTCGAGCTCGATAAGGTGCTCTTGCACCTAAGTCGACACACGGCTTGATGTGAATTGCCGACTCGCACGTCGCTTCTGAAGCTGTCGAGTGAGAGGCTTTCGCGTCAAAGTACCACGCAGATATTGGCATCAGGCATGCATTCTGCAGATTCCCTGAACCGTGTGCGTCATCACGCGCCTGGGCGCGGAACGCGACGCACATCAAATAGTTGTCTTCTGATTGTACTCGCTTCCAGATCACCCAGATGAGCGCCTCTCTTCACCATACCAAAGCCCATCACTGTATTCAGTGGACGTGAACGGCCAACGCGCCTATGACACGCCAACGAGGGGCGCATCTGGAACTATGTGAGGTGTTGCGTACTACAGATAGCTCTGAACCATGATGAGAACACTCGCTTTAGCAGCCACGGCTTTCTTGCTGTCGGCCTCCGGTGCATCAGCCATTGGGTTTCTGACCCAGATGAGCTGCGCCAGCGATTACTATGCTTATTGCAGTCAGTTCCAAGTTGGGTCGCAGGAACTGCGTGTCTGCATGCGGCGGGTCGGACCCAAGCTCTCGAAGTCATGCTTGAATGCGTTGATCGCAGACGGCGAGGTCTCCAAGGCAGAGGTTGAAAAGAAGAGGCAGGAAATCCTCGCCGCGAAAAATCCGTCCAAGCAATCATCTGCAAAACAAAAGAGCGAAGAGCCGAAACAAAAGCGGACGGCTATCGCGAAGGCGGACGATGAGCCGCAAAGCGCAGATGTTCCTCGTTCGCGCGCTTTGGATAAGAAGTCCAGCCACAAAGCCGAGACACCCGCAAAATCCGAAAAGCTCACTCTCAATGAACAGACTTTCGCAGCGTTAAAGCAGCGTCGACCGAGGTTCATCGAAGAAGCCGCAGCCGAGGAAGCGCCGAAATCTCAAGATCCCGCGAAGCACATTCAGGCATCAACGGGCGACCACGTAGCTGCCAAATCGGATAAGCTTGGCGAACAAAGCCACGCAAAAAAGCATAAACGAAAGACGGCAAAAAAATCCAAAGCCGAGAATTCGGGCAGTCATAAGAAAGCGAAGACGAAGCTCGCGGCAAAAAAAGAAAAACAAACAAGCGCGACCCGTAAGGGCACACACGCTAAGCGTATCGCCGACGAATGACCTCTGACCGGTGCACCATTCGGTTCTAAAGGCAAAAAGAAACTTTATATTCCATTGAATTTCGAGCTGGAATTTCCACTCCTCATTTACCAAAGACGATAGCTGCCCCAGCGCACCCGTCTCTTCAATTTGACTATATCGCGGTCGGTATAAAGACTAAAATTACTCCGTTCGGCCTAACCGGCCGGTGCTTTGCCGCTTCCAAGCTCTAGCTCCAGAGAGGCTGACATGACAGCACGAAGCTATCCCCCCGGCACTGTTCTCATGCGACCTATGCTCGACGGATTGGCTCGCAATTGGTGGCTCATCCTGTTGCGCGGAATTTGCGCCATTATTTTTGGCCTCCTGACCATCATCTGGCCGGGACTGTCGCTCTTCACTCTCGTCATTCTCTACGGCGTCTTCGCCCTCTTCGACGGAGGACTTTCCATCGGCGCCGCGATCATGGGCGATACCCCTGCCCCACGCTGGTGGCTTGCACTGGTCGGCGTGCTTGGAATCCTCGCGGGCGCCGTGACGCTTGCCTGGCCGGGCATTACCGGACTCGTGCTTCTGTTCTTCATTGCCGGATGGGCGATCGCTGCGGGCGTGTTTGAAATTATCGGTGCGATCCGACTGCGCAAGGAAATCGACGATGAATGGCTTTTGATTGCCAGCGGCGTCGTCTCGGTGCTGTTCGGTATCTTGATCTTGGCATTCCCAGGCGCAGGCGCACTCGGGCTCGCCTTCACCATCGGAATGTTTGCGCTGATCTACGGCTTCCTGCTCGTCGGCTTCGCGATGCGCTTGCGCAAGCATGCCGAGGTCAGGATCTGAAAGCCCGGACTAAGACATGAACCAAGTTGCGGCGGCCGTTATGGCCGCCGTTGCCGTATCGGCCCACGGATCGGATGGCTTCATTGAGCAGTGCCGCGAACGGTTGAATAAATGCTGGTCGACTTTAGCGCCAGCGCCGGCCTTTCAATGAAATGCCACGACAGAGACGCAGGCACGACAGTGCCCAAAAAACTGACGACGATTTGAACTATCGGATTCCAACCCGGCAAGAGCACGGAGGTCATTTGTTGAATCGGATAGCCATAAATATAAATTCCGTAGGAATAGTCCGGAAAAGCATTCAGTCTGGCAAGCAGCCTGCTGGCGACGAACGCTATCCACAAAGTTAGCATTGCGATCGAAGCCGTCGCGAAGATGCTCCACCCGAACATGCGGGCAAGCATTGCCGAGATTGAAAGCGCAATGACAACGACGACTAGTTTCGGAGGGCTTGTCTTCGTAGCTTGGAACCAGGCGCCGATTGAAAACGGAACGAATAAAGCAAGCAAATTGCTCACCTGCACGGGAATTGAGTGGCCGAGGACGCCCGGCACAACACATCCGATCGCGCAGATGACTCCACCGGCTATAATGATGCTCGCAAACTTTATCCCCGTGCTGCTCGATATGACAAAAAGCATGAACAGAGCGAAGTAGCTCGCAATTTCGTATCGCAGCGTCCACAGCGAGCCATTCGCGATCGTCGTCACGTTGTCTTGAAACGCACCGGGAAGGGAGTACTCCGTCGCAAGCAGCGTGCCTGTCCCGAATATGTAGCGCAACGTTTGGTGATTGCTGAAATAGTCGGCGAAGCTGAGCGTTGAAAACTCAGAAATGATGAGCGCGGTAATCGCCGTGCAAACAATGAGACCTGGGAAGATCCGCAGAAAGCGCGCCTTCCAGAAATCGCGCGCAGGATGTCGCTGCACCGACGCGCTGATCAAATAGCCGCTTATCGTGAAGAACATCACGACCGCAGACCAGCCCAGCTCCAGTCCTGTGAGGCGGAGATATTGGCTTTGAAAGTCGCGCAATCCGTGCGCATGAGCGAGAATGACCAAGGACGCAGCGATCCAACGCAGCGCCTGAAAGTTATTTGTGTGCCGGACGGGCCGTGCCGGTTGGATCTCCGGAGGCACGATCCTGCCCGAACTTCCGGATTGCTCGCTGACAAAAGGGAACGTTTTCAAAAACCACCCGTGCCTATTTGTTGTGGATGCACAATCATGCGCGTTCACAACTCACGAGAAGCACGAGAGTTTGCGCGAAAGAGCGGATGCGGCGTTTAAGCCCAGAAAAGCTTCCTGCCTTCATAAGAGGCAACACGACCCTTGCAGCTGCAAATCTTTGGGCCAAGACGATCACTTCACACGGCGCTTTGATATTCAGCTTCTGCCCGGTGTCTGAACGACAATCATCAAGCTCCGCCATTAGGCTGACGGCGCGAGCTGCCTCCGACCAGTGCTCCGGTTGCCCTTCCGCAAAAGCTATGGCAGTCTGCCGCCGTGCGAAAAAGATTGTTCCAGCGATGTTTTTTCTTCCTTGGCATGGTGGCTATGCTCGGGGCGCTGGTGTCTATGCCGCTGACGGCGACTTACGCCTTTGCAATGTCTGGCAAAGCCGCAACCTCAGCGACGGAACCCGCGCACGACATGGACATGTCGGCCGCCAAGACACCGATGCCATGCGATAGCCCTGCCAAGCACTGCCCGGATTGTCCGCAAAAGGTCTGCCCGGACATGGGCAGCTGCCTTGTCAAATGCTTCCAACCGTTTCAGTCGCCTCTCGCTGAAGCGCAGCTCTCTGGCGAGATCGTTCGGGACCGAGTTGCTCCCGGCCACGCGTTGGTCATCGCCGGGTCATTGATACCGCCTCTTCTCCGACCTCCGAGGGTCTGAACCCACGCCAAACGGCGTGATTGAGGTCGCGGCGTCGCGCCGTGGCCTCGCGTGTGGCCATGGTGGCCTGCACGGGTTCAACGACAATCGGAGATATTCAGCATGCAACGCTCGTCAGCATTGCGCGCGGTCGCCATCGGCGTCGCGCTTCTCATAGGCATGGGCGGTTCAGCCTTTGCCGATGCCAAGGACTATGAGTTCCAGCTTCTCAATAAAGAAGTCAAAAAGGGTGAGGCCGTTATCGCGGTCAAACTCGTTCACAAGCCGTCGGGGCGCGCCATTCCCGACGCCGTGATCTTTGCCAAGCGCATCGACATGGCGCCCGATGGCATGGAGATGATGGCTTCGCCCATCGAGGCCGTGTCGTCGACCGAGCCGGGCATCTACCGGTTCAAGACCGAGTTGCCGATGCAGGGCCGATGGCAGCTGTCGCTAGGCGCCAAGGTTCAGGGCGAGACCGACACGGTTGAGAACAAGCTCATAATAAAGGCCACCGAATGAACACCCTAGTTAGGGGTGTGATGACCGTCGCGGCCATGACGGCTGCGGCGGGCGTCGGGCTGTGGGCGGGCCAGATCGGTTTGCTCAAGCTGCCGCTCTTTCCCCCGGCGGCGATGACCAAGACTCATCATGCGGCCATCGGCCCAGTGATCTATTACCGCGATCCGGACGGCAGGCCGTTCTATTCGCTGACCCCTAAGACCGCCGACAACGGTGAAGCATATATCGCTGTCCATGCGAGCGAAGACGTGTCCTTCGAGCCGAAGGCTCCGGATACGCACGCAGTTGATAACGCGAGCAGCGGCAAGAAGATCAAATATTACCGCAACCCGATGGGGCTCCCGGACATCTCCTCCGTGCCGAAGAAGGATTCCATGGGGATGGATTACATCCCCGTCTACGAAGGCGAGGATAGCGAAGACGGCTCCATCAAGATCGCTCTAGGCAAGATCCAGCGGACCGGCGTCGAAACCGTCGCCGTAATCAAGCGGCCATTGGTGCGGACCATCCACGCGCCTGGTGTCGTGCAGCTTGACGAACGCCGCGTTGTCGTCGTGGCGCCTCGCTTTGACGGCTACGTAGAACAGGTCGGACCGGTAACAACCGGCACACACGTCAAGAAAGGCGACGTGCTCGCCAAAGTCTTCGGCCAGCAGGTCCTCAACGAGGCCGCTCGCCTGCTTGTTGAACAAAGCTCCGGCTCAACACGCGGCGAGGAAGCTCCTTTATCACCGAGTGTCAAAGACGCCAGAGGCGTGATCGGCGCCACGCGACGCCTGCAAAATCTCGGCGTGCCGCAAGAGTTCATGGACGAGGTGAAGCGCGAACGCCGCGTGCCCGACACCTTCGTCTATCGTTCGCCTATCGACGGCGCAATCGTCGAGCGCAACTGGAGCGACGGACAAAGCTTCAAGGCCGGCGATGTCGGTTTCCGCATCGCCGACCATTCCGTCGTGTGGATGATCGCGAACATCGCCGAGGACGACATCGACGCCGTCAAAGCCGGCGAGTCCGTGAAAGTCACGACGCGCGCACGTCCCGGTCGGACGTTCTCGGGCAAGGTCACCGTTGTCTATCCGCACCTGACGACGGAGACACGCACCATTCCCGTACGCATTGAACTGCCGAACCCGGACCTGGCGCTCCTCCCCGATATGTATGGCGATGTCGAGATCGCGACCGGCGACGCCCCCGTGCTGACCGTAGCGTCAAGCGCGGTGATCGACAGCGGCAGCCGTCAAGTGGTGCTCGTTGACCTTGGCGACGGCCGGTACGAGCCGCGCGAAGTGAAACTCGGACGGCGAGGTGACAACTATGTCGAGGTGACGGATGGCGTCGCGGAAGGCGACAGGGTTGTTTCAAACGGGAACTTCCTCATTGACGCTGAAAGCAATCTGCAATCGGCGCTGAAAGCATTCACGACGTCCTCGGCGTCGGAGGCCCGCCAATGATCGCGCGCCTCATCAACTGGTCCGCCCGTAACCTGATACTGGTGTTTATCGCCACCGCGTTCGCCGTGGTGGCGGGCGTGTGGGCGCTGAGAACGCTGCCGCTCGATGCCATTCCTGACCTCTCCGACACCCAGGTCATCGTTTATACCGAGTTCCCGGGTCAGGCGCCTCAGGTCGTCGAGGACCAAGTCACCTATCCGCTCACCACAGCGATGCTGACCGTGCCACGCTCCAAGGTGGTGCGGGGTTTCTCGTTTTTTGGTGTGTCGTTCGTCTACGTCATCTTCGAGGATGGGACTGATCTTTATTGGGCGCGCTCGCGGGTCCTGGAATACCTCAACGCAGCGGCCAAACGCTTGCCGACTGGCGTCACCCCTGCCCTCGGCCCCGATGCCACCGGCGTGGGCTGGGTCTATCAATACGCGCTTCAATCCAAGAACAAGTCGCTCGCCGATTTGCGTTCGATGCAGGACTGGGAAATCCGCTTCGGGTTGTCGAAGGCCGAAGGTGTGGCGGAGGTCGCAAGCGTCGGCGGCTTCGTCAAACAATATAGCGTTGTCGTCGATCCCAACCGCTTGCGCAGTTTCAACATTCCATTGAACAAGGTCCGCGATGCCATTCGCAGCAGCAATATCGACGTCGGCGGCCGCACGCTGGAATTGGCCGAACACGAGTTCATGGTGCGTGGGCGCGGCTACCTTAAGGGCGTGGCTGACATCGAAAACATCGTCGTCAAGGCTGACGCCGGTACTCCTGTTCTCCTGAAAGATGTAGCCCGCGTCGAGATCGCGGGCGACGAACGGCGCGGCATTGCCGAACTCAATGGCGAGGGCGAAGTGGCGAGCGGCATCGCGCTGCAGCGCTCCGGCGCCAACGCGCTCACCGTCATCGACAACGTCAAGCAACGGCTGAAGGAGATTACTCCCTCGCTGCCCGCCGGCACCCAGGTGGTACCGGTCTACGATCGCTCCGAACTCATCCATCGCGCCATTGAAACCTTGAAGCACACGCTGTTCGAGGAAAGCGTGGTGGTGGCGTTGGTGTGCATCCTCTTCCTCTTGCATGTCCGAAGTGCACTGGTCGCCATTCTGATGTTGCCGGTTGGTATCCTCATGGCTTTCGTGGCCATGCGCACACTCGGGATTGGCGCCAACATCATGAGCCTCGGCGGCATCGCCATCGCCATCGGCGCAATGATCGACGCAGCCATCGTCATGATCGAGAACGCGCACAAGCATCTGGAGCGCGCCCCAAAGGACAAGCCGCGAATAGAAATCCTGGTCGATGCGGCATCCGAGGTTGGCCCGGCGCTCTTCTTTTCGCTGCTCATCATCACCGTCTCGTTCCTGCCGATCTTCACTCTGGAAGCACAGGAAGGGCGGATGTTCGGCCCGCTGGCTTTCACCAAGACCTTCGCCATGGCGTCGGCTGCGCTGCTGTCGATAACTCTCGTGCCCGCGCTGATGGTGATCTTCGTGCGCGGCAGGATCATTCCGGAAAAGAAAAACCTGATCAACCGCGTGCTCATCGCCACCTACCGCCCCATCATCAAAGGCGTGCTCAAAGCCAAGACTCTCACCATTGCATTGGCGGTGATCGTTCTCGCAGTTTCGGTATGGCCGATGACGAAGCTCGGTACGGAATTCATGCCCAACCTGAACGAAGGCACGCTGCTCTACATGCCGACGACGCTGCCGGGTCTCTCCATCACCAAGTCGGCCGAACTCCTTCAGACGCAGGACCGCATCATCAAATCGTTCCCCGAGGTGGCGTCGGTCTACGGCAAGGCGGGACGTGCGCAGACGGCAACCGATCCTGCGCCGACCGAGATGTTCGAAACCATCATCAACCTCAAGCCCAAGGATGAGTGGCGACCGGGTGTAACCACCGACAGCCTGATCGCCGAGATGGACAAGGCTCTGCAGTTCCCTGGCGTCTCCAACGCTTGGACCATGCCGATCAAGGCCCGCATCGACATGCTCTCGACCGGCATCCGCACGCCGGTCGGTATCAAGGTGATTGGGAAGGACCTGAACGACATGGAGGGCGTCGCCCGCCAAATCGAAACGGTTCTCAAATCGGTGCCCGGCACCTCCAGCGCTTACGCAGAACGCGTACTGGGTGGCTACTACCTCGAGATCATCCCCAACCGCGAACGCCTTGCCCGCTACGGTCTCATGGTCTCGGACGTGCAGGACGTAGTGGCCATGGCCCTCGGCGCCGAGCCGATCACCACCACCATCGAGGGACGAGAGCGATACACGGTGGCGATCCGCTACCCGCGCGACCTCCGCTCCGATCCGCAATCCATCGCCAAGGACGTGGTTGTTTCATTACCGGACGGCAGGGGCACGGTTCCGTTAGGCGAGGTCGCCGACATCAGGCTCACTCAGGGCCCCACCACCATCCGCACCGAAAACGCCAAGCTCGCAACGTATGTGTACGTGGACATCCGCGGCCGCGATTTGGGCGGATACATCGCCGACGCCAAGAAGGCGGTCGAGGCGCAAGTGAAGCTGCCCGCCGGCACCTATCTCATCTGGTCTGGCCAATTCGAGTACCTCGAGCGCGCCGAAGCCCGCCTTGAGATGGTCGTACCGCTCACGCTGATGATCATCTTCCTGCTGCTCTACCTGAACTTCCAGCGCCTCACCGAAACGCTGATTGTCATGCTGTCACTGCCGTTTGCATTGGTCGGCGGATTCTGGCTGATGTGGTGGCTCGGCTTCAATCTGTCTGTGGCAGTAGCAGTAGGATTCATTGCGCTTGCCGGCGTCGCCGCCGAAACCGGCGTTGTGATGCTGATCTATCTCGACAATGCCAAGCGCGAGATTCAAGCGGAGTGTTTGCTTCAAAGGCAGCCATTCACGCGCGAAGATCTTTACCACGCCATCATGGTCGGCGCGGTGGAGCGCGTGCGCCCCAAGATGATGACCGTGGTCGCCATCATGGCGGGCTTGCTGCCCATTATGTGGAGCACCGGTACCGGCTCAGAAGTGATGCAGCGCATTGCCGTGCCGATGATCGGTGGCATGATCTCGTCGACGCTACTGACGCTGATCGTCATTCCCGCCATCTACGGACTCGTAAAAGGCTGGCGGATTCCAAGGATGAAGCTCGCGCAACCCCGCCTGCGCGAGAATGCGTGAGCGAGCCCTTCACGCTCCATTCTCGACGGTGGAATATCTACCTGGAAAAACACAATGAAATGAAAGACAAAAAGTGATTGGCGCTCCCTACGGGAGTAAACGCGTAGGACCAAAATTTCTTCCACTGCATTTCAATACGTTCTGCTGGCGCAGTATCCCACTTCTTCTGCACCCTCTCGACACGCGCGGCGCCCCGATTCCTGCCCTGGGGATTCTCGGGACTCTTCCCCTTTGTAGTCCTGACCCCGCGGCTCTCGTTATCCCAAACGAAATTCAAGACTTGGGCATTCAGATTTTGCCCCCGTGCGCGACCCTCCTTAGCGCTATACAAGCGTTTTTCGGGAGGGTTCAGATTGAGCGATTGGACGAACCTACCCGCTGCTTACCCAGCTCCTTCCGCTGACGATTTTCTCCGAGAAGAGTCAAGAATTTTTAGAAAAATGCGATGGCTATCGGATTTAGAGGGATTCCAATTGTGGCTACCGCGAACACGATTTGATCAGCATACGATCAAAGTCGTCTGGTGCCGCTCGTAAGCCAGCAAAATCGAACGAAAATAAAGCTGCATCGCAGCCGCCACCTCGAATTGGGGCGGTGCCCTTACATCATTTCGTGCGCGGGCGCTGTTCCCCAGGGAACAATCTAGAAGGTCCCCATGTCATAACAGGGCACATGGGCCATGCCTCTGGGATTATGCCCAGCAATTGGCAAATCAATTGTACGGAAAATCTACCGGAGGGCTATAGGTTCGCCACGCATTGATGAAGAGGCGAGCTCACGCGGGGTGACGCATGACGTGAAGTTCACCCAAAGGAGGTCTCTCATGAGACACTCGATCATCAGCCTTCTCATTGCAGCCTCAGCCGTTGGACTCACATCGGATCTTGCTCTTGCCGCAGACCCGCATGCTCCTGGTACGACCGGTCAGCCAAGTCAGTCTTGCGAGTCGACAGGCGGCATCGGTGTCAGCACGTTCCGCCCAGGCAACGCGTTTTTCTCGCCGGGCTCGCCCTTCAATGATGTGACGCCGGGTAACTCCACCTTCCACTACGCGGGTCAGCCTGGCACGCCGTCGACGGCGAACGGAAATCCCAAAGCTGTGGGCCAATACGATGTGGCTTGCTTCCAACAATCGCAGAAGCAGCTTCCGTAGCTATTGATCGCGCGGGCGGCGCTCCAAAATCTTATCGCACCTCGGTGTCGCCCGCGCACTTCCACGCGACCGGGAGACGTACGATGCTGCGCTTTACTGCGGTCGTTGCCGGGTTCTCCACACTCATTACTGGATTGACGTTCGCCGACAATGACGCTTCACCTTCCCAAAAATTCATTACGGCGCCCGTGGAGCGCGCCGCGATATCCAAGACCGTTACTGCCACCGGCACTGTCGAGGCGCGCCTGACAGTCGACGTCAGTTCGCAGCTCTCGGGCCGCGTCGCCGATGTTCTCGTCAGCTTCAACGATAAAGTCAGAGCGGGACAACCGATTGCGCGCCTGGACCAAGCAATTTTTGAGGCTCGTGTCACTGAGGCTGCTGCAGCACTGAACGTCGCAACCGCCTCGGCCGAGGTGCAACGCGTAGCCGTCGCCCGAGCCGGCATCGCGGTAAGCAGTTCGCGCACGGCGCAGAAGTTGGCCGAGGATCAATGCGAGTCTGCAAAGGCCAAGCTGGCGGAAGCGGAACGTGAGCTCAAACGCAAGCTCACCCTCTCCAAGACTGGCATCGCATCTGATCGCGAACTCACTCAGACGCGGACTTTCAGGGAGACGGCAGCGGCCGACGCAAAAGCGGCGGCCGAAGAGATTCATCTCAAGGAGCAAGCGGTCACGATCGCAGAAGCCGAACAGCAAATGGCGGGCGCCGAGCTGCATAATGCGCAAGCGACCGTCGAAGAGCGGCAGGCAGCGCTCGATCAGGCGAGGCTTGATCTCGAACGCACGGTCCTTCGAGCCCCAATCAACGGTGTGATCTTGAAGCGGGATGTCAATCCCGGCCAAACGATCGCCGTTACAATGGAGGCCAAGACGCTCTTCCAGATTGCGAACGACCTCAAGGAAATGGAAATTCATGCAAGGATCGACGAAGCTGACGTCGGCGAACTGAAGCCTGGGCAAGCAGCGACGTTCACCGTCGATGCTTATCCCGATCAAACATTCGGCGGCGAAGTCCGGCAGGTCAGAAAATCTCCCGAGACGACGCAAAATGTCGTGACGTATACAGCCATTATATCGGCCCGAAATCCCGATCTTTTACTTCTGCCCGGAATGACGGCAGCCCTTCGTGTCTCTGTGAGCGATGGCGCTGTGGCGTTGAAAGTTCCGAACGCGGCTCTGCGGTTTCATCCGGTGGCGTTCAAGGCGGATACGAACTCTCCTGCCCGTTCGCAAACGCAAGACTTGACTCTCACCGGCGCCGGCTCACCGGCTCTCGTTTGGATTCCTGACGGAGAGGGCGGCTCCCTGCCTATTGCCGTTCGTGTTGGACAGCGAGATGCGAAAGGCGCGCAGCTGCTCGACGGCCCGCTGATTGAGGGCGAACCATTGATCGTCGGCGTTCTGAGCCCGAGGCCTCACTTCGCCAATGCGCGAATGGGCCTATGATGTGCCAGAGCCACTCGTAAACACCGTTGATATTTCGAAGAAGTATGCGTCGGGAAGCGCGGCTATCAGCGCTCTTTCGAACATTTCGTTGTCGATCTGCAGAGGCGAGTTTGCAGCGATCGTCGGTCGCTCCGGTTCGGGCAAATCAACGCTTATGCACGTGCTCGGACTATTGGCCGAACCTGATAGCGGGCGCTATCTCCTCAAGGGCGAGGACGTCGCGGATCTCTCCGCAGACGCTCGCGCCGAGATGAGGTGCCGCAGGATCGGCTTCGTATTTCAACTGCCTGCACTTCTGCCGCGTGTCAGCGCGCTCGAGAATGTCGCGTTGCCTCTCGTCTACGCCGGCGTTTCCGCAGCCGAGCGCCTGCGTCAGGCGCAGACGGCGCTCGAAGCCGTTGGGTTAGCCGACCGGCTACATCATTGGCCAAATCAACTTTCAGGGGGAGAGCAGCAGCGCGTGACAATCGCGCGTGCAGTCGTCAACAAGCCTGATCTCATCCTGGCTGATGAACCAACGGGCGCCCTCGATAGTGCGACGAGCCAAGAAGTCCTCTCAGTCTTCGATACGTTGCACAGGGACGGCCACACGATTGTCGTCGTGACGCATGCAGATGACGTCGCCGGACGCGCCGAGCGCCGCATTCGATTACACGACGGCCAGCTCGCTGCCCCTGAAACAAATGTGCAGCCTCCGAGGTTGGAAGTATTGCAGAACGCTATGCGTCCAAGGGGTGGCGCGAGTTTTATCGAGAGCTGTAGAGCCGGGATTCGCGCGCTTAAGGCCAACCAACTGCGAAGTTGCCTGACCGCTCTTGGCATAGTGATCGGTATCGCAGCTGTGATCTGCATGGTTTCCTTGGCAGAGGGAGCACAAGCAGAGGTGTCTGAAAAAATCAGGACGCTTGGAGCGAATCTTTTGCTTGTCGTTCCTGGAACGCAGACATCAGGTGGCGCCCGCCTCGAAGCTGGTTCTGGGCACACGTTGACTGAAGACGATGCGAAGGCCATCGCCGACGATGTCCAGGGGGCAGCATTAGCAGCACCGCTCATTTCCCGCCCGCTGCAGGTCGTCAACGGAGACAAGAATTGGGCAACGCTGGTCGCAGGGATCAACGATGATTATCTCATGGCACGCGAATGGACGATCGCGAAGGGGCGCGCCTTTACTTCCGATGAACTCACGGATGGCGCCAAGGTCGCGATCGTAGGGGCTACGATTGTCGATCAAATGTTCGGGGATGATATCGGACCGGGCGCAACACTACGAATTGGCAACGTTCCCTTCGAGGTGATTGGCGTCCTGGATAAAAAGGGGCAAGGCGCGGCTGGCCGTAGTCAGGACGACGTCGTGTTTATACCATTGAGCACAGCCAGGAGCCGCGTTCTTGGAAGTGTCCGGGGGAGCAGGCGCTCGGCGCTCGATTTCATTATCGTAAAGGAGGCGGACCCCGACGAGGTCCCCGCGCTCAAGAATGATATCAGCCAACTCATGCGCCAAAGGCATGAGTTGAGAGCCGATGCGGCCGATGATTTTGCAATTCAGAATCCAGCTGACGTTCTGACGGCACGAATGGAGGCGCAACGAGCGCTTACGGTGCTCCTCGTTTCCATTGCGTCGGTATCTTTGTTGGTCGGAGGCATCAGCATTATGAACGTGATGCTCGCGTCGGTCACCGAACGGACACGCGAAATCGGCCTCAGAATGGCTGTCGGTGCCCGCCGCCGCGATATCATGAGGCAATTTCTGATTGAAGCGGCAATGATGGCGCTTGCTGGCGGCGGAATAGGAATCGTTGCAGGCATCGCTGCCGCCGGAACAATTGCTTGGGCGACGGGCTGGCCCGTGTTCATCAATCCCGCCGCAGCGGTTATCGCGTGGGCGTTTGCAGGAGGTGTCGGAATTATATTCGGACTCTATCCAGCCCTTGGGGCTTCACGTCTCGATCCGATTGCGGCTTTGCGTTGCGAGTAGGAAAAGCCGGAAAAGTGACCCGCTTACGCGCTCCGCTCCTGGCGGTGGGACAAACCGGATCAAAAGCCAAAGAAAATCAAAGGAACAAAATGCGTTGGCGCTCCCTACGGGAGTAGGCGCGCGCTTTGATTTCAATAGCTTATCGAAGAGTGGGATGAAAATTTCTCCCATGACATTTCAATACATTCTGCAAACGTGTGTCCCACCGACAGAGTTGCCCGGCACTTGACGCGCTGATACTAGTCTCCTGGTATTTTAGGGCTGAATAGCCGGCTGGCTGTCGAGTACGCCCGTCTTCCGATAAAACGCATAATAAAGATCGACAAACTCCCGGCATTCCAAACGTTGCCCGATCGAGTAATCGCGCCGCGTAGGAAATTTGAGACTCAAATACCGCGCGACCGATGGATTTAATCGCCATTTTGCGGCGATGCGACCGGGAACGGAGAAGATCACTTTCCCAGTCATGTGGTTCGGCTTCATTTGATATTGTTGCTACATAGTCGGTGTAATCGTAGTTCATTGGAATTCACCGATGAAGTTAGTAGTGAACGCACTGAGAGCGTCTCTTGAATTCGCCCCCCTTCGAACGCTAGCTTGGCGCGTCAAACGGGGGCTAACACAATGTCGATTTTGACCGCGCTTCGCGGCTCGCAAAGCGACAACAAACCGGCCCGGTTCTCGCACCACGACTTAATGACCCGGTCGATTGATGTCGTTCTCTTTGCCGCTACGACAAACTGTAATCTGAGATGCACGTACTGCGCCGTGAGTCTGCCGGACTATGTTGGCGAAGACTTTGACGTTTCGAAACTCGACGATCTCGCGTCAGGATTTGCTCGCGCCAACGTTCGTCTCGTGCAAATCAGCGGACATGGCGAGACGACGATCCTGCCGAACTGGGAGAAATTCGCGTTGGCTTTCGAGCACCGCGGAATCCCAACCTGCATTACGTCGAACTTTTCTAAGATCTTTTCCGATAGCGAGATCGATGCGCTCGCGCAAATGTCCCATATCACGATCAGCATCGATACGGTCGACCGCGAACTACTTCAGGCGGTGCGCCGAAAGGTCGATCTGCGAACGATATTGTACAACATGTCGAGGATCAGGCTCTGTGCACAACACCACGGTCGCGTTCCGAATTTCAATTGGCAGTGCACTCTATCGGACAAGGTGTACCGAGGTCTCCGAGACTGGATGGATCTCGGAATATTAAATGGCGTCACCAATTTTACGTTGGGAAACCTGATCGAACTTTCAGCTCTTCCTGATACGCCAAGACACGTAGCCAAGATGGAGCGCGACGAGCTTCTGGACGCCTGCAGAATTATTGCGGACGTATGCAATCACGCATCAAAATCCGGCGTCTGGATTTCTATCCAGCCTGGAATAATCGAAGGCATCAACGAGTCTCTGGTTGCGCGCGGTGTGAATGAACCCTTCTCTCCGAGGAAGTCATGAAGATCGAACGCAGCAACGTAAATACAAGACCGTCCGCAGGACAAACCAGAGACTGCCTCGACCCTTGGTTTCAGCCATTCATTCAAACAAACGGCGACGTCTGGCCATGCTGTTGGTTCCACGACGCCCTTGGGAACGTTTTGTCTTCGCCGTTCGATGAAATTATGAACAACACCGAATTTCAGAAACTGCGCGAAGAACTTCTAACCGGAGAACTAAGAAAGCAATGTGTTGAGTGCCCTTGTCGTGGACTCACCACACCCGACGCGTTACTCGATAACCTACGAAAGAAAGAGAAAAAGATTAGCCCAAGATGAAAGTACGTTCGCGCGGCAGAACGTGGCGTGTAAGTGATAACGATAATTCACTGCGCGCCAGCACCGCTCGTACAAGTACGTCCCGCGATGTCCACTGCGCTGAGCGAATCGGCGCTCGCCAATGATGCAAGCCTCAATGCGGATATCGCCGTTGAAAAAACTGCGAAGCGCGGAGCGGGTGCGGCATTGTCGCCATCATCAGATGCCGTTCGTCAGCATCCTGCGCAGCTAAACGCAAAATACGAGCGGAATGCACAGCCGTCGATGTGGCGAGGACGCCACGTCAGGGGGGGGATTATACCCAAGACGTGTTTTATCGCATTACGATCAATGTAGAACCTTGACGGGGCTCTTTCACAGATGGCCCGGCCATCGGCAGCACCTCTGCGGTGGCCGGATTCTGTAAGAGCCCTGACCTATTTGGGTTCACATCGCATGCCACTTCTGAAATCGGGCGCAAAGCATCGTCGGGGTATGGCCTCCCTTGCCAAGGCTTCCGAATATGCTCTGGATGCCGAACTCGCCGGCCTCTACAGCCAGCAGCTTTGTGTTTCGCCCCTTTCCGAATGCGTTGTGTCCCAAGACGATGGCCCGGCAGCAAGCGAAGGCTTGGCACGTCTGCGGACGCATCAGATGGACCGTTGGCGCTCGGCGCTGCTCGGCACCATCGCGGCGAGCTCGCTCTTCGTCTATGGCGGCCGCCCCGCCCGCGCCGACTGCTTGGGCACTTCGACAACGCTGACATGTACCGGCATCATCGCAGGAACCGCGTCGCCCGGCATCGCCAACGGCGGCATCGATGTGCCGACGGGCTATACGACCCTCAACGTCAATCACCTCGATGCCGACATCAAGCCCTATAGCGGCGTCGATGGTATCCTGGTCGTTTCAACCGGCGATGTCGCAATCGTCAGCAACACGACCGACGGGGCCGTCGCGCACGCCATCAGCGTTACCGGCGTAGGCGCAGATGGCATCAACGCGCAATCTTATGCCGGCGCGGTCACCGTCGGCAGTACCGGCGACATCACGTCGACGAATGGGCGAGGCATCTACGCACGTAACTTCGCCCAGGGCGCCGGAGACATCTCGGTGACCAGTGCTGGGACCATTATCGCGGATTCCGATGGCATCAACGCACGCGCGTACTCCGGCGCGGCAGCCGTCAATAGCACCGGCGACATTACGTCGACGAATGGACAAGGCATTATAGCAACGAGCGCCGGAGACATCGCGGTCACCAGCGTCGGCGCCATCAACGCCTATGCCAATGGCATCAACGCACGCTCGACCACCGGCGCGGTAACCGTCAACAGCAGCGGCGACATCACGTCGGCGATTGGCCAAGGCATCTACGCACGCTCGGTCACTGGGGCAGTGACCATCGGCAGCACCGGCGACATCACGTCGACGAACGGGCGAGGCATTTGGGCAACCACCTACGGCGCAGGAGACATCTCGGTCACCAGTAGCGGCAACATCAACGCGTCCGAGGGCATCTTAGCCCTCTCCGGCACAGGCGCGGTAACCGTTACCAGCACCGGCGACATCACGTCGACGAATGGGCGAGGCATCATAGCTGCAAACTTCGCTTCTGGCGCCGGAGACGTCTCGGTCACCAGTAATGGCGCCATCAACGCCTATTCCGATGGCATCTCCGCTACGGCCTCCACCGGCGCGGTGACCGTCAACAGTGCCGGCGACATCACATCGACGAATGGGCGAGGCATTGCTGCATCCAACGGGGGCGCCGGAGACGTCTCGGTCACCAGCGTCGGCGCCATCAACGCTAATTCCGATGGCATCTCCGCGACCTCGAATTATGGCGCAGTTAGCGTTGAGAGCACCGGCGACATCACCTCGACAACTGGGCGAGGCATCAACGCGCGCAACTTCGCCTCCGGCGCCGGAGACGTCTCGGTCACCAGTAAAGGCG
>DASZVX010000096.1:0-12758 GCA_035547255.1 Hyphomicrobium sp.
TACTTCGGCGGCACCTCGCTTCTGATCGCGGTCAGCGTGACGATGGATACGGTTTCGCAGATTCAAGGCCATCTCATCGCCCAGCAGTATGAAGGCCTGATCAAGAAGGCCAAGCTTCGCGGGACGCGCCGATGATCTTGATGCTGCTTGGTCCGCCGGGAGCGGGCAAGGGAACCCAGTCTCAGCTCATTTCCGAGAAGCTCGGAATTCCTCAGCTCTCGACCGGCGACATGCTGCGCGCGGCCGTCAAGGCGGAAACGCCGATCGGTCTCAAGGCGAAAAAAATCATGGCCGAGGGCGGTCTCGTCGACGACGAGATCGTTATCGGCATCATAGCCGACCGGATTTCCGAGCCCGACTGCACCAAGGGGTTTATCCTGGACGGCTTCCCACGAACATTGGCTCAGGCCGACGCCCTCGATAAGCTTCTGAAATCCAAGGGTCGTAAGATCGATTGCGTCGTCGAGCTCAAGGTGGACGATACCAAGCTGGTCGAACGCATCGAATGCCGGGCCCGCGAAACCGTCGCAGCTGGCGGCACGGTCCGCGCCGACGACAACGCCGAAGCCTTGAAAACGCGGCTGATGGCCTACTATCGCGAGACGGCGCCGATCATCGGTTACTATTTTGCTCACGGACTGCTGAAATCGGTCGACGGCATGGCGCCGATCCCCGAGGTCAGCCGACAAATCGATGAAATTCTAAGCGAATTTCAGGTGGCTTAAGGTAAAAAGCGCGCATTGACGGAAGGGAGCGACCGAGCTAAAACAGCCCACTTTTCTTTTAGGGCTCAACTTGATCCGGACCTGGGCGTTAGCTCCGGTGCCGTGATCGTTGCGCCTATTGGCTTTTGAGGATCGGCAAGGGCGCAGAAAATCGCCCCGGTGGCTTCAGAAATCGAAATTCGACCAGAGCAAGTTCGACTTAGACGAAACAGAACGACGAGATAAAGGCAGGAGACTGAAGTGGCCCGCATCGCAGGCGTCAACATCCCGACAGGCAAGCGCGTCGAAATCGCGCTGCGTTACATCCACGGCATCGGCCCCAAATTCTCGAAAGAGATTTGCCAGAAGTGCAGCATCCCGGCCGAGCGCCGCGTCAACCAGTTGACGGATGCCGAGGTTCTGCAGATCCGCGAGACGATCGACCGCGACTATACGGTCGAAGGCGATCTTCGCCGTGAGGTTCAGACGAACATCAAGCGTCTGATGGATCTCGGTTGCTATCGCGGCCTGCGCCACCGCAAGGGCCTTCCGGTTCGCGGCCAGCGCACGCACACGAACGCCCGCACCCGTAAGGGCAAGGCCGTTCCGATCGCCGGCAAGAAGAAGGCGACGAAGTAGTTCGGCGCGTTATCGCATTCGCACCTCCGTCGAGGCGCACAAACTGAATTTTCGCCTCGGCATGGGAGAGGCTTGGAGTAACGGACGCAATGGCCAAAGAAGCAAGTGCAGCGCGCGGCAAAGTCAAAAAGCGCGAGAAGAAGAACATCACGTCGGGCGTCGCTCACGTGAATGCCTCCTTCAACAACACGATGATCACGATCACGGACGCTCAGGGCAACACGATTGCCTGGTCGTCGTCGGGCACCAAGGGCTTCAAGGGTTCGCGCAAGTCGACGCCTTACGCTGCGCAGATCGCTGCTGAAGACGCAGGTCGCAAGGCCCAGGAGCACGGCATGAAGGTGCTCGAGGTTGAAGTCTGTGGTCCGGGTTCGGGTCGTGAATCGGCGCTTCGCGCGCTGCAGGCTGTCGGCTTCCAGATTACCTCGATCCGCGACGTGACGCCGATCCCGCACAACGGCTGCCGGCCGCGCAAGCGCCGCCGCGTCTAAGACATTCGTAACCCGGCGGCAAATGCCGCCCGGTGCCTTGGCGTAAGTATTGGTTATTTGACACGTCGCGCGGGCCGCTCCCCACCCGCGCCAATATAAACGAGGTCCCTCGTGAACGTTCTGCAGAAGAACTGGCAAGACCTGATCAAGCCGTCAAAGCTTGAGATTCAAACCGGCCGCGACCGCTCGCGCATCGCGACCGTCGTCGCCGAGCCGCTCGAACGTGGCTTCGGCATGACCCTTGGCAACGCGCTGCGCCGCGTTCTCCTGTCGTCGCTGCAAGGCGCCGCCATCAAGACCGTGCAGATCGACGGTGTGCTGCACGAGTTCTCGTCGGTTGCCGGCGTCCGCGAGGACGTGACGAACATCATCCTGAACATCAAGGAAATCGCGCTGCGCATCCACTCGGAAGGCGTGAAGCGCATGGTCCTGAAGAAGGAAGGCGCAGGTCCCGTCACCGCGGGCGATATCGAAGCGTCGTCCGAAGTCGAGGTTCTGAATCCCGAGCATGTGATCTGCCACCTCGACCAGGGTGCGTCGATCCGCATGGAATTCACGGCCGATATCGGCAAGGGCTACGTGCCGTCCGATCGCAACCGTCCGGAAGATGCGCCGATCGGTCTGATCCCGGTCGACAGCCTCTATTCGCCGGTGAAGAAGGTTTCCTACAAGGTCGAGAACACCCGTGAAGGTCAGATCCTCGACTATGACAAGCTGACGATGGTCGTCGAGACGGATGGTTCGGTTCGTCCTGAAGATGCAGTCGCGCTCGCTGCGCGCATTTTGCAGGACCAGCTGGCTGTCTTCATCAACTTCGAAGAGCCAAAGAAGGCGCAGGAAGAACAGCGCCATCCGGAGCTGGCCTTCAACGCCGCATTGCTCAAGAAGGTCGACGAGCTCGAGCTTTCGGTCCGTTCGGCGAACTGCCTGAAGAACGACAACATCGTCTACATCGGCGACCTGATCCAGAAGACGGAAGCCGAGATGTTGCGCACGCCGAACTTCGGCAGAAAGTCGCTCAACGAGATCAAGGAAGTGCTCGCCACGATGGGCCTTCACCTCGGAATGGAAGTGCCGAACTGGCCGCCGGATAACATCGACGAGCTGGCGAAGCGCTTCGAAGACCAGTACTGATTTAGGGAATAGGGGCGAGGGATTAGGGATTATTCCCTAGTCCCTAAAACCTGATCCCTAGCAACAAGGCGAGGCCATAGAACCTCCCAAAAACAATCGCACAACAAAGGAACACTTAGATGCGACACAAGAAACTCGGCCGCCGTTTTGGCCGCCACGTCGGGCACCGTCAGGCAATGTTCTCGAACATGGCCGCAGCCCTCATCAAGCACGAACAGATCATCACAACGCTGCCGAAGGCGAAGGACCTGAAGCGCGTTGTCGACAAGTACATCACGCTCGCGAAGCGCGGTGACTTGAACTCGCGCCGCCTCGCTGCCGCGCGCCTCCGTGACGAGGACATGGTCAAGAAGCTTTTCGACGTTCTCGCTGCGCGCTATAAGGACCGCAACGGCGGCTACACGCGCGTGCTGAAAGCAGGCTTCCGTTACGGCGATGCCTCGCCGCGCGCCGTGATCGAGCTTGTCGATCGCGACGAGAGCGTGAAGGGCGCCGAGGACAAGGCCCGTCACGAGAAGATGCTCGCCGAGCAGGCAAGCTCCAACTGATCCGGCTAAGCTCGGCATTATAGGAATTCTAAAACCCCGGCAGCGATGCCGGGGTTTTGCTTTGTGAGTGCCAAGTCGCTCATTGAGATTGCCAGTCCGCAGTATTCTGAAGGATGATCTTCCGTGGATGCCGCGTGCTGCGCGGCCGTCGTCGGCGGAGTCGAAACGCAATGCCAGCGGAGCCACCGGTTGTCGTCACGGGCGCGTCGGGATTTATCGCAAAGCATGTCGTCAGAGAGTTCTTGAAACACGGGCATTCCGTGCGTGGCACCGTCCGCCGGTTGGACAAGGTTGGCGAAGTGCGTCGCGCAATCGGACGGCTCGGCTGCGAACCTTCAAGGCTTTCGTTCGTCGCCGCTGATCTTGATAACGACGCCGGTTGGGACGAGGCCGTCGCCGGCGCCCACATCGTCGTGCACATGGCGTCGCCGTTTCCGATCGCACAGCCGGATAACGCGGACGATGTGATCCGGCCGGCACGCGACGGGACGCTGCGTGTCCTCAAGGCCGCAACACGCGCGCACGTGAAGCGATTGGTACTCACGTCGTCGTCTGTGGCGATTTTCTACGGAAGCGGCTTGCCGGTCGGGCACGTCTATTCCGAGGATGATTTTACCGACGAGACGCGCAACGATCTGACGCCCTATATCAAATCGAAGACGATCGCGGAGAAGGTGGCCTGGGACTTCGTCAAGGCGACACCCGACGCACCGGGGCTGACCGTCATCAATCCGGCCTTCGTGCAAGGCCCGGCGCTCGATGAGGATCTCTCGACATCGCATGAGCTTTACCGGCTGATGGCGCGCGGAGTTTACCCGGCCGCGCCGCGCATCCGCTTTCCGGTCGTCGATGTCCGCGACGTCGCAGCGGCTCATGTCGAAGCCGCGATCCGGCCCGAGGCAGCCGGCAAGCGTTACTTCGTCGGCGAGGGCCAGCTCCGCCTCTATGAGCTTGGCCAGATCATGGCGCGCGAGCTGCCGGATCTTCGCGCTAAAGTGCCGAAGTTCGAACTACCGGACGTTGCAGTCCGCGCGCTCGCGATATTCGACAAGCGACTGCGCACGGTTCTGCCGGAGCTCGGCGAGCAGAAAGATTACACAAATGCAAAGGTTCGGACTGGCCTCGGGCTGAACCTCAGAAGCGCCGACGAGGCGGTGACAGCCGCGGTCAGATCATTACGAGACCTTAGGTTGATCTGACATGCCGACCCAACTTATGTCTTCGCCGGTACGACTCTGTTGCGTCGCTGGCTTGGCTCGGCGGCGCGTTCAACTGCGCCGATTGCGGAGCTTGATAATGACGAAGAAAAACTGGGTCTTGGTTCTTGCGTCCGCTGCCGCGGCAATCTTCTTAGTGCCGCTGCTGATGCGCCCCATGACCCCGGCGTTCGCGCAGGAGAAGGTCGCGCCGCCGTCGCGCGAAGCTATCCAATATTCTTATGCTCCGATCGTCCGCAAGGCGGCGCCTGCCGTCGTCAACGTCTATGTCCGCACCCACGTGCAGACGTTCGCGTCACCCTTCGCGAACGATCCCTGGTTCCGCCACTTCTTCGGTGATGCCTTCGGGCAGCCGACCGAGCGCGTCATGAGTTCGCTCGGCTCGGGTGTCATCGTCAATCCTGAAGGTCTGATCGTCACAAACAACCACGTCGTCAAAGGCCGAGGCGAAACCGAGATCAGGGTCGCGCTGTCGGATCGGCGCGAGTACGACGCGAAGGTGATCAGCAAGGATGAGAAAGCCGACATAGCCGTTCTGAAGATCGAAGGCGGCGATGGCAAATTCCCCTACCTGCAATTCGACGATTCCGATCGTCTCGAGGTCGGCGACCTTGTGCTTGCCATCGGCAACCCGTTTGGCGTTGGCCAGACCGTAACGAGCGGCATCGTCTCGGCGCTGTCACGTTCGGAAATGGCGGAGTCGGATAGTCAGGTCTTCATTCAAACCGATGCTGCGATCAATCCGGGCAACTCGGGTGGAGCATTGATCGATATGTCGGGCCGCCTCGTCGGCATCAATACGATGATCTATTCGCAATCGGGCGGATCGGTTGGCATCGGGTTTGCGATCCCGTCCAACCTTGTGCGCGTCTACGCCGAGAGCGCAGCGAACGGCCGCAAGGTCGAGCGGCCGTGGATCGGTGCAAAGCTCGAAGCGATGTCGCACGATTTCGCCGAGGGGCTCGGCCTCAATCGCGTCTCTGGTGCCGTCGTGACGCGGCTCTACAACAAAGGCCCCGCCGCTGACGCGGGCTTGCGCGAAGGAGATGTCATCACGCACGTCGATGGCGTCGAGGTCGCCGACGCACGCGCCGTTTATTACCGGCTGGCGACGAAGGGCATCGGCCAGACTGCGCATCTCAGCATCATCCGCAAAAACCAGCCGATGGACATTGCGCTGCCTCTGGTCGTCGCGCCGAAGCCCGGCAAAGACGACGCGCGCAATCTCTCAGGCAACAATCCGCTCGATGGCGCGAGAGTTTCGAACATTCTGCCCTCCGTTGCCGACGAACTGGGCATCGATGAAACCGAAGGCGTCGTCATCACATCGGTGCGCAACGGCTCCGTCGCGCAAAGCCTCGGGTTCCAGCCCGGCGACATTATCGTGTCGATCGGCGACAAGAAGATTCTCAACGTCATCGAAGCCGAGCAGGCCGTCGCCACACGCCAGCGCGTCTGGCAGATCGCGGTCAAGCGCGGCAATCGTGTGATGCAGCTTCAGGTGCCGGGCTGACCCTGCGAAGGGCAGACCTAAACTTTCTGCGAAAGCTGATAGGCCGCGAAGCAGAGAATGATCGAGAGAAATACGCGGAGCAGCCAATCCGGCAGCTTCCCCGTCAATCTCGAGCCAATGGCGATGCCTGGTATTGAGCCGACGAGTAAAAGCCCTAGCAGCACGAAACTCGTATTGCCGATCGACATATGCCCGAGCCCCGAGATCAACGTCAGCGGCACGGCGTGGACGATGTCGGTGCCGATCAACCGGCGCGTCCTGAGTGTCGGATAGAGAAGCGTCAGGATGACGACGCCGATGGCGCCCGCGCCGACCGACGTCAGAGTGACAACCGAGCCGAGGCTGAGCCCGAGCAGAAGCGTCGGCAAACGGCGCACTGGTACATCGGTCGGTTCAACGACCTGAGCCCCGCGGCGCGTAATGATCGGATAGAGCAGGATCGCAAGAGAACTGATTACCAGCGCTCCGATCAACGCGTGCTTGATGAATGCTGAGAGCGTCTCAGTATCGGGATCGAGCAGCCGCAGCACGACCAGCATCGCGAGCGATCCCGGAACGCTGCCCGCCGCGAGCCATGCAACGAGCCGCCAGTTGACGTTGCCGAAGTTATGATGCGGCCAAGCCGCCGAGCCTTTCGTAATCGATGCGAAAAGCAGATCTGTGCCGACGGCCAGCGTCGGTGAAATCCCGATCTTCGTGATCAGAAAAGGGGTCATCAGCGAACCGGCGCCGACCCCCGTCAGTCCGACCAGGAATCCGACGACGAAGCCACCCGAAATGACCATCGGCCAAAGTGTTTGCAGATCGACGTCAGGCATAACATTCCGGAAAAAAGCAAAGAGACTGAGGTACGCGAGAATAGCGGGGTCTGCAATTGCAGAATTCTCGCGGGTTTAACTGCACTGCGGTATGCCGATGTTCGCGCGTCCCCTCGGTGCGATACAACTAGAGCCCAGGGTCCATACCGTCATCGAGCGGCGGCGGCGGCTCGATGGCGACAGAAACACCCGCGGAACGCAGAATGATCGCGACCTCGTTCGCACGGCGCATGAACTCCTCGCGATCTTTCGAGCTCATCGAGAGATCGCGGTTCAGGCCGTTGGCGAGCATATCGCGCTTCAGAACGAAGTGACCATCGGTTGGAGCTTCGGCTGTGGCATCGACGGATGTTGCGATCCCGCCGGCGACCGTTGAACCGGAAACGGAATCGATAAGAAGCAGCGTCCCGGTCTCCGGCGTCTCCGTGAAGACGTCGATCGCCGCGGCGCGGCCGAGAGAAATCTTCGCAATGGCGATATCGTTCGCCGAGCAAGCACGTGCGGGGCGCGACGCCATCGTCTCGAGATCGAGCAGCGCCTTGATCTCGATGTTCGAAACCGGGATGAGATCGGTCGACGTGCGCACCAGGTAGCCGGCCGTCGGGCTGAATGCGTCTTCAGAGAGCCAGACGAAGCGGGCTTCGACGGTCTGCGCCGCAACGGGTCGCATGTCTGCCGTCGACAGGACGGCGCCGCGCGAAACGTCGATATCGACATCGAGCTGCAGCGAGACGGCGTCGCCGGCCGAAGCGCTTTGAAGATCACGATCGAACGTCGCGATGCGAACGACCTTGCCGCCGGCGTTGCTCAGCACGTCCGTGACGGTATCGCCGACCTTGATCGTGCCGGAGCTGACGGTGCCCGCAAGACCACGGAAATCCTGGCCGTCGCGAAGCACCATCTGCACGGGAAAGCGGAATACGGAACCAGCGTCGCTGACCCGGCTCGGGACTTTTTCAAGTTGCTGAATGAGCGTCGGTCCCGAGTACCAGCTCATGTTGGTCGAGGGCGTGGCGACGTTATCACCGAACACGGCCGAAAGCGGAATGGCCGTCGACTCCCAGAAATTGAACTTCCAGCACAGCGTCCGGAAGTCGGCTTCGATCTTGCGGAACACCTCTTCCGACCAGCCGACGAGATCCATCTTATTGACGGCCAGCACGACGTGCTTGACGCCGACGAGATCGAGGATCGCCGCGTGGCGCTTCGTCTGCTTCTTGACGCCCGACCGCGCATCGACGAGCACGATGGCGACGTCGGCGTGCGAAGCGCCCGACGCCATGTTGCGCGTGTACTGCTCGTGCCCTGGCGAGTCGATGATGACGAAACGCCGAGTCTCGGTGTCGAAATACTTCCACGCGATGTCGATCGTGATGCCTTGCTCGCGCTCAGCGACAAGACCGTCGAGCAGCATCGAGAAATCGGGGAGATCCGTGTCGGCTGCCTTACGGCCCGAGCGGCGGACGTTCTCGCGCTGATCTTCATAAAGATCAGATGCATCCCAGAGCAGGCGCCCGATCAGCGTCGACTTGCCGTCGTCAACGGAACCGCAAGTCAGCAGATGCGTGATGCCGCCAAGCTCGCGGACGAGGTTGGGCACGTCGTGCGTGCGGGCAGGCGTCTCTAGTGCAGGTTTGGCTTTCAGAGCGTGGACGGTCATCAGAAGTAGCCTTCCTGCTTTTTCTTTTCCATTGCGCCGGCCTGATCGTGGTCGATCAGACGGCCCTGGCGTTCGGATGTTTGCGCGTTGATGGTCTCGGCGACGACCGCTTCGATCGTGTCTGCGTCGGACTCGATCGCGGCGGTCAGCGGATAACAGCCGAGCGTGCGGAAGCGGATCTTGCGCATCTCGATCTTCTCGCCGGCCCGAGGCTGCAGACGTTCATCGTCCTGCATCAGGATTTGTCCGTCGCGGATGATGGTCGGCCGCTCGGCGGCAAAGTAGAGCGGCACGACATCCAGCTTCTCGCGCAGGATATAGCGCCAGACGTCTTTCTCGGTCCAATTCGACATTGGAAAGACGCGCACGGTCTCGCCCGTGCCGAGGCGGCCGTTGAGCAGATGCCACATCTCGGGCCGCTGGCGACGTGGGTCCCAACGATGGCCGCTCGCGCGGAAGGAAAATACGCGTTCCTTTGCTCGGCTTGCTTCTTCATCGCGGCGTGCGCCGCCGAAAGCGGCATCGAAGCCGTACTTATCCAGGGCCTGCTTCAGAGCCTGCGTCTTCAGGACGTCGGTATGGATCGACGGCGCATGATCGATCGGATTGATTCCGCGCTTGATGCCGTCTTCGTTGGTGTGGACGATGAGATCGAGTCCGAGCTGCTTCGCAGTCCGGTCACGGAACGTGATCATGTCGCGGAACTTCCACGTCGTGTCGACGTGCAGCAGCGAAAAGGGCAGGTTCTGCGGAAAGAACGCCTTGCGCGCGAGATGCAGCAGGACGGTCGAGTCCTTGCCGATCGAATAGAGCATCACCGGCTTGCGGAACTGCGCAGCGGCCTCGCGGAAAATATGAATGCTCTCCGCTTCGAGGATATCGAGATGAGAAGGTGAGGCTGTCATGCGGAGCGATCCTTTGTTTCAGACTCCGGATCTTCACCTTGCGTGTGAAGTCCGCACTCTTTGCCGTTTTCGTTTTCCCACCACCAGCGGCCGGCACGAATATCTTCGCCGGGCTTGATGGCGCGCGTGCAGGGCTGACAGCCGATCGACGGAAAGCCTTTGGCGTGCAGCGCGTTGATGGGGACCTTGTTCGTTGCGACGTAATCCTCGAGCTTGGCGAGCGACCAGTCGGCGATCGGATTCAGTTTGATGAGCTTCTGCGCTGCATCGTAGCTCGCGAAGTGCACGTGCGCGCGGCCCTGCGACTGTTCGCGACGGAGGCCCGTGACCCATCCTGCTGCGCCCTTCAGCGCGCGATTGAGCGGCCGAACCTTGCGAACTTCGCAGCACGCTTTGCGCGCTTC
This sequence comes from Hyphomicrobium sp., assembly GCA_035547255.1. GTDB lineage: Bacteria > Pseudomonadota > Alphaproteobacteria > Rhizobiales > Hyphomicrobiaceae > Hyphomicrobium_B. The sequence continues at coordinate 10,034 of DASZVX010000096.1, forward strand.
GACCGAATAGCGAAAGCCGTAGATGCCGTCATTCGCGACCAGCTCTTCAACCTCGGCCGTATCCGGATACATGACCCGGATCTTGAGGCCGTACTTGCCTTCGGTTTCGAACAGCGTGTCGAGCGTTTCCGGGAAGTGGCGTCCGGTGTCGAGCGTGAAAATATCGATGTCTGTGCCCGTCGTTGCGATAGCGTGGGTGATCGCCTGATCCTCGATCCCAAGGCTTGTCGAAAAGGCGACCGTTCCATCGATGGCGGCGCGAATGGCTTTGATGCGGTCTTCAAGGGCCAAGCCTTCAAGCGCGTGGTCGAGCGCGACGGCCTTCGCCTGTTGCGAAGCGGTATGAGTGTCTGTCGCCAGCCCACTCGCGACGGGCGCGGCTGCTTCGAACAAAGTCATGGAGACCTCCGGATGGCCCATACATAGTGGAAAATCATTCTCCTGAGAAGCCTCACCACTAAATCAGAATAGGATATTATTTCGCAAATTGGCAGAAATTGCGGTTTTATATCCGGCGAGCTCAGGAGAATGTCGATCCGCTTTTGCCGGTATTTACGATGTTTAATCTTGCGAATGAAGCCAATCGAGCAAACCGTTTGCGGCTTTGGCCGATGTCGCGAACGTCCCCTGCAGCAAATAGCCGCCCGTCGGCGCTTCCCAGTCGAGCATCTCTCCGGCGATGAAAACGCCCGGCCGCGCGGTAAGCATCAGATCCGCGTTCAAAGATCGCCATGCAACTCCACCGGCCGTCGAGATTGCGCGTTCTAAACCGGCAAGTCCGGTGATGCGAACGGGGGCCGCCTTGATCCGCGCCGCCAATGCTTCCGGACCCTCCGGAAGGCCGGTCTCGCGTACAAGCCCGGCGCCCGCGGCATCCAGATGAGCGGCCTTGCGCAGAAAGTTCGTCATCGTGTCCTTGCCGCGCGGCTTGGTAAGGCGCGCGACGAGGTCATCGCGCGTCACGTCCGGCTTGAGGTCGACGAGCAGCGTTGCCGTTCCGTGCTTCGCAAGCGCCGCGCGAATATAGGGACCGAGCGCATAGACGGCGCCTCCTTCAAGCCCGTTGCGCGTAACGATCGCTTCGCCGCGCCGGGTGACGCCGTCGACCGTCAATGCGATGCGCTTCAGTGCCGAACCTTCGAAACGGGACCTAAAAACATCCGACCACGGAACAATCACGCCGCAGTTGGCAGGCGCGAGTGGCGTCACCGAAATTCCTGTCTGCGCGAAGTTTTCCACCCATAACCCGTCCGAGCCGAGCTTCGGCCAGCTCGCGCCGCCAAGCGCAAGCAATGTCGCGTCCGGGTTGACCTCAACGATCGACTTGTCGGCGGTCTCGAACTGCAGCGCACCCGACGGTGAGAACCCCGTCCAGCGATGCCGTGTCTTGATCGTTACGCCAAGGTTGCCAAGACGGCGGAGCCATGCGCGAAGGAGCGGTGAAGCCTTCATCGCGCGCGGGAAGATGCGTCCGCTGCTGCCGACGAAGGTGTCGGCGCCGAGACCGTTCGCCCAGGCGATCAGTTTTTCCGGCGGAAAGCGTTCGACGGCGGCGCGAACCTCAGCAGCGTCGCCGCCGTAGCGATCGAGAAATGCCGCAAGCCCTTCGCTGTGCGTCAGGTTCAGGCCGCCCCGACCGGCGAGCAGAAACTTACGCGCAGGCGATGCCATGCGCTCGTAGACGGTCACGCAATGTCCGCGGTTCGCGATGATCTCGGCCGCAAAGAGCCCCGCCGGCCCCGCGCCGACGATAGCGATGTTGCGCACCGGACTTGATACGGCCGAGTTCATCAGGCGCCTGTGTTCGGCATTGCTACCCGGAGTCCTTCGACGGTCAGCATTCGATTCGCCACTTCCCCTTCAACTCAAGTCCGCACCACATTGGAATGCAGGTTCTGAACAATGTCACGAACGCGAACCGCCGTATGAAGGTGACGGCTGGATGTTGCTCAGCTCGTTGCAGGATCGGCGGCAGTTGCTATCGGCGTTCGGTGCGTGTCGCAAGCAGGAGAGCGGCAGGGATGTCACACTGTGCTCCGAATCGCGCGTGAGCGCGTGATGCGCTGTCAGTGCCATTTTTTGCCGCCTGTTGAGGACCGTTGGAAAAATCTCTGAGCGCGTTGCGCCGAACTGCTCAAAAGCATCACGAATTGCGCATCAAAAAACGAATCGGAGGGAACATGTCTCGCACGTGCATAGCGTATACCGAGGTGTGGATGATGTTTCGGCGCCAACACGATGTTGCGCGAAGCTGGGGATGAATCGAAATCAGATTTTCTCTCTGTACGATCATACGCTTAAGGCATGACAGCGGATGTGGATTGAAGCGTACGAAGCGAGCGTCAAGTACCGCGCCCAAAAAATGCCGCTGGCCCTCGGCAGAGCCGGTGTTATGGTTCGTGCCGCTTCGCGAAGAGGCGCCGGTGTTCGATTCTGAAGAGGGCTCTTCCAGAATCGAACATACAGGCACCGAGCGCGAGGTGAGGTGGCATAATCGTTTTGACGCACAGTATGCGGGGTATCAAGTGATGGGGGATACAAAGCGTCCCGGTCTTTCGGGGGGTCTGCAGCCGGTTTCAACCGGACCCGAAGTTTTGGACGACGCGGCGATCGAGGTTTTCGAGGTCGCTGGAGTGATAAAGTGGTTTGACGCTTCCAAGGGATACGGCTTCATTGTTCCGGATAATGGCCTGCCGGACATTCTTCTTCACGTGACGTGTCTGAG
>DASZVX010000097.1:0-36166 GCA_035547255.1 Hyphomicrobium sp.
TGTCGGCCATGCCGGATCGACTCTCGGCAATGACGCGCTGGCAAGCACTTCGCCCGTTTTGATGTTCAGGACGAGACCGGCAGCACCCTTTGTATTGTAGGTCTTTTCGGCGTCGTCGAGTTCGTCTTCGAGAGCATGCTGAACGCCGATGTCGAGCGAAAGGCGCACCGGCGCGCGCGTCGACAGCACGGCCGCATGCACAGGGTCGGTGCCGACGCTGTCGTCGATGTATTTCTCGATGCCGGTAAGGCCGCGATTATCGACGTTCACGGAACCCAACACATGTCCGGCGAGGGAGCCCGCGGGATACGCGCGCTTCAACTCATAACGGAACGAAAGTCCGGGAAGGCCGAGATCGTGCACGCGCTGCGCAATCTTCGGAGACACGCCACGGCGGACCCAGATGAAGCGGCGCGAACGGTCTGAAAGGGCCCGCAGAAGCTCTTTCTGATCGATGTCCGGCAATACCGTCGACAGCTTCTCGACCAGTTCGTCCCGATCGAGCACCACGCCGGGATCGGCATAGATCGATGGTGCTTCAAGATCCGTCGCCAGCAGACGGCCATTGCGATCAACAATATCGGGACGGCTGAAACTCGTCGCGACCGGTTCGGAAACGGCCAGCGTCACGCCCGTCTGATGGCTGAACGCCAGCGTGAGAAGATGAATCGCGACTTCGGCAAAGGCGAAAAAGAGAAACCCGTAGACGGCGATTTCCGTCACGCTCCTGGTTCGCCGCGTACGAACGTCGTCGCCATCCGTGGGACGGCCGATCCCCCCGAGTGTATCAACGGCCATCGGCGCCTTCCCGATGCTCGTTCAATTCGGAAACTTCGCGCCCGTTTGCGAACTGATCGACACGCGGCGGAGCCAGCCCGATTTGCCGTGCCAGCGTATCGATCCTGTCAGGACGCGCCAACGTCCCGCGTTCCGCCTTCAGGACGGCGATATCGTCGCGCGCACGCTCGGCGACACGCTCTTTGGCCTGCACTTCGGCTTCGAGGCGGCGCGTGTCGTAGTTAAGACCGTAAAGAAGTAAGGCGCTCGATATCGCAAAGAAGAAGGCGGTAACATTCAAGAGACGCATGGCGGCCTGTCCCTATTTACGCTGGCCTCAACTGAAACGCTAATCCTCAGAATTCGGAAAACCTAAAGTTTCAAGATTGAGAGCCCACGGACCCGCTTCCGTCCGGAGTGCGGCTCTGAGCCGTGCCGACCGAGCACGCGGGTTCACATCCAATTCACCTTTAGAAGGTGTTAACGGCCGGGGGTTAACAATTCGAAAACTTGGAGCCGCGCTTTTTATCGATTCAGTTGGCAAATGGCGCGAAACGGAAGCGGTCTTCCCGCTTCGCTCCGCGATGAATTTTTTAACGATCCGGTCTTCGAGACTGTGAAACGAAACGACAACCAGACGACCGCCGGGCTTCAGGATGCGCTCCGCAGCGGATAGCGCGGAGGCCAGCTCGCCGAGTTCATCGTTGATGAAAATGCGCAGCGCCTGAAACGTCCGCGTGGCTGGGTGTCGTCCATCAATTTTGCGGCCATGAAAAACGCGCGACACCGTTTCGGCGAGTTCCAGCGTTCGCGCGAACGGCGCATCGGTACGTCGCCTGACGATCGCGCGCGCAATGGCCCGCGACTTATGTTCTTCGCCGAATGCATAGATGACGTTCGCAATCTTTTCTTCCGTCGCCGTGTTGATGAAATCAGCGGCCGTCGGACCATCGTCCGACATGCGCATATCGAGCGGACCGTCATGCTGAAAAGAAAATCCTCGCTCCGCATCGTCGAGCTGCATCGATGAAACACCGATATCGAGCACGACACCGTCCACCTGGATGCCGCCAAGCGAATCACGCGCGACTTCGTCGAGCCTGCTGAAGGGAGACTCGACGAGCATCAATCTCTCGCCGAACTCGGCCAGCAACGGCGCCGCGCCGCGGATCGCGTTGGGATCGCGGTCAAGAGCCAGAACTTTGCAGTTGGCAGCCTCAAGGATCGCGCGCGTATAGCCGCCTGCGCCGAACGTGCCGTCGATATGGATTTCGCCGTCCTTCGGCGACAGCGTTTGCAGCACTTCCGAACGAAGCACGGAAATGTGGCGCGGAGGCTTTCCAGCCGGCCCCAGCGAGGCTCCCTCTGCCTCGCCACCGCGCGTCATTCCCGTGCTCCCTCGTCGCCGCCGTCGCCTGACGGACGGCTACCCGCTGCAAAAAGCTTGCGCGTCACTTGAACTTTGCTGCGCGCTTCTGCCCGGCGCTTTTCGAAGCGTCGGGGCTCCCACATCTGAAATTTGTCACCGAGGCCAACAAACGTGACGGCGGCGTCCAGGCCGGCGTGGGTGCGAAGGTTCTCAGGAAGGACGATGCGGCCGTCGCCGTCAATTGTGAGAACCTGGACGTCGCCATAGAGCGCGACAGACAGTTCGTCGCGCTCATCCGAATAGTCCGGCAGGCCCGCGAGAAGCCCGTCGATTTTCTTTGCAAGTCTTTCGCCGCCTGCATCGAGCGCAGGAGCATCGAGCGAGGGGTAGCAGTAGAGCCCGCCCGCGTAACCGTCGCGTTCGAGGACGGCGCGAAACGAGGCTGGAATCGAAACGCGGCCTTTGGCGTCGATCTTGTTTGTGAATGTCGAGACAAAGCGGTCCATCTCCCAGCTAACGAAAACTCGTCCTCCTCACTCGCTACTGGTCGCTACGCTTTGAGTTGGCCCTGGCGACTCCCCTCCGGGAGCCGGCCGCCAGGGCCGGAATTTTGTTTCGGGCGGCCGACGCGCGGAACGCGTGTCGCCCGAAACCAAGAGAAAGAGGCCGTGGCGGTCGCTCAGATCTGGGCCCTCTACCAAACCGGCGCCCAGCCACGGTATCCTGCCCGGTGCGGACGGGCTTGTATGGGATCGCATGGGATAATGCGGTCGTCAACGGTTTATTAAGGATATTTCCGCCGAGACGCGGAATTGCACCAGCGCGCTTACAAGGCCGCTCGGCGACAGGAGCCGAGAAGCGCAAGAATTCCTGATTTTTTCAGTGCTGTAGGTGATCCGACTGAATGATGCTCACATCATCCTGACTTGACCCCGGCCCTGATCGGCGCATCCTGCAGGGCATCAGGCGAAGCGGGGCGCGCACGTGATGGTGCCGGAGGTTTAACTATTGGACCACGGCGCCGCAGCTCATGGGTGCCAACATGACGAACCCAAGACCTGAGACGCATTCCGATCACATCCTTTACCCTGGCGCAGAGCTGCGCTGGCCGGCATCCATCCTGTGGCGTGACGGGGAACCCGAAATCCGCAAAATCACGATCGCAGACGTTTGGAACTCGCTCGCCAGAGGCGTCGACGATTTCCGCGCGGTGCCGACGCACGTCTTTTTCGCGTGCATCATTTATCCTGTCGTCGGCATTATTCTGGCGCGGCTTCTCTTCGGCTATGAAATGCTGCCGTTGATCTACCCGATGGCGGCTGGCTTCGCGCTGCTCGGTCCGCTCGTCGCGATCGGACTTTACGAGTTGAGCCGTCGCCGCGAACTCGGCCTCGACATCGCGCCGGCGCGTGCGTTCGATGTCCTGCATAGGCCAGGCATCGGCGGGATCTGGCTCCTGGGACTCGTGCTCGCAGCCATTTTCGTCGGATGGCTTTATACCGCCAACCTCATCCACACTCAGATCTTCGGCGGCGAAGCATCCTCACCGAGCCAGTTCTGGCATCAGCTCACGACGACGGCCAAGGGCACTCAGCTCATCATCGTCGGCAACGTCGTAGGCTTTGTATTTGCGCTCGTCGTTCTCATGATCAGCGTGGTCTCGTTCCCGATGCTCGTGGATCGTGACGTGAGTGCTGCGACAGCAGTTCGCACGTCCGTGCGCGCGGCCATCGAAAATCCAGGGCCCGTGGCGTTGTGGGGAGTGATCGTCGCAATCGGCCTCGTACTCGGAATGATACCGTTCCTGGTCGGGCTTGCAATCGTGCTCCCGATTCTCGGTCACGCGACCTGGCATCTCTACAGAAAGCTCGTGCCGCCCGAAGCACCGCGGTAGCCGGCTAAATCAGGGCCAATTGCATGACCCGATGGAGAGTGGCAGCGTTTATCTACGGCATTGCTTGTTACGCAGTCTTCTTCGCGACATTCCTCTACGCGATCGGCTTCGTCGCAAATTTCTTTGTCCCAAAGACGATAGACACGGGCGGAATCATACCCGCCCGTGAGGCGCTGGTGATCAACGTTCTGCTGCTCCTGGTCTTCGCCGTTCAGCACAGCGTCATGGCACGCAGACCGTTCAAGCAATGGCTGACTCGTTGGGTACCGACCTCGATCGAGCGCAGCACCTATGTGCTCTGTTCCAGCCTCGCGCTTATACTGCTCTTCTGGTTGTGGCGCCCAATTCCAACGGTGATTTGGCACATCGACAACGCGCTGCTTGCTCATGCAGTGATAGCTCTGTCGCTCATCGGCTGGGCAATCACTCTGCTCAGCTCTTTTCTGATCAATCACTTTGAGCTGTTCGGCCTGCATCAAGTCGCGAACAATCTCGCCGATAAAGCGATGCCGGAACCGAAATTCCGCACTCCCTTTTCTATAAATTCGTACGCCACCCGATTTACTTCGGCTTCATCGTAGCCTTCTGGGCAACACCGACGATGACAATCGGGCATCTGTTATTCGCCGTAGGCGCTACGGCCTACATCTTGATCGGCATTCTCTTCGAAGAACGCGATCTGGCCAGCGTTTTCGGAGACGAATACCGACAGGATCAGCATCGCGTTTCGATGCTGATCCCCTGGTAAAAGTCAGCGCAATCAAACCAACAAAGAAAATACCAGCCGGCCTGTAAGCCGGGTTCTGTCTGGAAGCTTGCGCTTCCGCGACGGCCATTCATCTGGGACGCCTGTCGCCAAACGCCTCGTGCAATCAACCCGGATGAGTAGCGTGATGACACGCCCCGCGTCTGCGGTTTCCCGCTCCGCGCGCTCACCCCTATTCGATCTTGCTCCCGGTGGGGTTTGCCCTGCCACTTCTGTTGCCAGAAGCGCGGTGCGCTCTTACCGCACCTTTTCACCCTTACCGCGCCGAAGCTGCGAACAGCGTAGGCGGGGCGGTATAGTCTCTGTGGCACTGTCCCTGGGGTTGCCCCCGGCGGCCGTTAGCCGCCACCGCGTCATCATGGAGCCCGGACTTTCCTCCACCGGATATGCCTTGCTCACGAGCCTTTAGCGCCCGTTTCGCCACAACGAATTCCGGCAGCGGCCGTCCGGCCGGCTGGTCTCGGACATAAGCGACGCAATGCCCGAAACGTCAAGTGGCCGCACGCAAAAACGGTGAAGACCGTTCGCCTGCAATTCAAAACTCCACGGCTCGCCGTTGCAGTTCGCGATGCCAATCCCACATCGTGTCGAAGGTGGCGCCATGGGGAGAACCAGGATGCAGGCTAATCCCGATCACACAATCCGCGTCGTTCCGCATCCTGCACGTCTGCGTGTGCTGTGGAACGGCAACATTATCGCCGACACGACGGACGCACTGATGCTTTACGAAGCTTCATATCCCGCCGTGCCTTACGTTCCGCGCGCCGACGTCGACATGACGCTGTTGACCAAATCGCCTCGGAAAACCCACTGTCCCTATAAGGGCGAGGCATCCTATTTCTCGCTGCAATCCTATGATGCGGCGACACAGGATGCCGTCTGGAGCTATGAGACGCCCTTTCCAGCCGTGAAGTTGATCGCGGGATACCTCGCGTTCAATTCGAAAGACGTCGAGTTCGTCGAAAACAACACAGCCTGAAAAGGTGAATCGAAACTCCTCCGACCGGCATGGGAACAATACCGCTCTTTTCGCGTTGCAATACTCTTAATTCCTGCGATCGGCGTCGCAGCACTTCGCAAGTCGAAAGAAAGCACGCTTGAGTTCCGAACACCGTGCATTTGGGAGTCGAATTCGACCGAACCCTGCTATCGGCGCCCGAGGGCCCGTTGGTTGTGGCGAGAACGCCCGATCGTTCGCAGGATCTAGACACATGCCTGAAACGATCGCTCGAACTGCAACGAATATGACGGCGTGTCCCCCGCTTATCGCTAGCTTCAACGTCATTCTCGGTATCTCCGGTCGTCGCGACACGGCCAAAGACAATCAGTTCAGGGAGGAGAACGATGCGACGAACGTCCGCCACCGCGAAGGAGCCCCGTCCGCGGGCTCAGTCTAACCCAACCAGCATTCCCGAACGATTATTCGCCACCCGCCAACATTCGCTTGCACTGGCTGCGCCGCTCACGCCTGAAGACATGGTCGTCCAGGCGATGGACGATGCGAGTCCGACCAAGTGGCATCTCGCCCACGTCACGTGGTTTTTCGAAAACTTCGTCTTGAAACCACATCTCGATGGCTATCGAGATTTCGACGATGCCTTCAACTACTGTTTCAACTCGTACTATGAAGCTCTGGGACCGCGCCATCCTCGTCCGAAACGCGGCTTGCTGACCAGGCCCTCGGCCGAGCGCGTCTTCGCCTACCGCGCGCACGTCGACGAGGCACTGCGCTCGCTTCTGTCGACCGAAAAAGGTCAAAGCAACGAAGTCGCACGCCTCATTGAAATCGGCATCAACCACGAGCAGCAGCATCAGGAGCTGCTGCTGACCGACATCCTGGCGCTCTTCTCGACAAATCCGATGAAGCCAGCATATCAATCATCGCCTTCCAAGGTCGACCTAGCTCAGCCCGAACCTCTTCGCTGGATCGACTACGCCGGCGGAATTCATCGCATCGGCCATGCGTCGGATGAATATTGTTGGGATAACGAGCTGCCATCACACGACGCACTGGTGCATCCCTTCCGGCTCGCTGATCGCCTCGTCACCAACGCCGAGTGGTTAGAGTTCATCGCGGATGGCGGGTACACGACGGCGGCGCTTTGGCTCGCTGACGGCTGGGCAACTATCAATCGGGAGGATTGGCGCGCCCCCCTCTATTGGGAAAAGACCGACGCCGGTTGGTTCCAGATGTCGCTGCAGGGCTTGTTGCCTGTCGCTCCTGCGGAGCCTGTCGCGCACGTCTCCTATTATGAAGCGGACTCATTCGCCCGTTGGGCTGGCAAACGCCTGCCGACTGAATTTGAATGGGAAGCCGCTGCATCGACCGCCAGCGCTCAGCACGAAATTTCGCCTCGCTCATCGCTGCGTCCACGGCGCGCCGAAGCAGTGGAGACGGAAACGCCGAAACAACTCTTTGGCGATGTCTGGCAATGGACGTCGAGCGCCTACCTCCCCTATCCGGGATACCGGCCACCCGCCGGGGCAATCGGCGAATACAACGGCAAGTTCATGGTCAGCCAGCAGGTCCTCCGCGGCGCGTCCTGCGCAACGCCCGGCGGTCACTCGCGCCCGACATATCGCAACTTCTTCTACCCTCATCAGCGCTGGCAGTTCGTCGGTCTGCGCTTGGCTTCGGAGATCGACTGATGCGTCGTGCTCAAACACTTGCCAAACCTCGCCTCGATCTCGGAGAAGTCGAGGACGAGTTCGCATCCTCCGTCATCGAAGGGTTGTCGAAAACTCAAAAGTCGCTTCCCTGCCGCTACTTTTACGATGCGCGCGGCAGCGCATTGTTCGAGGACATCACACGGCTTCCCGAATATTATCCAACGCGGACGGAAGCCCAGATCCTGCGAGATCACGCCGGCGACATAGTCGCAACGATCGGCAAGGACGAGTTGCTCGTCGAGTTTGGATCCGGCTCAAGCCTCAAGACGGAAATCCTCCTCGATCGCATCGGACCGTCCGTAGCTTACGTACCGATCGATGTCTCTGAAGCAGCGCTGGCTGACGCGAAAGTACGGCTCGCGCGGCGCTATCCAATGCGCGACGTGCGCTCCATCGTGGCGGATTTCTCCCGCACCATCGTACTTCCGAAGGACCTTGCATCACGCCGCAAGACTGGATTTTTCCCCGGCTCGACCATTGGCAATCTCTCACCGCGCGAAGCGGAAGGACTTCTCAAGGTCTTCGGCCGTGCACTCGGCAGCGCTAGTCGCCTCATCATCGGCGTCGACTTGAAGAAAGATCCGCGCGTTCTGATCGATGCCTATAGCGACGCCGCAGGAATCACGGCCGCCTTCAATCTCAACCTGCTCCGCCGCATCAATCGCGAGCTGGGCGCCAACTTCGAGGAACGCGGCTTCCGGCACGAGGCGATCTACGATCCGCTGAAAGGCCGAATCGAGATGCATCTCGTCAGCCTTCGCGAGCAGCAGGTAGATGTCTGCGATCGCACATTCCGCTTCAGAATGAACGAAAGCATCCACACGGAAAATTCCTACAAGTACACGATTGAACAGTTTCGCGAGGTCGCACGCGCCTCGGGATGGCAACCGAACCGTGTCTGGACGGACACGAAACAGCAATTCAGCGTCCATGAGCTCGTTTGGCCCTAAGGGTTAAGCCGGGAAGGTCTCGACCCACGAAGCCTTCGCACGCCGCAACGGAACGGCCAAAACGCCGCACACCGCGGATCGCAACGCCATCTTTGAAAAGCCAAATACGTCGCAAGACGATTAGCTTGCATCTGCTATAAGCGCCCCCGCGGACCGAGTTGCCGGTGCGACGTCCAGAGAGCCTCCCATTGACGAAAGCTCGAAACCGAGCTTCGTCGATTTCCCAACAACCTCAAAACTGCCGCGCACCTCGCGGCCGTATCGGTCATCGAGCGAACAGACGCGCAACACATGGATATCAGTGCGGCCCGAACGTTTCTTGAAATCGTCAAGACCGGAAGCTTCGCAAACGCAGCCGCCAGCCTACACATTACGCAAACGGCGGTGAGCGCGCGCATTCGCGTCCTTGAGCAGGAGCTCGGTCAGCCGCTTTTCGTGCGCAACAAGGCCGGAGCCAAGCTGACATTCAGCGGACAACAGTTCCAACGCTTTGCGACGAGTCTCGTACGACTGTCGGAGCAGGCCATCCGATCGATCGCTCTGCCGCAGGGACGTGAGCTGGTGGTCGCGATTGGCGCCGAACTCAGCATATCGAGGCCGCTCATTCCCCATTGGCTGACCTGGATGCATCGTAACTGCCCGGAGTTTGCAATATCGGCGCGCATCGATACGTCCGACCGACTTATCGAACAGGTCCAGGACGGCTCCCTCGATGTCGCAATTCTTTACGGAGCGCCTCGACGCACGGGACTGATCGCCGAGCTTCTCTTTGAGGAGAAACTCGTTCTGGTGCGCAGCAACACCGTGTCGGAAATAAGCTCCGAGAACCACGTGCAGATCGACTGGGGCGACGAGTTCGCCCAGGCGTTCCACGCAGCATTTCCAAAACAATCCGTCGCACCGATCGCTATCAGCTACGGACCGCTGGCACTCGACTACATTCTCGCGGCCGGAGGCAGTGGCTATTTCAGGCGCGGATTCATCCGCCCGTACCTCGACGACGGCCGCCTTTCGCTCGTGCCAAATAGTCCCGAGTTTTCATACTCGGCCTACGCGGTCCATTCGACCAAGGCGGACGAAACGATTGTTGCACGCGTGCGTGAGGGACTCCGCGCGGCAGCCGAAAGCATCGCTTTCTAAGCTCTCATTCAAATCAAAATTTTTGCTGACATCCAGCAATAATATGATTTTGCGAATGCGAACGCTTTGTGTCACTGCACACTCGGCTGCTGGATGCATTCCCCAAGGTCTGCACCGCGGTATCCGGGCTTCCCGAATTTTGTGAGATGCGCTTCGACCGCAAGGTGCGTCGGTAAATGCATGCCTCGTCGCCAGCGGACAGCTGGAAACATCGCCCGTTCCTGTTTGACAATCAAAGGCTTCTATTTTCCCTCAGCAGCTATCTCGCCTGCGTGATCACGCTCGGAATTTCGTTCGAGGCGAGCATGCCGCGCCCTTGGTGGGCGATCCTGACAGTCTATGTCACGGCGCAACCAATGTCGGGCGCCCTCCGCCCGAAGGTGTCATACCGGCTCATCGGCATTCTGCTAGGCGCCATAGTTGCGGTCCTGCTCGTCCCGAACTTGCAGAATTCACCCGAGATTCTTGTACTGGCACTGGCAGCCTGGACGGGATTTAGCATTTACTTGGCGATCCATGACCGGACGCCGCGGGCCTTTCTGTTTCAGATGTCGGCTTTCAGCGCCGCAGTTATCAGTTTTCCCTACCTTGACGACCCCGGAAGCATCTTCTCCATCGCGGTGGATCGCGTCGAGGAAATGACGGTGGCCATCATTAGCGTGACGTTCGTCCACACGCTCCTTCAGCCATGGAGCATCAAGCCCGTCATTTGCGCGCGCGCCAAAACCTTTCTCGCCGATGCCCTCAGTTGGTCAGAAGCGGCGCTCGAGTCGAAAAAGCACCTACCCTTGAGCCAACGCCAGCGGCTGGCAGCTGACGTCACCGAGCTTGGAATTATCGCGACCCACGTCCCCTTCGACACGGCCGGCGGCGCCAAGGCAAAATCCCTGGTTTACGCTTTGCAGAGCCGGCTTGCGGCGCTCATCCCGCTTGCCACGGCAACGGCACAACGGCTCGAGATTCTCGGCGGCCGCGATGCCGTCGCACCCGACATAAAAAATCTCATTGATGAAGTCCGGGCGTGGCTTAGGGGATCGGAAGATGAAACGGTCGACCATGAAGCGTCCAACGGACTCGATCTCATACGGCGTGCGAGAGAGTTATCGCTTACGTACGGGCGTGCGTCCGATTGGCCATCGTTGCTTTCTGCAAGCTTAACGGAGCGCATGGCCGAATTCCTGGAAGCCGTCCGTGACGCGCGACGTTTGGTCGGCGCGCTCAACGATGCGCCGGGGAACTATGATGACATCCGTCTCAACGAAAATTCGCCACCCATCGCACGCGACCATGCCATGGCGGTTCTCGCAGGCGCGGCGACAGCCGCAGCAGTCATACTCTATTGCCTCATCTGGATCTATCTGGCTTGGCCAGCAGGATCGGCGACAGCAGCCTTTGCGGCCCTGATCACCTGCTCCTTCGCTGCTCAAGAAGATCCAGCACCGATCATCGGACGGTATCTTGGAGCAACGATCATAACATTTCCGATTGCGGCTATAGGCTTGTTCGTCCTGCTTCCAACTATCGATGGCTACATGATGCTTTCGGTGGCTCTCGCGCCGGTGCTGATCGGCATCGGATACATTCAAGCAGACCCAGAGCGATCGAGCATAGCGTTACCGATGTTTTCAAGCTTGATCGTTGGTCTTGGATTCATTGCGTCTTTCGAGCCAGACTTTGTAGCCTTCATCAACACGGCGATCGCTCAGTCGATGGGCATCATCATAACGATCGCCGTCACGCGTCTCTTCCGCTCCGTCGGCGTAGAGTGGAGCGCACGCCGACTGATTCGGACGCAATGGCGCGAACTCCAAGAACTCGCGACGGCGCGCGGTGAGCCCGAGATCGAACATTGGACGGCGCGCTCGCTTGACAGAATCGGTCAGATCTCGGCGCGTCTCGCGATGACAAGCCCAACCAATCCCCTGCACGCAGCCGATGGCCTTGCCGACATCCGGATAGGCCGGAACATCCTTCACCTGCGCCGAGCCGCACAGGTTGCACAAGGAACTGCGTCCGACACCCTCAATCGGCTGCTGTCAGAAGTCGGGAATCTTTTTCGATTGCGGCAGCGCGAGGGAATGGCTGTTCCGCCCCCACCCGCAATCCTGGCCGCACTCGACGATGCCGTGGCGGCAATACAAACGATTGGCCACGATGCACGCCGCCACCAGGCACTCCTCGCCGCCGTTGGCATGCGTTGCAATCTTTTCCCACACGAACAATACACTTGAGGCTTCGCACATGGTGGAGGAAGTGCAGATCTTCGGTGTCTACGCACCTGCAGCCCTGGCCTGGGCGATATTGGCGGCGTTTCTGGCATACTACCTGCGATTCTTTGTGCACCGGCTGCCGTTGCAGCGCTTTAACTGGCATCCAGGCCTCCTGGATATCGCACTGTTCGCCGTACTCTGGTGGGGGATCGCAATGCTGGCCGACGCTCACATTCTACCCACGGAATTTCCTTTGCAATGAACAAGCTTTCATGGATGCGCACCTTCGGGACCGCGGTCCTCATAGGAGTGACGCTACTTGCAATGCAGTCCCTCTGGGAACGTTATCAGGTCGCGCCCGTCACACGCGACGGCAAGGTGCGGGCTGACATCGTCCATGTTGCAACCGACGTCGCAGGACTCATCACCGAAGTTCTTGTCCGGGATAACGAGTACGTTCGCAAAGGCCAGCTCCTGATCGTCGTCGATAGGCCGCGCTACGAACTCGCGTTGCGGCAGGCCGAAGCTGCAGTCGAAAGCCAGCAGGCCGTTGTGGACCAGGCCGAACGCGAAGACCGGCGCAATCACAAGATGTCCAGCCTCGTCGCGACCGAGGTCGTCGAACAGGGCTCTGCACGAGTAGATGAGCAAAAGGCCATACTTGCAAAGACGATCGCGGCCCGCGACCTCGCAAAACTCAATCTCGAACGGACAGCGATTCGCGCTCCGGTCGACGGTTACATTTCCAACATGACGTTGCAGGCGGGTATCTACCTGACTGCCGGTGCGACGGTCACAGCCCTCGTCTACAAAGATTCGACACGAATCGAAGGCTACTTCGAAGAGACGAAAATCCCGGCGATTCACGTAGGTGATCCTGTCGTCGCTTACCTTATGGGTGTGGCCGACCCCGTCCGCGGGCACGTCGAAAGCATCTCGGCAGGTATTGCGGACCGTGAGCGCAGCGATAATGGGCCGGCACTCGCCAACGTTAACCCGTCGTTCCAATGGGTCAGGCTTGCGCAACGCATTCCTGTTCGTATCGCCATAGATTCTGTTCCTACGGGTCTGAAATTGATCGTAGGACAGACAGTGACGGTCGAGGTTTTGCCACGCTCCGGCGAAATTCAGGTTAGGAGAAGTTTCCCGTGGTAGCTACACGGTACCGATCGGCATTCGCGGCCTCGCTGTTGCTCAGCGGCTGCTCTGCGGTGGGTCCCGACTACAAGTTACCCGAGCAGGCAACATTCAATGCCCCCGAAGCGCAGGGCCACTTCGTCTCGCGCCACGAAAGCGTCGCATCCGCCGAGCCCAAAAGCGAATGGTGGCGCCTCTACGATGATTCGCGACTCTCCGAGTTTGTGCAACAATCCTTCGTTGCCAACACTGATCTGCGAATTGCTCAAGCAAACCTCGAACGCACCGCAGCGCTGCTTCGCGAGGCTCAGACGGCCCAGGAGATCAACGGCGCGACACTTCTCGAAACCGATTACGTGCAGCAATCGGCCGAGTCCGTTCTCAGCCACATCAAGCCGCCAGAGCACCAGATTTACAACATAGGGATTGCGGTCAATTACGATCTCGATCTCTTCGGCGGCATCCGGCGCGGGATCGAAGCAGCCGCTGCCACCGATGAAGCGGCAGCAGCCGCGCGCGATCTCGTGCGCATCAACGTGGCTGCCGACACGACGCGTGCCTACGCCGATATCTGCAATGCCGGAAACGAGCTGCAGTCGGCACGTCGCACGCTCGACGTCCAGAAGCAGGCCATCGATCTCACCCGCACGCTCGCCACAAACGGCCGCGCCGCACGCTTCGACGTCGATCGTCAACAGGGCCTCTATGAAGAATTGGAAGCGCGCATACCGTTGTTGCAAGCGCGCCAAATCAATGCCGCCTACAGGCTGACGACACTGCTCGGACTGCCGGCCCAGAACTACGATCGCAGTCTTCTCAAATGCGTGACGCCGCTCCACCTCGCATCACCTCTGCCGATTGGCGACGGCCGCGGCATGTTACGGCGAAGACCGGACGTCAAGGTCGCAGAGCGGCGGCTCGCGGCCTCAACCGCGAAGATCGGAGTCGCGACAGCTGAGCTTTACCCCGATGTCAAAATCGGCGCTTCAATTGGCTCGCAAGGTGCCGCATCAGACGCCCTCTCCGTTCTCACTAACCGCTGGGGCGTTGGTCCGACCGTCAACTGGAACGTCAACACGAATGTCGCCCGCGCGCGGATCGCCGTGGCGGAGGCGGAAACCAGATCCGACCTCGCCCTGTTCGACAAAACGGTCCTCATCGCGCTACGCGAGATCGAAACGGCGCTTACTAATTATGCCTACGATCTCGATCGCCTGAAGAACCTCAAAGGAGCAAGAGATAAAGCGGCGACGGTTGCGCACGACGCCCGCGAGCTTTGGCGCGGCGGAAACATCAACGCATTGGCGGCCCTCGATGCCGACCGCGCTCTGGCTGCTGCCGAGCAAGCCTATGCTGCGGGTGAGACGAGCTTGAATACCGACCAGATCTCGATCTTCCTCGCGCTCGGTGGCGGCTGGCAAACGCTGCCACCCTTCAACACCTCGATTACCGTAGCGGAAACTCAGTGAAGACGAGTGACCGGCTTGCCCATACGCACATTAGCAACCATGATCAGGTAGGAAGAGTCGCCACGAGGTGTGCCGCGGCTCAGGCGTCCTCTTCGATCGCCGTCTGAGCGATCTGTATCGCTCCACCGTTGAAATACGCACCGACGGCATGTCCGACGGCGACCGCTACGATGCAAAGCACGACCGATAGGGCGATGTTCGTCGCGGCGCGACCGAGAGCACCCTCTCTCAGCAAGTCGAGTGTCTGCAGGCTAAACGACGAAAACGTCGTGTAGCCGCCGCAGATTCCGATCATCACGAACAGCCGAAATTCTTCCGACACGGGAAAACGGCCGTGCGCCAGCGTCAGCGTTCCGAAGAAGCCGATAATAAACGACCCCGTGATGTTGGTGATGATCGTGCCCCAAGGAAGCTGGCCGCTTATCGGCAGCGCGAGCAGCGACACCAGATAGCGCATCAATGTGCCGAGCGCACCGCCGGCCATCACGATAAGGCAGGTCGTGAACGTCATATGGCTCTCCCGTTAACAGCATCCCCGAAGAACGCGGCGTTGCTAGGAGTCATCAGCCATATGGGCGGTTATCGGGGGAACCCCATCCCCATCGCTGCCATAGATACCTCAGAATCGCCGAAAGCTAAATGGCCTTAGGCCGGACATTCCGGCGCGGTGCAGCGATCACGCTTGCGAACAAGGCTGATCAGCCTGACTGCACTGCGGACACAAGCAGGCGCGAACCCAGGCTCAAGTTGATGTCTTTTCCCCGGAGAACCTCGTTTTAGGCCGCAAGCAAAGCAATATTTGCGAGAGATCTCAATTCATTAAAAATTCGGAGAATGGTGCCTCAGGAGGGACTCGAACCCCCACACCCTTGCGGATAGCAGATTTTGAGTCTGCCGCGTCTACCGTTCCGCCACTGAGGCTTTTGCGCCCGAAGCGGGCGAGAAGGGGCGATCTATACCGGCACTGTGGCCTGCGTCAACGCGCGAGAAGGACTATTTCAGCGAATGGGTGACGCGGCCCGTGGCGTGATGATGCTCCACAACCTCGATTTCGTCGCCGACTTTGATCCCGCGCGACTTGTAGGCTAGCACCCGAACCAAGGGTCCATGATCGAGCTGGACGATCACGTTCTCGCCTTCGGCTTCAGCCACACTCGACTTCGTGACGAGCGGTTGGATCTCGGTCACCTTGCCAGCAACCTCTTTGTTGTCGACCTTGAGATCGAGCGTCTCATAGCCGAACGCCAATCCGATGGCCGCGAGGACGCCGAGCCCGATTCCGATATATTTCGCACGTTCGAGCCAAATCGCCCGATTCAGTCGCCGCCGAATATCTTCGCGCACGGATCACTCTCCCTGAAGTCGCGCCGCGTGTATCAGAGATGGCCCCTCAATGTCATCCACCGCATGAGGGTAAATCTATGGTCGGCGAAAACGCGTTGCAGGCTTGCCCCGCGAGCCACGGATGGAGCCGCCACACCATCGGCTATGAAGAGCCGGGCCAGTCAGTAAAAATCAAAAAGAGAATAAGTTCACAATTCCACCGGCCGTCTGCTGCGGCCGGTGGCGGGTCACCTAAGACCGCCGCGCCTCACGCTGCCGCGCTGGCGTGGCGATCAACGAGTTCAACGATATCGGCCATGATATCGTTCAGCTGGAAGTCTTTCGGCGTGTAGACGGCAGCGACGCCGAACGCCTTGAGCGCCTTCTCATCCGCAGGCGGGATAATGCCGCCGACGATCACCGGCACATCGTCGAGACCTTCCTTCCGCATCCGCTCCATCACATCCTTGACGAGCGGCACATGCGATCCGGAGAGGATCGACAGTCCGACGACGTGAACCGCTTCATCGACCGCCGCACGCACGATCTGAGCCGGAGTAAGGCGAATGCCCTCATAAACGACTTCCATGCCGACGTCGCGTGCGCGCACGGCGATCTGCTCGGCACCGTTCGAGTGGCCGTCGAGGCCGGGTTTGCCGACAAGAAATTTGATGCGGCGGCCGAGGCGATCGGACACGTCGTTGACCGTCGTGCGAACGGCTTCGAGTTGCGCGCCCTCGCGCACGACGGCCGCTTGCGCAACGCCTGTCGGCGCGCGGTATTCGCCGAACACCTTACGCAGTGTCGTTCCCCATTCGCCCGTCGTGACGCCGGCTTTCGCGGCGGCGATCGACGACTCCATGATGTTGATGCCTTCCTTGGCAGCCCGCTCGACCTCCGCAAGGGCCGCAGCCACCTTTTTGGCGTCGCGGTTGGCCTTCCAGTCCTTGAGGCGCTCGACCTGCTCGGCTTCGACGGCCGGATCGACGACCATGATCGCGTCCGTTCCACCGGACAACGGCGACGGTTCCGTTTCCTTGAACCTGTTGACGCCGACAACCGTCAATTCCCCGCTCTCGATCTGCGAGAGCCGGCCCGTGCCGCTTTCGACAAGGCGGCGTTTCATGTAGTCGATCGCCGCGACGGCACCGCCCATTTTGTCGATTGTCGCGAGTTCCGCTTTCGCCTCGTCCTTGAGCGCCGCGACCTTCTTCGCAATCTCGACGGAACCGTCGAAAATATCGCCGTATTCCAGAAGGTCCGTCTCGTAGGCCACGATCTGCTGCATGCGGAGCGACCATTGCTGATCCCACGGCCGCGGCAGCCCCAGCGCCTCGTTCCACGCAGGCAATTGCACGGCGCGCGCACGCGCATTCTTCGACAGCGTGACCGCCAGCATTTCAAGCAGGATACGATAGACGTTGTTCTCGGCCTGCGGCTCGGTCAGGCCAAGCGAGTTGACCTGCACGCCGTAGCGGAACCGCCGGTGCTTCGCATCCTCGACGCTGTAGCGATCGCGCGCAATCTCGTCCCAAAGCTCATTGAACGCGCGCATCTTGCACATCTCGGTGATGAAGCGCATTCCCGCGTTCACGAAAAACGAAATGCGACCGACCACGTTGCCGAATTCTTCAGGCGGCACTTCTCCCGACGCCTTGACGGTATCGAGCACTGCGATGGCTGTCGCCAGCGCGTAGGCCAGCTCCTGGACTGGCGTCGCACCCGCTTCCTGCAAGTGATAGGAACAGACGTTCGTCGGATTCCACTTCGGCACGTTCTTCGTCGAAAAGACGATCGTATCCTTGATCAGCCGGAGTGATGGTGCGGGCGGGAACACATATGTGCCGCGCGACAGGTACTCTTTGATGATATCGTTCTGAATGGTGCCGGTGAGCTTGAGGCGCGATGCGCCGGTCTGATCCGCGACAGCGATATAGAGCGACAACAGCCATGCGGCTGTCGCGTTGATCGTCATCGACGTGTTCATCTGGTCGAGCGGAATGCCGTCGAGCAGCGTCAGCATATCGCCGAGGTGCGAAACAGGAACGCCGACCTTGCCGACCTCGCCCCGCGCCAACTCATGATCCGAATCGTAACCCGTCTGCGTCGGCAGATCGAAGGCGATCGACAGGCCCGTCTGGCCCTTGGCCAGATTTTTCTTATAGAGCTCGTTCGACTTGGCCGCCGTCGAATGCCCGGCGTAGGTCCGAAACAGCCAAGGCTTGTCGCGCTCGGACTTGCCGTCTTTTGCTTTGGCTGGACTTGCAGTCTTGGTTTCCGACATACGTTGGGCGTCTCTCGGCTCAGGAACGATCGATAAGGTAGAAGATTGTAAGGTAATTGAAGGTCACGGAAAGGCAAAAACGGCAGTTCGCCGCGCTTTCGGGCTTGATAACGCTCAGCTTATGCCAAAATCAAGCTACCGCCTGCCCCGTGGACGGGGCACCACGGGCTCAAGGCGCGTCCGCCGGGCCTGATGTTCAAGCAACAGGGCCCACAGCCATTTGAAGCCGACGATCACACCGAGCGCCGTAACGACCCCTATGGCGACCATAGCGGCAATATTGGTATCCTGGTCATCGGCAAACGTGATCGTCGCGGACCGGAAAACAAGTGGCGAGACAATGCCGCCCGCTACAAGGAACGGAACCGAAACGACAGCCAGCGTCGGCGCATCGACGATTTCCCGGATGAACCAGAAAACCGCGGCCGCGAATGCTAGAGCCATATAGACGGTGAAAGCGTCGGTATCCTCAAGCTGCCACAGCAGGTCTTGCATAGCGGGCATCCAGTTGGGAGACGTGCGGCGAACAAGCGGGTGGCAAAAAGCCTCAAGTCTTGTACACGCTAAAGGTTAGGAGAATGCGGTTAAGGAGTTCTTGATCCTCGGCTAACAGCCGGTTTCATGCCCCTTCATTGCAACGCAAAAACGTGCTTCATACTGCGATCCCCTCCACCGGGACGTGGGGAAACGCGAAGAAGACGAGCCAGAACGGCCCTCGTCGCGGGGAAAGTCGGGAGAAGCAATATCGATGGCGAGCCAAAACGTGGCAACGAAGAATGAGGCGGCGACCGCCGCCCAATCGCTCGAAGCAGGGGTCAAGAAAGACCTTTATGAGATCGGCGAGATCCCGCCCCTCGGGCACGTGCCGAAAAACATGTACGCCTGGACGATCCGCAAGGAACGGGAAGGCGAGCCCGACAAGGCTATGCAGGTCGAGGTCGTTCCGACGTGGCAGCTCGACAGCCACGACGTGCTCGTGCTCGTCATGGCGGCCGGCGTCAACTACAACGGCGTGTGGGCATCGCTCGGCAAGCCGATCTCGATGTTTGACGTTCACAAGCAGCCCTATCACATCGCCGGGTCCGATGCCTCCGGCATCGTTTGGGCGGTCGGCTCTAAGGTGAAGCGCTGGAAAGTCGGCGACGAAGTTGTCATCCACTGCAACCAGGACGACGGTGACGACGAAGAGTGCAACGGCGGCGATCCGATGTTCTCGCCAAGTCAGCGCATCTGGGGCTACGAAACGCCGGACGGCTCGTTCGCGCAGTTCTGCCGTGTGCAGGACCGTCAGCTTCTCGAGCGCCCAAAGCATCTGACTTGGGAAGAGAGCGCCTGCTACACGCTGACCCTCGCAACTGCCTACCGCATGTTGTTCGGCCATCGTCCGCATGTGCTGCGGCCCGGCCATAACGTTCTCGTGTGGGGCGCATCGGGCGGCCTCGGCTCCTTCGCCGTGCAGCTCTGCGCAACATCAGGCGCCAACGCAATCGGCATCGTATCCGAAGACGACAAGCGCGATTACGTCCTCCAGCTCGGCGCCAAGGGCGCCATCAATCGCAAAGACTTCAAGTGCTGGGGACAGCTCCCGAAAGTCGGATCGCCGGAATATGCCGAGTGGCTGAAGGAGATGCGCAAATTCGGCAAAGCCATCTGGGATATCACCGGCAAGGGCGTGAACGTCGACTGCGTCTTCGAGCATCCCGGTGAATCGACGATCGCCGTCTCTGTCCAGGTCGTGAAGCGCGGCGGCATGGTTGTCATTTGCGCAGGCACAACGGGCTATAACCTGACGATGGACGCGCGCTATCTCTGGATGCATCAGAAGCGCGTCCAGGGTTCGCACTTTGCAAACCTCGCGCAAGCGTCGCAAGCCAACAAGCTGGTGATCGAACGCCGCATCGACCCCTGCATGTCGGAAGTTCTCTCGTGGGAACAGATTCCCAAGGCCCACATGCGCATGATGAGAAACGAGCACAAACCCGGCAACATGGCCGTGCTCGTCTCTGCGCCGACCACCGGGCTCCGGACGCTCGAGGACGTCATCGAAGCTGGTCCGCGCTCGCGCTGATAGCAACGCTTTAACCCCTCCCCTTTAACGGGGAGGGGCATTCCCTCAGCTTGGTGAACCAGAACCGAAGGCCGCGCGCTCGGCTGCTTCGCGCCGCATGCGCTTCATCTCTATGACGCCGCGATTGAACTCTGCGCCGAGCAAAATCGTGATCGCCGTAAACTGGAAGAAAATCAAAGCGATCATGAGCTGCGAAAGACCGGCATAGAACAGCGAATAGTTGGTGATCGCGAGATAGCGCGACCAGAGTCCCGCGAGCGCCAGCCAGAGAACGATCGATAGCAATATCCCAGGCCAGACGTCGGCCAACCGACGGCGTCCGGCAGCCAGCCACAAATGCAAGGCGCAAAGCTGCCCCGCGATCACTGCGCCGGCGAGCCCGTACCTCACGCCAGGACCAAGCGCTGTCGAATCGAATAGCCGCTTGATCCATTCCGACTGGAACTGCGACGCGATCGCCGGACCAATGACGCTCGGGCCGACGACGACCGCCCATGTCAACACGAGCGTCGAAATCGCGCTGACGAACACGAAAAGCATACTGATCAGCAGGCAAAGCGGATACGGGCGCTTTTCGTGCACGCGGTAGGCTCCATTGAGCGCCGCGCGCAACGTCTCGATCGCGCTTGTCGCAAAGAAGAGCGCCAGAAATCCGCTGGCCGTCAGAAGGTCGATGCGCCGCGATCCCATCACGGCCTCGATCTCAGGCGCGATTCCCTTTGCTACCGGCTCGGGCAGAATGGCGAAGAGCTGGTTGATGGCATCCTGCGCAAGCTCGCGCCCGCCGAACACGCCCGAAAGTGCGCCCAAGAAAATGCAAAACGGGAAGATCGAAACGACGAAGGAAAACGCGACCGCGCCCGCCATGGCGAACCCTGAATGCTCGTAAAGCCGATAAAGGGCCTCGAACAGTCTCCGTGCACGCTTCATCGATCTTTCGTTCTCCAGCTTTCGCTTGCCGCGGAACCTAGTTGCTGAGGTCTTCGCGGTCCACAATTCCAAAGTAAGTCCTGCGGCCCGGCAGCATTTCGGACACAGGCTTTTCGACCCAGGGTCGTTCAGTTAACGGCGCGATCCCTGACGTCGATCCGGAACCACCCCGTTAGAGAAGCATTTCGCGCCGATCGGTCGCGCTTTTCGGGCCGGTTGCGGTCGGCGATCAGTTGGCTTATTTCCCGCGGCTAGTAAACTGACCCCGGCGTGGCCAAAAAGCACTGCTGCTTGAGCTGCCGGTCCCAGCCATTTTTCAGGAGAAATTCATGTCCGTCGCGCCCTTGAAGGCAGGAGCCAACATTCTGTCCGCAGGCCCTGAGAAACTCATCGAGCGCTGCGGCGAAGCCGTCACCGGAGCAGACCGCATCTTGCAGGCGGCAAAGGCTGGCGTTCGCATCAAGATCCAGGAAGCTGGCGGCATCGACAATGCACAGCACACCGCGCACGGGCTCGCATGGCTCGCCACCGCCGTCGAAGGCCTGCGCCAGATGCACGACTGGGCAAACCGCCTGAACGGCGAAGGCCGCTTCGGAGAATTCGAGCAGCTCCTTCTGATTGCTGCCTTCGCGGAATACGGCGCCCAGATCGCCAGCGGCATTCCGATGAGCCAGCTCGAGATCGCCCGCCCTGACGCGCTCGGCGTTTCAAAAGCTGATCTCCGCCGCTTCGACGATTCGATCGCCGACCTCGTCGCGGAAGGCGGCTCGGAAGCGGTGAAGGCGCGCCTCGGTGAATTGATCGCCGCACAGCCCGAAGCGATGACCTTCGGCGACACCGGGCTCGACGAGACGCATGCGCAGATCCAGGACCTGATGCGCCGCTTCTGCCTCGATGAAGTCTATCCTCACGCGCACGAGTGGCACCTCAAGAACGAATACATTCCGCTCGAAGTTATTGCGAAGCTCGCTGAGCTCGGCGTCTTCGGATTGGCGCTGCCGGAAGAATTCGGCGGCATGGCGCTCGGCAAGGAGTCGATGTGCGTCGCCTCAGAAGAACTATCGCGCGGCTATATCGGCGTCGGCTCCCTTGGCACACGCGCTGAGATCGCTGGTGAGTTGATCCTGCACAACGGCACGCCCGAGCAGAAAGAAAAATACCTCCCGAAGATTGCATCCGGCGAAATGCTGCCGACGGCCGTCTTCACCGAACCGAATACCGGCTCCGACCTCGCGTCGTTGAAGACGCGCGCCGTGAAAGACGGAGACGTCTACAAGATTACCGGTCAGAAGACCTGGATCACGCATCCGGTTCGCGCCGACATCATGACGGTTCTGACGCGCACCAACCCAAACGAACCAGGCTACAAGGGCCTGTCGATGTTCCTCGCAGAAAAGCCGCGTGGCAGCGATAAAGATCCGTTCCCGGCGAAAGGCATGACCGGCGGCGAGATCGAAGTTCTCGGCTACCGCGGCATGAAGGAATACGACATCTCCTTCGACAATTTCGAAGTCCCGGCCGAGAACCTTCTGGGCGGCGTCGAAGGCCAGGGCTTCAAGCAGTTGATGAACACCTTTGAAGGTGCGCGCATTCAGACCGCTGCCCGCGCCGTTGGCGTTGCACAGTGCGCGATGGACCTCGGCCTCAAGTATGCGCTCGAACGCAATCAGTTCGGCAAGCCGATCTATTCGTTCCCGCGCGTCCGCAACAAGGTCGTGATGATGGCGGTCGAGACGATGATCGCGCGTCAGCTCACCTACTTCTCGGCGCGCCAGAAGGATGCCGGACGCCGCTGCGATCTGGAAGCCGGCATGGCGAAGTTGCTCGGCGCACGCGTCGCGTGGGCCAACGCCGACAACGCGTTGCAGATCCACGGCGGCAATGGCTTCGCGCTCGAATATCCGATCAGCCGCGTGCTCTGCGACGCGCGCATCTTGAACATCTTCGAGGGCGCCGCCGAGATCCAGGCTCAGGTCATCGCGCGTCGCCTGCTCGAGAACGCCAACTGATCGCGACGGGCTAGATGGGGAAATGAGGGGCCGAGCACCATGAGATTGACAACGGCGTTTCTCATGCTGGCGATGGCCCTTGTAGCCAGTGGTCCCGCCCTTGCCGACGATGACGACGGTCCGCCGACTGCGAGCTGGACCGCCGTCGAGCTCAACGGCAAGCCCGTCGAAGGGCTGACGCTCGATTACACGACCGATAAGGCCTCGGGAACCGGCGGCTGCAACCGCTTCAGCGGACCGATCAGCATCGAAGACGACGCGATCCAGATCGGCCCGCTAGCCTCCACAAAGATGATGTGCGAGGGCAAATCCGAGATCGAATCGCAATACTTCGCCGCGCTCGAAGCCGCGCGATCATTCACGATCGACGGTGGGATGCTGGTCATCAAGGACGATGGCGGCAAAGTGATTCTGAAATTCAAGAAGTAGCGCCCCTCGCAACGCCTCCGGCGCGTTGCGCGGTTTTACGCCTTTGCAGTCACGCCCGTGAGCATATACACGAGGACGCACGAAGCCGTCCGCGTTTCACGACCTAGCCGGGCTTTCATGGCACGTTCAATCCTCATCACCGGATGCTCCTCCGGCATCGGCCTCGACGCCGCGCGAACGATGAAACAACGCGGCTGGCGCGTCATCGCGACGGCCCGAAAGCCGGACGACCTCGCCCGCCTCAAGAATTTCGAGGGCGTTGAAGCGCTGCATCTCGAATTGGCCGATCCGCAATCGATCGCGACATGCGCCATTCGGGCACTGGAGCTGACACGCGGCCACCTCGACGCGCTGTTCAATAACGCGGCCTTCGGACAGCCGGGCGCAGTAGAGGATCTGTCGCCGACGCTTCTACGCGAACAGCTCGAAGTCAATTTGATCGGCGCGCACGATCTGACGCGAAGGCTCATTCCGTCGATGCGCAAGAACGGCGCCGGACGGATCGTCAATTGTTCCTCGGTGTTGGGCATGGTCGTCGCGCCATATCGCGGCGCCTATTGCGCCTCGAAGTTCGCGCTCGAGGCACTAACGACGTCGCTACGGCTCGAGCTCGAAGGCTCCGGCATCCACGTTTCTCTGATCGAACCGGGGCCGATCCGTTCGCGTTTCGTCGAACATTCCGTGGCACGGCTTCTGGAGACGATCGACATCGAGAATTCGCCTCATCGCGACGTTTATCGAACGCGCCTTGAAAAGATGAAGGCAGGCGGACAAATCTCGTTCAAGCTCGAACCCGAAGCCGTAACGAAGCGCCTGATCCATGCGGTTGAAAGCACGCGCCCTCGCCGGCAGTATTACGTCACGACGCCGACACGCCTTGCCGGTGTCATGCGCCGCCTCCTGCCGCAGTTCGGCATCGATTATTTCGCGCGGCGCTTTTAGACAGACACTTGCCCCCGCAATTTTGCGCGCCAAACGCTAAGCTTTTCATCCAGCGACTTCGTGTAAAGCGGGCTCGACGACGGCAAGTCGATTGTCGTGAAGCTTTGCCCGGACAGATGTCCCGGCCTCACGACATAGCGACGGAACAAGTCCCGCGCCTTCTGACCATTGAAGGCAATCGTCTTGATGGTCGGATGGTCGGCAAAGAATGCCGCGAATGGATTTACCGTCGCATTTCGTATGGCAGCATCCGAGCTTCCGATCCGTTCGGCACTTTCGAGCACATCCCAAAGTGCGCAACCGTGCCGTTTCAGCAGATCCACACGTTCGGCATAAGCTGCGGGTATCGCCTCACCGAATATCGCTGAGATCAACGGCCAGAAGTGGTTTCGAGGGTGTCCATAGTACTGCTGCAGCCGCAGCGATTCCTCACCCGGCAATGTGCCAAGAATGAGCAAGCGCGCATCCGGCGTAACGATCGGCGGAAAACTGTACTTGGTCTGCGGCCGCGTCTCTACGGCAGGCTCAATGCGTTCGTCCGGCATAAGGCATCAAGCTCGATGATAAGGGTGCCCCGAAAGAATAGTCGCGGCACGATAAAGCTGCTCGAGCAGAACGACACGTGCAAGCCCGTGTGGAAGCGTCAGCGCGCCGAGCGACAATTTCATGGCTGGAGGTTTGAGTGCGTGCGCACCGTGGCCATCAGGGCCGCCGATCAGGAACGCGCAGACTTTGACTGCGCCATCGCGCTTTTCACCAAGCAATTTCGCAAAAGCTTCGCTGCTGATCGACCGTCCCGCAGGATCGAGCGCGATGATGAACGCATCTGCGGCCAGATCCTTCATCAGCCGCGCCGCTTCATCTTGCTTGCGCTCGTCGGCGCTCGCGGCACGACTTTCGTTCAGCTCGCGAATTTCGATCGGGCCTAATCCGATTGCCCGGCCAGCGCCGTTGAAACGCTTCACATAGCGATCCGAGATCGCCCGCTCCTCAGCGTCTTTCAGCTTGCCGACGGCGAGAAGCGAGATGCGCATAAGGACCGCCCGCGGCAACAAATGCGAACCGCGTACAATAAAGAATGGGCTCGCCGCTACGTCAGTGCTGCGAGCTGTCACCGCGCGATGCATCGGCGGGAATATCCGCCTGCCACATCTTCTCGAGGTTATAGAACTCACGCACCTCGGGCCGGAAGACGTGAACGATGATGTCGCCGGTGTCGATCAAGACCCAATCGCAGGCGTTGAGCCCCTCGACCCGGACGCGAGCCTCACCGCGCGCTTTCAGTTTGTCGCGCAGTTGCTCGGCGATTGCCGCGACATGCCGGTCGTTACGGCCGGATGCGACGACCATGAAGTCGCCAAGCGCGGACTTTCCTTTGAGGGGGATAGAGACGATATCCTCGGCCTTTGCGTCGTCGAGCCAATGGGCGACGTCTTCGAGGAGAGCGGCCGAATCCGGCGCCTTGGCGGCGGACTGGGCGAGAGAGGTTCCCTTGCGGGCAACCTCGGCTGTGGTTCGGATCAAGCGGTAAGCATCCTTTGCTGGTTGGTCCCGCATGTCAGACGGTCCGGCCAATTCCGGACTGCTAACATATTAAACGGCGTCGCCGCCACCCGCAAACGAAATCGGGGCGCCGGCTGTCGTGAAAACGTCATAACTTTCAAAGGCCTAGAAGGCGTGCACAATTAGCGGTGCTGCTGCGCTACGCAAAGCGGTGGACGAAAGGTCCGAAAGGCGGATGGTGAGCATCATCCAGGCCGGCGGCTCCCGATCCGCCAGAGACCGGGCCTCCGACTCGGGCAGGCGCCAGCGCGACAGAGCGAGCGCGGCGGGCGACGAAAGCCCGCGCAGCCGCCAGCCCGGCCGGTCCACGACCGCAATCGGCATGATGTCGGCAATGCCCCGCCAATGCTGCCAGCGGTCGAAGGACGCGAGATTGTCGGCGCCCATGACCCAGACGAACCGGACGCCGGAATAACGGCGCTTCAGAAACGCCAAGGTCGCGGCCGTATAGCTCGTGCCGAGTTCACGCTCGAAGCCCGTCACCTTCATTTTCGGGCCGACCGCAAACTGCCGCACCAGATCCATTCGGCCATTCACGGCTGACAGACCGCTGTGCGACTTCAGCGGATTGCCCGGCGTGATCAGCCACCAGAGCTGATCGAGCCCCAGGCGCTTCATCGCGGCTTCCGCAGCAATGCGGTGACCTGCGTGCGGTGGATTGAACGAGCCACCCATGACCCCGATCCGCTGGCCGGGGACGCAAAAGGGTGGATGGACGCGAAGCGATCCAAAGCTTTGCTGCGGAATCTTTCGCGTCAAATTAGACGTGCCTCATCCGTAGCGTTCACTTGGGCCTGATCTGGCCGGTGCCACGCACCTTATACTTGAAGCTCGTCAGCTGTTCGACGCCAACCGGGCCTCGCGCATGCATCTTGCCCGTCGCAATGCCGATCTCGCCGCCGAACCCGAACTCACCGCCGTCCGCGAATTGCGTCGATGCGTTGACGAGAACGATCGCGGAATCGACGCGATTGAGAAACCGCTCAGCCGTCGCCTCGCACTCGGTGATGATGGCGTCCGTATGCTGCGAGCCGTAGCGCGCGATGTGCTCGATGGCGCCGTCGACACCGTCGACCGTCTTCACCGCGATCACGGCATCGAGGAACTCCGTGCCGTAATCGTCGGGCTGAACGGCCTTGACGCGAGGATCGACCTTTTGCGTGGCGTCATCGCCGCGAACTTCGCAACCGTCGTCCAGCAAGGCTTTGACGAGCGGGCCGAGGACATCGCCGTGCGCGTTCTTATCGACGAGCAGGCACTCCGTCGCGCCGCAAATGCCCGTCCGCCGCATCTTCGCGTTCACGACGAGCGGAACGGCGATCTTCATGTCCGCACCCTGATCGACATAGGTGTGACAAATGCCTTCGAGATGCGCGAACACCGGAACGCGAGCTTCCTCTTGCACGCGCTGAACGAGCCCCTTGCCGCCGCGAGGCACGATGACGTCGATCGCTCCGTTCAAGCCGCGCAGCATCGCACCGACGGCTTCGCGGTCTGTCGTCGGAACGAGCTGGATTGCCGCCTCGGGCAGTCCGGCTGCACGCAGACCTTCGACGAGGCAGGCGTGAATGGCGACACTCGAATGATGGCTTTCCGAGCCGCCGCGCAGGATCGCGGCGTTGCCGGCTTTGAGTGCCAGAGCGCCGGCATCCGCCGTTACGTTCGGGCGGCTTTCATAGATGATGCCGATCGTGCCGAGCGGCACACGGACGCGTTGAAACTTGAGGCCATTGGGACGCGTCCACTCCGCGAGCACGGTCCCGACAGGATCGGGAAGCGCCGCGATGTCTTCAAGGCTGACAGCAATACCGTTGATGCGCTTTTCATCGAGCAAGAGCCGGTCGACGAACGCAGCCGGGCGTCCGGCGGCCTTCGCCGCTCCGATGTCCTTGGCATTGGCCGCAAGGATTTTCGGTGTCGCCGCGCGCAGCGCCTTCGCCGCGGCAATGAGCGCCGCGTTCTTCTCATCCGGCGTTGCGATCGCAAGCCTGTGGCTTGCAGCCTTCGCAACTTCACCGATGCCACGCATCAGCTCGTCGGTCTTATTCTCGATGCGCTCCGGTTTGTTCATCGCTACTTCCTCGTCAGCGCCATATCGTCCCGATGGATCAACGTCGCTCGCCCCTCGAAACCGAGGATCGTGGCGATCTCACCCGAACGCTTGCCCATGATACGTCGCGCGTCGTCCGCCGCATAGGCGACAAGACCACGACCGAGCTCCCGGCCGTCTGCCGACCTTATCGTAACGGCGTCGCCACGGTCGAAAGAACCGTCGATACGGGTGACGCCCGCTGGCAGAAGGCTTTTTCCAGACAGGAGCGCCTTCTCCGCACCTGCATCGAGGTAAACGTGCCCGCTTGGCACGAGTTGACCCGAAATCCAGCGTTTCCTCGCCGTTACCGGATCGGATTTGGCGATGAACCACGTTACGCGCGCGCCTTCCGAAATGGCCTTGAGCGGATTGAGAACCTTTCCAGTCGTGATGACCATATCGGTTCCCGCCGACAGCGCGATTTTCCCGGCCTCGATCTTGGTCTTCATTCCGCCTTTGGAAAGCTCCGTGCCGGCGTCGCCAGCCATGGTCTCGATTTCCGACGTAATCTCGGTGACGAGCGGAATGTGCTTGGCGTCCGGATCCTCGCCCGGCGGGGCCGTGTAGAGCCCGTCGACATCGGACAACAGCACGAGGCAATCCGCGGACACCATCGACGCGACGCGTGCTGATAGCCGATCGTTGTCGCCATAGCGGATTTCAGCCGTGGCAACCGTATCGTTCTCATTGACGACCGGAATGGCTTTGAGCGCCAGCAGGACCTCGATCGTATTGCGCGCGTTCAAGTAGCGGCGCCGTTCTTCCGTATCGCCAAGCGTCAGAAGAATCTGCGCGGCCGTCAACCCGCGCGCAGCCGCGAGTTCCTGGTAGGCGTGCGCCAGCCCGATCTGCCCGACTGAAGCCGCAGCCTGACTTTGCTCAAGTTCGAGCGGCCCCTTCGGCAACTTCAAAGCGTGGCGCCCGAGCGCAATGGAGCCCGACGAGACGAGCACGATGTCCTTACCTGCCCGCGCAAGCTCGGCGACATCGTCCATGAACGAATTGAGCCAGTCCGATTTGATCCGGCCGGTCTTTTTGTCCGTCAGCAGCGCCGAGCCGATTTTCACAACGATGCGCCGCGCCTTCGCCCATTCAGGGCGCGCGGTAGCAATCGTAGCTTCGGACTGAGGAGCGCGGACCATGTCCATCCCGGATTGACGGCGGATCTGATGCACAAAGCACCGGATCCTTGCGTGCTTATCTGCAAATGCACCCATTCGGGCAAGGGCCCGATGCCGCATATCGGCCAGACACGTTGATTTTTACCAAATGCCGCGTCCCAGCGCGGCCTCCGGTTACGGCACGAAGGCAAAAAACAGGAATGTTCCGAAGATCACGAGATGCAGGAACCCGAAGAGCACATTCGTCCGACCCGTACCGAACGTCAGGATGCTTGCCGCAAGCGTCATCACGACCAGGGCCATGTCCCGCGGATCAAGACCTAGAACCAGAGGCTTCTGCAAAATGATGTTGGCCACGGCAATCGCCGGGATTGTCAGCCCGATAGTCGCGAGAGACGAGCCGAGCACGAGATTCAGGCTCTTCTGCAGATTGTCACGGCTCGCCGCCCGAACCGCCGCGATCGACTCCGGCAACAGCACGATGGCCGCGATAATGACGCCGCTGACGCCGGGCGGCGCGCCGACCGCGGCAACGCTGGCATTCACTTCAATCGCGAAAAGTTTGGCAAGCAGGACGACGGCAGTGAGGGCAACGCAGAGAAGAAGGATCGAGACTATGAGCTTCCCCCTGTTCGACGCGCCTGAGTCGGGCGGATCGTGGTCGCCGGAGAAATAATGGCGGTGCCGTACAGTCTGAGTAAAGACAAAGACGGCGTAGAGAGCGGTGATCGCGACGCTCATGAATGCCAGCTGGCTCGTTGAATAAAGGCCTCCCGGAGCCGAGCTGGTGTAATTCGGCAGAATGATCGACAGCGTCGTAAATACGATCAGCATCGCGAGATAAATCTTGGCCGACGTCACGTCGAAGCTTTGCTCGCGATAGCGGATGCCCCCGACGAGAAGGCATGCCCCGACCAGCCCTGTCGTGATGATCATGACGACGGAAAACACGGTATCCCGCACCAGCGTCGGCGTCGCCTTGCCGGTCAGCATCAAAGACACGATGAGCGCGAGCTCGATGACCGTGACTGCCATCGTCAAAACGAGGGTGCCGATGGGCTCCCCCATGAGGTGCGCGACCTCTTCGGCGTGATAGACGGCTGCAAAAACTGCGGCCATCAATAATGGAACCAACAAGATCGCTATGGCGATCCCCAGCGGGTCCGACGCAAAATCTTCGCCGAATCCGGCCCATATCGCGATTGCAAAAAGCGCTACCCCAATAATCGGCAGAGTCCAGGACCAGACCGGCGTTCGCGTCGAGTGGACCATTGATACTCTTTTGGCTGAAAATCGAGGGCGCACAAGCGATTGTGCGCGACTTGCGCTCAGCCCGCAAGGCACAGCGCCAAGTTCTTTAGGGCTGCCAGTGCTCGCTCGCGTCGCGATTTGAGTCTTCTTCCGCCGCGTTGCCGCGCGAAATCTCGCGCGTCAGAGCGAAGAGAGCCTCCTTTATCCCTGCACCGGATACGGCTGAAAGCAGGAGGGGAGTCTTGCGCGCCGCCTTCTTCAAAGCATCGCGGCGTTCCGCGAGCGTGTCCTCGTCGAGCGCGTCGATCTTCGAAAGCGCGACGATTTCTTTCTTCTTGTCGATGCCTCCGCCGTAGGCCTTCAACTCGCGGCGCACGGTCTTGTAGTCGCTCGCAACGTCTTGAGAGGTTGCATCGACGAGGTGAAGAAGAACACGGCAGCGCTCGATGTGTCCGAGGAAGCGATCCCCGAGCCCCGCACCCTCGCTCGCACCCTCGATCAGGCCCGGAATGTCCGCGAGCACGAAGTCGACGTCCCCAGCGCGCACGACGCCGAGGTTCGGATGCAAGGTCGTGAACGGATAATCGGCGATCTTCGGTTTCGCCGCGCTGACAGTTGCCAGAAACGTCGATTTTCCAGCGTTCGGCAAGCCGACGAGCGCCGCATCCGCGATAAGCTTCAGTCTCAGCCAGATCGTCAGTTCTTCGCCCGGCTGCCCCGGATTGGCATGACGCGGCGCCTGGTTCGTCGAGCTCTTGAAGTGCGCGTTGCCGAAACCGCCGTTGCCGCCCTTGGCAAGACGCGCCCGCGCGCCGGGTTCCGTCAAATCCGCAAGTAACGTCTCGCCGTCTTCTGCGAACACCTGCGTCCCTGGCGGCACTTTGATGATGCAATCGCGGCCGTTCGGTCCGGCGCGGTTCTGGCCCATACCGGGCGTACCATTCTGTGCAGAGAAGTGTTGCTGATACCTATAGTCGATCAGCGTATTGAGGTTCTGCACGCACTCGACCCAGACATCGCCACCGTTGCCGCCGTCGCCGCCGTTCGGCCCGCCGAACTCGATGAACTTCTCGCGGCGGAATGCGATGCACCCGTTCCCGCCCGCACCGGATTTTATGTAGATTTTGGCTTGATCGAGAAACTTCATGACGCCAGCGCCCGAATGGTCATTGTCCACGGCCTGCGCCGTTCGTAGGCCAGCGCCGGAAGCTCGCATTGGCGGGCTTCGCACCAACCGGTCGCATCCCCGACGTATTTGAACCCGAGCTTCTGTATGACACGCGCCGACGCGGGGTTGCCAGTCAGATGCTTGCAGACGAAACGTCGGACGCCCGCCTTGGTAAAGCCATAGGCCATCACCGCATTCGCGGCTTCCGTTGCGAACCCCTGACCCCAATAGGGCTTGCCGATCCAATAGCCAAGTTCGGCCTCGCCATGGCGCTCGGCCGTGAAGCCGCAAATGCCAATAAGCTCGGATTCACGCTCGATACCGAAGACCTTTTCGCCATCTTCGACGCCGTTGATCCAGTGATGGGCCGCGCTCGCCGTGTAGGGATAGGGAATGCGCCCCGTCATGCTCGCGACGTCCCAATCGCCCGCGAGATCGGCGATCCGGGCAGCATCACTATCGACAACGGCTCTGAGGCGAAGACGGGCGGTTTGCATGCGCGACAACTAAGCCAACGTGTGTGGCGAAAAGGGATATGAGGCCACCGCCAAAAAAGCAAAAAGGGGACGGCATCGCCATCCCCGAATTCTCTGTGAGCTGATGCCCGAGGCTTACTCGGCCGCAACAGGCTTCGCCGGTCTAACCGAAATATAAATCCGGCCGTTCCGCTTGGTATCGAACTCGACCGTTCCTTCTTCGACCGCAAAGATCGTGTGGTCGGTTCCCATGCCGACGCCGGAGCCCGGATGCCACTGCGTGCCGCGCTGTCGGCACAAGATGTTGCCGGGAATGACGTACTCGCCACCGTAGCGTTTGATGCCGAGGCGTTTGCTCTCGGAATCGCGGCCGTTACGTGTCGAGCCGCCTGCTTTTTTCTGTGCCATTTCAGAATCCTCGAATGAAGCGGCGGCGCGTTACGCGCCGGTGATATCAGTGATGCGCACGATCGAAAGGTCCTGACGATGACCCTTCTTGCGGCGTGAATTTTTGCGGCGGCGCTTCTTGAATGCAATGAGCTTCGGGCCGCGCGACTGCTCGACCAGCTCTGCAACGACTTTCGCGCCTGAAATGATCGGTGCGCCGATCTTAACGTCGGCGCCAGAACCAACCATCAGCACTTGGTCGAATTCGACCGTGGCACCGGCATCACCCGGAACCCGCTCAATGGTGACGACATCGTCCTTGGAGACGCGATATTGCTTGCCGCCTGTCTTGATGACAGCGTACATGATCAATCCTTCCGGCCTTAGTGGCCTGTTTCCGCGCCCTGTGGCGCCATCGAAAAACGATGGACTTTCAAAGGGATGCTGGAGGTTCCAGCTTTAGCCTCGGGCAGCGCGTTCAGTGCAGGCATTTTATCCCGCCTGCAAGTGGCGGTTTATTGTCGAAGTGAGGCACCTTGTCAATCGCCATGCGGCGTTTCGGCATTCACCGTGATCGACCTGATGCCGGCTCGCAATCCCGGCCCGCCGTAGCCACCTCTTATTCGGGTGCGACAGCAGGAATCGAGGGTAGGAAAACGATGCGAGCACCGTTCGACAACGAAGCACCCGGAATGTCAGCGCGCGGAACGCCCCTGAACGAGATCCCGGTCATTGAAAC
Organism: Hyphomicrobium sp.; assembly: GCA_035547255.1. Classification (GTDB taxonomy): domain Bacteria; phylum Pseudomonadota; class Alphaproteobacteria; order Rhizobiales; family Hyphomicrobiaceae; genus Hyphomicrobium_B. The sequence continues at coordinate 33,165 of DASZVX010000097.1, forward strand.
CGGCCGCGATTTTCCGCTGGCAACGCTACATGCATATAAAAGCAGAACACATGACCTCCTCGACACCGCATCGCGCCGATATCCGCGAAGCATGCTCGCGGGCCTCGATAGAGTTTCGCGCGCTTGGCTCGCGCGTTGGAACAACGAGCACCTTCGCGAAATCGACGAGATCGCGCGCATCCTCGGCCGGCCGGGAGCCTACTTTTTCTCCATCAACTACGAATGGGCCTGCACCTGCCGGGCCGCGCCGTCGCCGGATGGGCGATCCGCACGCTTGATCCGGGTGCTGGACTGGCAGACGCCGGGCCTCGGCGCCAACCTGATCTGCGCAAAAGTGTCGGGAGCCGGCGGCGGGCCGTTCGCACTGCTGACATGGCCTGGCTACACGGGCGTCTTGCAAGTCATGGCGCCCGGCCGCTTTTCGGCGGCCCTGAACCAGGCGCCGATGCGTAAGGCAACGGGTCTATTCTATGTCGATTGGGCCGCAAATCGCCGGAGAGTCTGGCATATGCCTCATCCGACGCCCGCGCATCTGCTGCGCAAGGTTGCCGAAGAAGCCACTGACTTTGCCGAGGCGCGGCGCATGCTGATCGAACAGCCGATTTCGACGCCCGCCATCTTCACGCTCGCAGGCACCGAAGCGGCCGAAACGGCGGTCATCGAACGCACCGAGCGCGAAGCTCGCGCCCGGGACGGCGCACACGTCGCAGCCAACCATTGGGAAACGCCAGGATGGCACGGCCACGCGCGAGGCGATAAGAGCAGCGACCGCGCATGTATCATGCGAGACGTTGATATGTCCTTCAACGCCGCGTTCGAATGGCTTATGCCCCCAATTCTGAACGATAACACGCGCCTCGCAATGGTTGCTGATGCCAGAGAAGGCCGCATTATCGCGCGCGGCTACGAGAGGACAGGCCCTGCGACCACCGCGCTCGATATGACTTGGTCTGCGCCGAACTGACGCCGCTTGCACAACGCGCAAAGCAAAGCTACAAGCCGCACCTTGCCGTTTGGCGCCACGGCTTCCGGAGAGGTGGCAGAGTGGTCGATCGCGCCGCACTCGAAATGCGGAGTACTCGCAAGGGTACCGGGGGTTCGAATCCCTCCCTCTCCGCCAAAAATTACTCTTTTTTTCAACGTAATTTCAATAGCTTACAAAAGCACAAAAAGTAAAGTTGCCACAAAACTCGTAAAAGTTGCCACAAGAGAGTTGCCACACCCCCACTGCAGCATGGCCACTACACACATCATGGCATCCGTGAATTGAGCTTCTCGACGAGAATGTCACCGAAGGCAGGTGCCGACATCGGCTGTTGGCCCGTAATAAGCTCGCGGTCCACGATAACGTTGCTGTGCCAGTTGGCGATTGTATCCACGTGCGCGCCAGCTTCAGCGAGCGCGTTGACTGGATAAAATTGGACGTTACCATCGTGTTCCTCTCTGGGGTTACGATGAGCCGCAAACTCTCTCTTATGCAATCAGCTCATTCTGTCCGGTAGGTCCTGACGGGGGACAGACGACGACCAACTGCTGGCGCGCATCGTCGTGTAAGAAGGGGGTGATCCACGGAACTCGCCGTCCGCCCACCACTTGACCTTTGCCAGGATGCGCTAGAGGACGCGATGCGTTATCTTCAAACCCGATACGGCTACTACGAGAATTTGTAGCCGTTGTTGGAGATTGGCTGGGGCCGGCTTCAGTCGATCGCGCATCCATGAGCAAAACGATCACCGCCAAGCCTTAAAACCGGGAAGTATGCGTCGCCGAAGGCCTGCGGCAGAAGCTGCTGCGGATATGCGGCCGAGGTTGGTTTCGTGGATGACGTGCAGCATCACGAAGTCGGTGTCTTGCATGCCGGCGTGCATGAAGTTGGCGACAGCGCTGTCGGCGAACCGTTGTTCCTCTTGTTCGCTGGTACTTAGTGTTTGTACAAGATTCGTGTAATCAGGATCATCGTTGGTTGGCCATCTCTGTCAGGGCGTCGAAGAAAGCGCCGGATACGGGAGCAGAGGCTGTGAAGCAACTCTTCCGCAAATCATAGTCGACTCCGTCATGACAAAAAGTGTTGTCGAAGACATCGACGGCCTTCAGTTCCCAGCCGGGTTCGCGACGAACAAGTTGTCCGCTTCCCGAGCTTCCATTGCCATTTGAGCAATCCGTAACGTAGGGAATTTTCGGATAGTTGGGGAGGGCAACATAGCGGATGGAACATTCACCTATATTGGGTGCCTTGTGCGGAAAATTGTCGGATTGAGCGGAAACTTCAGTAATGCGATCGCCAGCCGTGAATGTAACCGGCTCAGGCGGAATGAAATACGGCGTTATGAACGGGATAGGTCTTTGCAGTTCAAGGATCGCCCAATCGTCCTCGGAATTGGGATCATTTGAAAGACAGCGAGGAATTCTTGCGGTGGAGGTTTTAATTTTGACTCGGACTCTCTTCTGAAAAACCGTCTCGAAATAGCATTGGCGCCAATCTGAAGGCCGACAGTCTTGATCATAGAAGAGATGCCCGACAGTTACGATCAAGTCGCGTCGCCCAACGATTTGCGCTGTGCCCGATTCTGCTCCCGGGCAAGTAAATTTACCGGTTGCCGAAAACTGCCTCTCTACTTGGGTCCTGGTTAGCCCTTTTTCGAGCGCATATTGCTTTATGGTGCGTCTTGGATCGGGGTGTCCAAAATAATTTACGATGTGGCTTATAGATTGATCGGAATATGCCCTTGCTTTGGAGGCAAAAACATCTGCGCAAGCACCAGAAGGAAAATGCAGCAAACTAACCGACGCGACGATGAGTAGAGAGCGATACATGCGTTTTCCCGATACCATGGCCCGAACGTCAACTTTGCGTAATCGCCACCTCGGCGATACACAGCTCGGGCTCACCATTGTGGTCATTAAGCGACCGTGCCGTTGATGCAAGCGCGACGCTTGAGATTGAAATCACATGGACCAAGTAGCGGGCGTCCATTTGGATGCATCAATTTCCGATGAGCGTT
>DASZVX010000098.1:0-16338 GCA_035547255.1 Hyphomicrobium sp.
TACGGAAGCAAATCTTGGTGCTACGTCGAAACAGGTCCGGGAAAATACGAACGTAAATTGGTGTCTCTCGATGCGCCCGTGGACGACGGATATCTCGTCAAGCGTGATTTCGAGCCGGGTATGCGGGTCGTCGTCAAAGGCGCTTCGATCCTTCTTGCGCGCGAAGCCGCGCCGGGCGGCTTCGACGATGATGATGACGGCGGCGGATCACAGCCGACGGCTCCGGTAGCCAAAGCTAAAGCATCCGCAACTCCGGTCGCCCAAAACCACGCTGAAACGAATGGCGATCCGGACTAGGCCGCATGAACGCGCTTATTCGCTGGTCGATACGGTACCGCGGCTTCGTTGCGCTGCTTTCGGTCGTATGGCTCGTCGTAGGCGGCTTTCTTGCGACGCGTGCGCCGCTCGACGTCTTTCCGGAATTCGTTCCGCCGCAAGTTACGATTCAAACCGAAAGCCCCGGTCTTGCTCCTGAGCAGGTTGAGCAGATCGTTACGCGTCCCATCGAGGCGGCGATTATCGGAGGTCCAGGCATAGCTTCGGTCCGCTCGGAATCGATCTACGGACTATCCGTCGTGCTTGTCACGTTCTCCGAGAACGCCGATGCAAACGCCGCAAGGCAGGGGATTGCCGAGCGGCTGACGACTCTCAACGGGAAACTTCCGGCAGGATTTGGACCACCGAAGTTGACGCCGCTGACATCGAGCACGATGGATGTCCTGAAGCTTGGGATCGTGTCCGATCAAGTCGATCCTTACACGCTTCGCGATATTGCGGACTGGACGATCAAACCGCGACTGCTGTCGGTTCCCGGTATTGCGCGCGTTACGGTCTACGGCGGCGCTATTCGGCAAGTCCAAATTCAACCGAAACTTGACCGTCTCACCGCGCTCGGGCTGACCATAACGGATGTGATGAATGCCGCGAGCAACGCGATCGCTCTCCGCGGCGGTGGCGTGATCGAAACGGCCGCGCAACGGATCACGATCGAAACTCCGCCTCCTTCACCCGATCCACGCGCCATATCCGACGCCGTCGTTACGATGCAGAACGATCGACCGGTGCGTCTTGCCGACGTCGCGACGGTCACGATCGCGCCCGCGCAAAAAATCGGCGATGCCACGATCATGGGCCAGCCGGGCGTGCTCATCACGGTTTCGGGGCAATTCGGTGTAAATACGCTCGATGCAACGAAGGCGACCGAAGCGGCGTTGGCTGAGATTGCGCCGGCGCTCGAACACCGGGGCATAAAAATGTATCCCGCCCTGCACCGGCCGGCGACGTTCGTCGTTCGCGCGTTGCAAAATCTGGAGACCGCTCTGACGCTTGGCTCGGCGCTGATCCTGATTGTGCTTTATGCGTTTCTCAGAAGCATTCGCGCGTCGCTCATTTCGTTTCTCGCGATCCCGTTATCTCTGCTTGCGGCCGTTGTCGTTTTGACCGAGTTCGGCCAGTCGCTCAACACAATGACGCTTGGTGGGTTTGCGCTAGCACTCGGCGTGCTCGTCGATGACGCGATCATCGATATCGAGAATATCGCGCGGCGCCTGCGGCTGGCAGGTCCGGGCGCCGACCGCTTGAAGGTCATCGAGGACGCTTCCATCGAGATTCGCAGCGCCATGCTTTATGGCACGCTTGCCGTTATTTTTGCGTTCATCCCCATGTTGTTTGCCGGTGGTGTGCAGGGAAAATTTATCGGGCCGATGGCGCTGACGTTCATCATTGCGGTGCTCGCCTCGATGCTCGTCGCGCTGACCGTCACACCTGCTCTCTGCGCACTGCTGTTGACCAAAAGCGAGGACACCAAGGAATCGCCGCTTCTGAAAGTTTTGCTATCGGCGCAGAACTGGGTTCTCGACAGAGTTCGACGTGCCTGGGGCGCGACGCTCGTTCTGCTCAGCGTCTGCGCGATTGCTTCGGTTGCCGTCGTGCCTTTCCTTTACAGCGAGCTCATCCCGCAATTCCGGGAAGGCCATTTTGTGCTGCAAATGTCGATGGCGTCTCCGGGCACATCCGCCGACGATGTCGTCGCGGTAGGCGAGCGCATCACAGCAGCATTGCTGAAATTGCCCTTCGTCGACACTGTCGCGCATCAAGTCGGACGCGCCGAAGCCGGCGAGGACACCTGGAGCGTCGACAGAAGCGAATTTCATATCGAACTGAAGCCAGTGCATTCCGAAAGCGAAGAGGAAGCCCAGAGCATCATTCGCGAAACGGTGAAGAATTTTCCCGAAATCAGAAGCGAAACGCTGACGTTCCTGGGCGATCGCATCAGTGAAAGCTTGAGCGGTGAGACGGCGCAGGTCGTCATCAATTCCGTCGGTCCGGACCTGACGTCGCTTGAAAGCGCCGCTGCCGAAATCCAGAAAGCTGTAGCCGACATTCCGGGCGTCACGGATCTTCGGATGCCGAGAAGCGCCACCGTCCCGACACTTTCGGTCAAGCTCGATCCTGTTGCGCTTGCCAATTACGGGCTTTCGGCGCGTGATGTTCTCGATACGATCCAAACCGCGTTTGCAGGCACGACGGTCGGCCAGACCTATGAAGGAACACGCACCGTCGACGTCGTCGTCATTCTGTCTCCGGATGACCGCAACCGCATCAGTGAGCTCAACAAGCTGATGATCGGGAATGCGACGACCAAAACGCTTCTGAAAAATGTCGCAACGATCACCCTCGCGGAAGGCCGCTCCAACATTCAACACGACGGCGCGCAACGCCGCGTGGCGGTGACATTCAACGGCGCGAAGGGCTATTCGCTTCGGAATATCGTCAGTGAAGCGCGGAAGCGCGTCGACGCGCTCAAACTTCCTAAAGACGTGTTCGTGACGTTCGCCGGTCAAGCCGAGGCGGAGCGGGAGGGACAAATCAGGCTCGCCAGCCTGACAGCCGCCAGCACGCTGCTGATCATCGCGGCTCTGACCATGGCATTTCGACGGCGTGGCCTTGCGGCGCTCGTATTGATCAATTTGCCGTTCTGCCTGATCGGCAGCATCGCTGCGATCGTCGCAAGCGGCATCGGTATGACTCTCGGGAGCCTCGTCGGATTGATCACGGTCTTCGGGATCGGGGCGCGCAACTCAGTCATGATGCTCGCTCACGTCGAGCACATCGCGGACGAGGAGGGCAGGGGGTGGAATAGGGACAGCATCCGCCTCGCCGCCTCCGAAAGACTGGCTCCGGTGTTCATGACCGCGCTTATGGCAGCGCTCGGGCTCGTTCCGCTGGCTTTGGGGCTCGGTCGGCCGGGGCATGAAATCGAAGCCCCGATGGCGATCACGATACTCGGCGGATTGACCACCGCCACGCTCTTAAACCTTGGGATTTTGCCGGAGGCGCTTATTCGTCTTGGCCGGCTGTTTCGAATTCGGGGCACTCCTGCAGCGACGACATCGGAAACGGCGCCCGCCAATCAACCCGCGGCTGCGGAATAATTAACAAAGCGATCCGATACGTCGACAACGCTCCCATTACTCAAGCCTGCATTAATTCTGTGCGGGCTGGGCGGCTTGCCGGAACGATAAAGGTTGAAGATCGCCTTGACCGGCGAAGGCCGTACGCTCACACTTTTGCCGTGACCGCTCCTGAACCCATCTTCCGATCTCAGTATGGCCGTGCGTCCTTCGCAATGCTCGGCGTCTGCGCGGCCGTCCTGATAGCAGGCGCACTTTCGATCGCGGAATCGGTCTTTGCGCCGCTCGCATTTGCTCTGTTCATTATTGCGATAGCTTGGCCGCTGCAGCGTCGATTGCAGGCGAACCTTCCGCGCCTTTTGGCACTCGCGGTGACAATGGCGGCTACAATGCTGGTGGTCATTGTCTTTGCGGCTCTCGTGGCCTGGGCTGCAGGCCGGGTCGGCCGCTTTATCATCAGCGACGCTGCGAGGCTTCAGGCGCTTTATGGTTCGCTCACGGCCTGGCTCGAGGGCCATGGGGTTACCGTTGCGGGACTTTGGGCAGAGTATTTCAGCGTCGATCAGTTGATCCGCCTGGTTCAGCAGGTCTCCGCGCGCCTCAACACGGCGATCAGCTTCCTTGTCATCGTGTTCATCTATGTTCTGCTTGGCCTGCTGGAGGTTGACGAAACGTGCATCAAGCTTCGGACTTGGCGGCACGGACAACTCGGCAAGGTTCTGCTTGCGGGCGGCGAAAAAACCGCCGTCAAACTTCGCAGGTACATGCTTGTCCGGACGCTGATGAGCGTCATGACAGGTCTTCTGGTTTGGGCGTTTGCGCTCCTTACCGGATTGCCGCTTGCCGCCGAATGGGGCGTCACGGCGTTCGCGCTTAACTTCATTCCGTTCATCGGTCCGTTGATCGCGACCGTCTTCCCGACGATTTTCGCGATGGCGCAGTTCGAGTTCTGGCAGATGGTTCTCTTCGTATTTGTGTGCCTCAACGTCATCCAGTTCGTCGTCGGGAGCTATCTCGAGCCGAGGTTCGTCGGCAACGCACTCTCGATTTCACCATTTCTGGTTCTGTTCGCAGTTTTTTTCTGGACGTACCTGTGGGGGCTCGCAGGGGCTTTCATCGGCGTGCCGATTGCCATTGCTATTCTTACGATTTGCGAGGAGCATCCCTCGACGCGCTGGGTCGCGGACCTTTTCGGCGAACCGAGCTAGGCTTCGGCTATGGGCTGTCCCGGTAATGCGATGCGTTCCGGTTGCAACAGGGCAAGGTGGCCCTCGGCGTCGACGCAGAGAGTGTGAATATAGAAATAGGTGTCGCGTTCGTCGGTCACGTTCATCACCGGCGATGGTGCGGATACGATAATCAGATCGCCGCACGTTCCGATCCAATCGATGTGGCGATGGCCGTGCATAATGACAGCGCGCCCCGAGAGCTGCTGCATTTTGCGGACGAACCACGTTCCGTTGACTAGCGCGGTTCCTATGCGTTCCGACAACGCTGTTGCGGGCCTCGGATATTCAACGACGTGATGGTGGAGCGCTACGATCCATTTGGCGCTTGGAAGGTGTGCGGCGATTTTTTCGACGGCCTTCATCTGCTCCCTTGTCACCAGGCCGAGCGCGTTGGTGAACGAAAAATGCGTCTGCGCATTCGAATCGAGGAGAATGATCCCCAGACCGTCCTTGCTTTCCGGCGGCAGCACCATCGGAAAAGCTTGCGGCCATATGTTCGCCAGCGACCATGTCAGGGTGATCGATCCGCGATCTGCAAAGGACGCGATTTCTTCGACATGAGCTTGAAGGTGGTCCTTGAGCAGGGTTCCCGGTTTTCCGGTTTCGTCATCGATGATGCGCACGCGGTCGCCTTGCAGACCGACCATTGTCGAAAGCGCCCGGATCTCGCGGAGACGTTTCTTGGGGCTCGTCGGCAAATCGAGGCGGGCAGGGTTGGCTCTGTCCACCACGTTTAGGTCGTGGTTTCCGGGAAGTATGAGCGTGCGTTCGGCGAGGCGAGGATAAGGCTTCAATGCTTCGGCAAACTCCGCCCATTCCGACGAGCGCCCCGCGTCGGTGATGTCCCCCGTAATGAGGACGACGTCGAGAGGATTGCTCGCATGGATGGCATCGAGTTCGGCGAGTAATTGCTTCAGTCGCTCATTTCCGCGTGGACCCGAGCGTCCGCCTTCGATCCGAAAGCCAAATCTCTCGCCGACGATATGAATGTCGGAAAGATGGACCACGCGCCAAGTTTTGCCGTCGGCTGGCGCGGTGGCGAAGTTCTTGAGATCGCAGGGCTGAGTCATTGCCGTATCTGCGAGACCCCAGGCTAGGCCCGCGACGGCAAGATAGGCCGCCACGATCACCACGCTGTTGTGAAGCGCGACGTGCATGAGTGTGGTGAGCGAGGAAAGATCGGACAGCGAGCCCGTCCAGCGTGAGCCGGGCCAAGCGAGCACGACTAGCCAAATCGAAACCCCACAAATCAATAAACCCGATGCTGTGCTGCTGATCGCACGTATCAGATTTCGCGTGTGTTGATCGGTGGTTTTGGGCAAGAACCATTCCGCGAGCTGACGCAATGCTTCGCGCGATACCGCATAAGCCGGCTGGACGGCAAGCGCATTCAAAGACCAGAAGTTCGTCTCGATGAGCCGCCAGAGCGGTTTGCCGCCGAACCAGCCGATCCCGACGAGAACGGCCAATAGCAAAGGCGGCAACAAGCCCGTGAACAGTGCTGCCGCCTTCGATGATACGGTGCTGATCCAGATCGATGCGAAGAGCGGGGCTACTCCCAGCAATAACGCCGGCAGGATGATCAGCATCGTCCAGGCAGCAATCAGTTTCGGGATGCTGATTTCGGCCAACAGGCTTCCGGCCAGCGAGACGAGGGTTCGCCGCTTCGTGCTTGATGCGTCGTCCTCGACGTCACCCTGACGTGGGTCGACGATGGGGCGCATCGCTTTCCTCCTTAGCAGCAGGCTCGCGGAGACCGGTCCGCGATCGACAGAGTCCAGAAGCGGCTCGTTTGCATCGTCGATGCAAGTCAAAACGACCCGAACATGGTGCCCAATACGATGACGGTCGTCAAAGCAATGATCGCGCCGACGATGGCGACCATGACAATATCGAAATAGCTTTCGCGATGGCTCGAACCGCAGACCGCGAGAAGCGAAACGACTGCGCCGTTGTGGGGAAGGCTGTCGAGTGTGCCGGCGCCGATAACAGCGACGCGATGCATGAGAGCGGGATCAATTCCGTGCTGCGTGGCAAGATTCATATACGTCGGGCCGAGCGCGTCGAGGGCGATCGTCAATCCGCCCGACGCCGAGCCAGTAAGGGCCGAAAGGATATTGGTGGCAACGGCGAGCGAAACGAGCGGCCCGCCGCCGATCGATAGAACCCAGTTGCGGACCACCGCGAAAGCGGGGAGCGCCGCGACGACGGCGCCAAAGCCGACAAGGCTCGCGACGCTCAACGCCGGCAAGACCGAAGCATTTGCTCCAGCATCCATGCTCTGCCGGATCGCAGGAAGGCGAGGCCAGTTGACGACGATGAGCGTCACGATCGCGGCCAGCAACGCAACGACGACGGACCACACGCCGCCGACAGCGGAAAGGGAAGTGGCACCCCATTGAGGCTCGGCGAGGAAAGAGGCGTCGAGCCGTGGCAGGACGAACATCGACATCAGGAAGTTCACGCTGACGACGACGATGAGGGGTAGCGCGGCCAACGAGATAGGCGGCGGGTCGGCGCTCTGGTAGCTTTTGCGGACCTCAGCAGGGTCGAATTCGCTAGCAGTCGTGGCGAGCTCGCGGACGAATTCATTTTCGGCAGCCGCGTCGGCTATCGTTCCGCTGGCGTCGCCGCCGCCTTCGCCGGTGCGACGCGCGGAAGCCTCCGCGCGTGCGAGCCACCATAAGCCAAATCCGAGCATGACGGCCGAAGCAATGATCCCGAGACCGGGGGCGGCGAAGGGTGTGGTGCCGAAGAACGGCATCGGGATAGCGTTCTGAATGGCCGGCGTTCCGGGCAACGCCGACATCGTAAAAGTCGATGTGCCGAGCACGATTGCTGCCGGCATCAGGCGCAGAGGAATGCCTGCGCTGAGAAATAACGCCCTGGCCATTGGTGCCAATACAAAGAACGCCACGAACAGGCTGACACCGCCGTATGTGACGACGGCACCCGCGAGGACGACAGCGAGGATCGCTCGCCTCTGTCCGAGCTTTTGCGTAATGAATTTCGAGATGGCTGTTACCGAGCCGCTATCTTCCATCAACTTGCCGAATAAGGCGCCGAGCAAAAAGATCGGGAAGAACTGCGCCAGGAAATGCGCGGCGCTTCCCATGAAGGTTTGCGTCCAGTGCGCAAGAAGCGGGTCGCCCGCAAAGGCAGCGGCAATGAGAGCCGCGGCTGGCGCGAGCAACAGCACGCTCCAGCCTCCGTACGCCAACCAGACGAGCAGCCCGAGGCCGATGAGAATGCCGACAAGACCCATTGCGTCACACCCCTTTCAGCAATGTGTCTAGGTCGAAAGACGAGTTGTGTCCGAGGTTCTTGCCATCCTTATCGAGGAATAATTCAGCGGCGCGGCGGCCTTCTTCGCGCAGCATGAACAGGAACGGCCATTCGGCATTGAGCTTCGAGGAATAGCCGAGAGTATTCATGATATCGCTGGCGATGCGATGGATGCGCATGCCCGCCCAGCGGGCGCCCTCGCAGTTCCCCGGATCGGCGACCTGACGGAGCATCGCGATCATGCGAAGCTCCTTTAAGAGCACGGAGTTGAATGAAACTTCATTCAGTCGATCGAGTATGTCGCGTGCCGATCGCGGTATCTCGGTGCGTTCGATCGGATTGATCTGGACGAGGATCGTATCCTGAGAGTCACCTTCGCGAACGAGAGGCGTGATGGTCGGATTGCCCGAGTAGCCGCCGTCCCAGTAGCTTTCGCCGTCGATCTCGACAGCTTGGAACATCGTTGGGAGGCAGGCGGAAGCAAGCAGCACTTCAGGCGTGATGTCGGCATTGCGAAACACGCGGCCGCGTCCGGTGTGCACGTTGGTGGCCGTTACGAACAGTTTAATCGGAGCACGCGCCAGTCGCTCGAAGTCGATCGTCTCCGTCAGAATATCACGCAGCGGATTCGATCCCGCCGGGTTCAAGTCGTAAGGTGAGAACATGCGAGACATCAGATCCATCGCGATGAAAAAAGGCGACGTATCGAGCGTCCAGCGGCCCAACATCACGTCGAGCGGCGTGCGCTGGAAGGGGCTAAGCAGCGCTGCCTGAGAGACGCGGCGCCAGTATTTCTCAAGGGTGGCGCGCGCGCAGTCTGCACCCCCTTCAGCATGGCCGCTGACCAGTACAGCGGCATTCATCGCGCCGGCGGAGGTGCCGGATATTCCGTCGATCTCGAGCCAGGGTTCCTCGAGTAATCGATCGAGCACCCCCCAGGTAAAGGCGCCATGCGCGCCTCCACCTTGCAGGGCGAGGTCGATCAAGCAGGTTTCGCGGTCCTGTCTTTTCCGAGCTTCAGAGATTGTGCCCGACATTCACTGCTCACATCAGCTCAGAACATTCCTTCAGTCGCCGACCCTTACGACGGCGTGGGGTTTCACGTCGGGATGGCCGACCGTTCGTGGCGTAAGCGGCCGCCGAGCGAGATCCACCAGGCGCCATGCAGCACAAGATCGATGCCGACGACGAAACCTAGAACCCACAATCCACTGAGCGGCCACTTCGCGAGGATCACAAGCCCGGCGAGAGTGCCGACGATGCCGGAGATAAGCAGGAGCCAGCCGAACCATTGCCAATACTGAAAGGACTGGAAGATGCGCACTATTCCGGACGCAATGAGAGACAGTGCAAATACCAACGTCAGAATGACCGAGCCTCGTTCCGGATCCGAGATGAGGATGAAGCCGCAGACGGCGTATAGAATTCCGATGAGCATCCGGACGATAAATCCTCGCCAGTATTGTGCCGAGAATGCCTGGAATATTTCCGAGCCACCGGCGACGACAAGCAGCACGCCGATGAGGAAGGCGCTAATCACGGTCGCAGCGACGACGTTGCCGAGTGCGAAAATCCCGCAAAGGACGAAAATGGCGCCGACCAGCATTGCACCCCACCAGCTGGGGTCTGACGCTTCCGACGTTGTCGTTGGAATGGGTCTGGCCGTCATGACAAATCTCCAGATACGCAACGCAATGACAAAATCCTGCGCTCGCGATCGGCACTTCCTGACCTAAAACCGGGCGCCGATCGCGCTCAATGACTTTAAATAATCTGCCGAATGCTATTTTCCGGAACTATCCGGCTTACTCATCTTCGGCACTTCGTTGGTAATTGCGTTTGTTGCCGGAAGTTTTCCTTCGTCGCCCATTCTATGGGCTGAGCCTTCCGTGCCTGTGCTTTCGCCCGTTCCAGCACCCATGTCAGGAACGCGGCTACTCGTGGCATTGCTTGCAGGCAGCTTGCCCGTGTCGCCCATCGTGTGGCGCGCGGGATCGTTTGATGGTTGGTCGTCGGCGATTGATGGTAGCGTTGTCAGCGAGAGTAGGAGTGCGGCAGAAGCAGTTGCGATCAAGTACTTCATGTTATGGACTCCTTGGTTACGCCAAGTGTCCCCCGTCTGTCCGGACTATAGAGAATGTGCGTGCCGGAAGCACGCGAATGTTCGATGCCGGTGCATGCGGCTTCTATTGATCGATGTTTTGAAACGCGCCGAGTCGTTCCAATTTATGTATTATCCTGTCAATTATCGGAATCGACCGGCGGCTAAGCGGCCAGCGCCGAGTCCTCGATCGGAAATTTTCAGAATATGACGGTCATGCGAATGAGCCGAGGGCTATCGCTCGCAGCGATTCCAGCCGTTGACAACTACCGCAGGCATCGTTCTTCTGAGCCGAGCCACGGTCGTCCAAATTCTAGACCCGGGCATAAGTAATTTCGTCGTCGGTGGAATGACGCGCACTTTTGGCGGGCAACATCGGTTTTGGAGTCCGGCATATTCGGTACACTTTTCTGACGCGAAACGCCGATTGAATGGCCGCGTATCGCAAACCGGTTGTGCCGCCGGTAAAATGACGCCTCACAATATAGTACTTATAGAAATTCATTGGGAATTCGGTCAGCAAACGCCCGAACATTATCGGACGATTTCCAATCGATCTATGCTCGGCCGCAAGCGACATGCGTTCGTTGAGCTTGACCTTCATATGGTCGAAGGATCGGATGGAGTAATGATGGATCGGGGCCTGGATGCGTCCGACTTGATGCTCACCAGTTACGACTGTGTCGTGGACATGGGAATTCCGGAATCGCACGACCTTCCGGTCGTACAATCGAACGTACCAGTTGTCTCGAGCCCAAACGCGAGGTTTTTGCCAGCCTGGATAAATGACATGCACGGGCATGCCGTAGGCGACAAGCTTCGGCGAACGAGAGCGAAACAAATCCTCTATGGATTTGCGCAATTCGACGGTGGCAACTTCGTCCGCGTCCAGGTTCAACACCCAATCGTAGCGGCACTGCGCTTCTGCGAATCTTTTCTGGCCACCGAAGCCCAGCCAAGGTTGTACGATTACGCGTGCGCCTTCGGCCTCGGCGACGGCCACGGTGCCGTCTGTGCTACCGCTGTCGACTACGACGACTTCGCCGACCCAAGACTTGACTGAGCGGATCGTCCTGGCGATGCGATCTTCTTCATTCAGGGCGATGATGAAGCAGGATATCGGCAGTCTAGGCATTCAACAGACGTCCCCCGCTCAGGACTCAAACTCAGGTGCACCTTCGTTCCTGAGCATGTCAAGGCGTATAGGTTTTGAGGCGTACAGACGCGCGCGAGCGGCCGATGTTTTGCCCCTATTTGAAACACTGAGACACAGTAGAACTCCCGTATGTTTACAAGGAGTGAATGAATCAAGCTTAGCGAGCAAATTAGCAGTCAGTCATGGCGCCGGAAACGCGCGGATGCCTTCATGCCGCACTAATGATCCAATCGCGATGATGGTGATGCGCCGCCTATGAGGTACCGCATGGGGTCCATGAGTGTGGTGCGGTTGAAAGATGTTCGTCACAGACAGATGTCGGTCCACGCACGCGAATGTTGCAATCGCTACGATCTCGGCGGCGCGTTCAGCGATTGAGAGTTGTGTGCTTCTCAATCTTCCTAAATCGAAGTCACCGGATCGGTGATGCGTCCCACATCAATATGAATGCTTACTATAGTACCTTTGACGCCACGATTTCGTTCTGTTCGACCAAGACCTACAAATCAAATTCCCCGAGTAGCCTTTATCCTGATCGATATCGGTAAAATTCACGCCGATATATTGAGCCGCGCACAGGCTTTCCGACTCTGTTTGAGCGCTAAAGCACACGTGGCCACATTGGGGCACGGATTTGAGGCCGCATTTTCAGTGATGCCGATGGTCTTACAATGATAAGGCGGCGATTGCCGTCGGCGACGGTCTGACTACGCGGCTGAATTTCCTGAACAAACGCTCATCTAATATACGAAGAATTAAACCGCACGACGCATCGGAAGTCCTATTTCCATGCGTTCTTGGAGGCATCGCAGTTCAATAACTGGGAGCTTCCTATGACATCGATCAAACAACTTGCGGCGGTTGCTTTCGCAGCCTGTGCCATCGTCGGATTTTCCGCGTCGGCTGAGGCCTACCATGGTCGCGGCTATGGACATTGGCATGGATACGGCCACGGTTTTTATGGTCACCGGCACTATTGGGGCCACCGGGGTTGGGGGCGCGGCGGTTGGGGTTATTATCCAGCCTGGGGTTATTATTCGCACTGCTATTGGCGTTATGGCCGGCGTATCTGCTGGTATTAATGGTACTAAGGGAGGATGCCGGATCCGCTCGTTATTAACGACTGTAACAGTCCGAGGATGATATAAAACCTATCCGCTCTTCCCTCGGAGCGGTCGACGCACCTGCTATCCCCCGTACTTGCTGCGTCCAGGGCGTCGGCTTTCCCCCCAAAGCTGGCGCCCTATCATTTTCGGCGGACGTCATCTCCGAGCGATCGATTATCTTTTAGATGCATCCAATGATATTTATCGCAGATAGCGCGCGCCAATGACCGCCGTTTTAAGAAAGCTTACGAAAGAGTATAATCAGCGAACCGAAATATTCATCAGTCGGACAGGTTCGAGCACCTAGAAGATGCATCTTCGCGTCCGAGGGACGCATCATGCACTTAGGAGCCGAACTATGAAGACCACTTTGACCGTTGCCTTAGCCGCCGCTGCGATGATGCTCGGCGCAGGTATGGCGAGCGCACACGACAAAGACGCCAAGCCTCTCCGTCATCCCCATCATCCCCACCACCATCACGTTGCTCGCGTCCCGCATCATCATCATCATGACGTTGCTCGCGTTCCGCATCATCATCATCACCATGACGTTGCAGCGAAGAGGACGCATAGGCACGTCATCGCGAAGCATGGCCACAAGCACGTTGCTTCGAAAAAGGTCGTCAAGAAGTCCGGCTGATCTTGAGCAAGGGGTGCGAAGCCTAGTCTATCAACTTCGCACCTCTTCCGAACTCCGGGTGGTTTTTGTGTCCGGGTTTCGTCGCTGCGAGTCGTCGTCGAGCGCAGGAACACCAAAGAGCCCGGATCGAGCACCAATTGCATGTTGCGATGCGTCCAGGCCGATATAAGTATAATTATTGCAATCTATTAAAAATGCCGATGCTGGTCCCCTGCCGCGTCCGATGCAGGATGACGGGGTGGATGCTTTCGTTCTGATAGGGGCCCTGACCGGAGCGGTGATGCCAGCACCCACAGGCGACGTTGCCTGCCGGGAATCTCGCTCTCGATGCCATTACTCCTCTCTACCTCTCTGCCGGCTACCCGAGGGGAGGTCGCGGAAAAAGGTGTCGGAGTGGGCTTTCGGAAAGCGCTATGCCTTGAAAGGACGGCGATTCCTGCGGCGGGTGGTCGCCCGTGACAGCATTGTTGCGAACGGCGGCAAACTTCTTAGCTAGACATATAGCCCCAGCAGTTTACGGCGCGCCTGGAGTTGCGCTGCAAAACGACCTGGGTTAACACCGGGACGTGCGCGGCGTCGTCATGCGCCTGTGTGGGCTCGTGTCCTGAGCGGACGAAATGCGATGGTCGACCTAACTTCTCACTATCTACCAATTGCGATTTTCATCGGCGTTGCGCTGTTCATCGGCGCGGCCCTGATGGTGGCGCCGTTTCTCGTGGCGTACCGCAATCCGGACCCTGAAAAGGTGTCCGCTTATGAATGCGGTTTCAATGCCTTCGACGACGCGCGCATGAAGTTCGATGTGAGGTTCTATCTCGTATCGATCCTGTTCATCATCTTCGATCTCGAAATCGCGTTCCTGTTTCCCTGGGCCGTGGCGTTCAGGAAAATCGGCCTGTTCGGCTTCTGGTCGATGATGGTGTTTTTGGGCGTCCTGACGATCGGGTTCATCTACGAGTGGAAGAAGGGCGCGCTCGAATGGGAGTGACACGCACGAGCGAAGGGCACCTTTTCTTTGATCGGGCGTTCGACAAGGCGCGCGAAGGTGCGTCGGGCGCCGCTGCTGCCTCGATTATCCGCCCGGATGACGCCTTTTTCACGGGCGTCTCGGACGAACTGGCGGACAAGGGCTTTCTGGTCACGACGACGGACGACCTCATCAATTGGGCACGGACCGGCTCGCTGATGTGGATGACGTTCGGGCTCGCATGCTGCGCGGTCGAAATGATGCAGGCATCGATGCCGCGCTACGACCTCGAGCGCTTCGGTTTCGCGCCGCGCGCGTCGCCGCGACAGTCCGACGTCATGATCGTTGCAGGCACGCTGACCAACAAAATGGCGCCGGCGCTGCGCAAGGTCTACGATCAGATGCCGGAGCCGCGCTACGTCATCTCGATGGGAAGCTGCGCCAACGGCGGCGGCTATTATCATTACTCCTACGCGGTCGTTCGCGGCTGCGATCGCATCGTGCCGGTCGATGTCTACGTTCCGGGCTGCCCTCCGACCGCCGAAGCGCTGGTCTATGGCGTGCTGCTGCTGCAACGTAAAATTCGCCGAACGGGAACGATCGAGCGTTAGGCGAGCCACACCGCTTCAAGGAAATTTGCGCCATGGTTGATCTGGCCGCGCTGCATGACACCGTGACAACGGTTTTGGGTGACGCCGTCACCGGAGGAGCGGTCTCGTTCGGAGACGTTTCGATCGATGTTTCGCGCGACCGCATCGTCGATGTCCTCAAGCGCCTGCGCGACGATCCCAAGTGCCGGTTCGAGGTTCTGATCGATCTCTGCGGCGTCGACTATCCCGAGCGCGCCGAGCGGTTCGACGTTGTCTATCATCTCCTGTCGCCGCGCCTCAATCAGCGGCTGCGAGTCAAAATTGCTACGGACGAGACATCACCCGTTCCGAGCATCAACGACGTGTTCCCTGCCGCCAACTGGTATGAGCGCGAAGCCTACGATCTCTACGGTATCCGCTTCACGGGGCATCCGGATCTCAGGCGCATCCTGACCGACTACGGTTTCCAGGGTTATCCGCTGCGGAAGGACTTCCCGCTCACAGGTTACGTCGAAGTTCGCTACGACGACGAGAAGAAGCGCGTCGTCTACGAGCCGGTCAAGCTTACGCAGGAGTTTCGAGATTTCGATTTCGAAAGTCCGTGGGAAGGGCCGAACTACATCCTGCCGGGCGACGAAAAGGCACAACGTTCGTGACGGGCGTAAACGCCTCCGCGTTGCTCGCGTTTCACATCATCCCGTAAACTTGAGCATATGAATGGAATTTGAAACGAATGTAGCGATTTCGGCCGGATTGATGGTTGCTGCATTCGTACTCGACTGGCCGCGCGCGGTCGTTGGCGTGATTTTTGGGATTGCGAGCCGGTTCCTGCCTTATGCTACGATTGTGGTTCCGCTTGGTGTCGTGATCATCGCGGCGGCCGGTGAGTTCATCTATCCCCTTATCGGCCGGACTGGGGCGCCGAGCCTGCTGTCATTCATATTGGGGCTCTTTTCGGTCGCGGCGACGGCCTCGAACCTCTATATAACGATCCGAAATTTGAAAGACAGGCTGTGAGGGCTGCCGCGGTGAGATCTTCGCTTCAGGCTGGAGCGCGCACCCAGTTTTCGTTTCGCATCCCGGCGACGAAGACCGTGCCGCACCTCTATCCGGAAGCCCGCGAATTCCAGTTGATGCCGACCGTCTTTGCGACTGGCTTCATGGTTGGGCTGATGGAATGGACGTGCCTCCATATCATCGAGCCGCACCTCGAACCCGGGGAAGGATCGCTTGGCGTGCACATCAATGTGTCGCATGTCGCAGCGACAGTTCCTGGGCAAACCGTCACGGTCGACGCCGAGTGCACCAAAGTCGCGGGGCGTCGGGTCTTTTTCCACGTTAAAGCCCACGACGGCATTGACCTGATCGGCGAGGGCGAGCATCAGCGCGTGATCGTCGATTGGGAGAAGTTTGAGCAGCGCGTCAACGACAAGGCGAAGCGCGCGCGTCTCTCTCCAATTTCGCGGGGAACTGGTTGAAAATGTCCGAAACGGAAATTCGCAACTTCAATATCAATTTCGGGCCGCAGCATCCCGCGGCGCACGGTGTGTTGCGCCTCGTGCTGGAACTCGACGGCGAGGTGGTCGAACGCGTCGATCCGCATATCGGCCTTCTGCATCGCGGCACCGAGAAGCTGATCGAGCATAAGACGTATATGCAGGCGATCGGGTACTTCGATCGCCTCGACTACGTTGCGCCGATGAATCAGGAGCATGCCTTCTGTCTCGCTGCCGAGCGGCTTCTGGGCATCACGGTTCCACGCCGCGCGCAGCTGATCCGCGTTCTCTACTCCGAGATCGGGCGTCTCTTATCGCATCTTCTCAACGTCACGACGCAAGCCATGGACGTCGG
>DASZVX010000099.1:0-3869 GCA_035547255.1 Hyphomicrobium sp.
GACGCCGGTTGCGATGACTATCGCGGCGACCGTCATCGCCGGCGCGCTGTTGGCGCTCGTCATGGCTGCCGTGGCCGGGCTCGATATCTGGGTTACAGGACGGCAGGGCGCGGCCAGGGTGTTTTGCGGGGCAGTGGTGGCGCTGGCGCTGCTTGCGGTCCCTGCGGGACTCTGGGTGCTGAGCCTCAGCTGGCCGCAGATCAATGATGTCTCTACCGATCTTGCCGAACCGCCAGACTTTACGGAAGCCAAGGAAGAGCGCACGCCCGATGCGAACTCCGTCGACTATCCGGGCGAGCAGTTCGCGGAGATCCAGCGCGCCAATTATCCGGATCTCAAAAGCCTCGTTCTGCCGCGCACGGCCGACGACGCCTATGAGCTCGTGCTGCAGGCGCTGAAGAAGCTCAAATACAAGACGACGCTCGAATTGCCGCCCGAGAGCGAAGAGAATTCGCCGGGGTTTATTGAGCTATCGGACCATTCTTTCATTCTCGGGCTCGTCGACGATGTCGTGATCCGCGTGCTTGGAGAGGAC
Organism: Hyphomicrobium sp.; assembly: GCA_035547255.1. GTDB lineage: Bacteria > Pseudomonadota > Alphaproteobacteria > Rhizobiales > Hyphomicrobiaceae > Hyphomicrobium_B. The sequence goes on from DASZVX010000099.1 coordinate 536, forward strand.
CAGTCGGCGCGCATCGATATTCGCTCGGCGTCGCGCTATGGACAAAACGACTTCGGCCGCAATGCCGAGCGCGTGCGCGCGATTTTGAAGGAGGTTGCGGCTCGCTTTGAAGCTTCAGTTCCGGACATCGCCAACGAGCCATCTGCCAAGAAGGACAGCAAGGACAAGCTCAAAGCGCAGAAAGCACGCGGTCCGGCGTCAAAGGTCGATCGGCGGCGACCAAACCTTTCTCGATCAGATATTCGACGTGGGCTTGGACGGAAAGAGTCGCCGCAGGGATCATATGCGGGGCGAGTCCCTGGTAGATCTCCGGAACGATTTGACGAATAGTCCTGGCGCCTTTGGCAAGCGCGTCGAGCACGGATTTCTCGCGCCAGTTCCTGTGCAGCAGATAAGCTTTGACGGTGCGCTGGGCGCTGAAGATGCGGCCTCCGTGGCCCGGCAGGAACACGTCATCCTCGCGGTCGAGCAGGATTTCGAGCGAGGCGATGTAATCGGCCATGCGCCCTTCCGGCGGCGCGATGACGGTCGTGCTCCAAGCCATGACGTGATCACCCGAAAAGACGAGCGGACGGTCATCGAGCGCCAGGCACATATGGTCCGGCGCGTGTCCGGGCGTATGAATTGCGGTCAACGCCCAATCGCTGCCCTCGATCCTGTCCCCGCCGCGGAGCGGCAGATCGGGCCGGAAATCGTAGTCGACGAAAAGCTTGCCTGAGGGACTATCCTTCAGGGCAACGCGGTTCGCTTCGGGATCGCGCGGGTACGCGACAACGAGGGCGCCTGTTGCGGCCTTGAGCTTGGTGATGCCATCGACGTGATCGCGGTGCGCATGGGTCGAGAAGATATGCGTGATGGTGCGCGTACCGGCGGCCTTCAGGATGGCTTCGCGATGCGCGGCATCGTCAGGTCCGGGATCGATGACTGCGAGTGACGTCGAGCCGACGAGATATGTGTTCGTTCCCTTGAATGTCAGGGGGCTCGGATTTTTAGCTACGATGCGCACGATGCCCGGCCCCATCGGCGAAGCTTCGCCGTAGGTAAACGCCATGTCGGTATTGAACTTGAGGGAATCCAAGCTGTGTGCCCCCTCCACAGTTGCTGCGGACGATCTTCGGCCGATGCACGGTCGCAAAGCTCAGTCGAGGCGGGAAGGCTCGACGCCCTTTGTTTCCGAGCGGAGAGGGGTATCAAAACGACGACAGGTTGCAAGCTGCGCGATCGTCGCCGTCTCAAAGGGGGGGCGCGCGATGATCTCAATATCGGGAGTAAATCGACCGGTGTCCTAAACGCGAAGGGTGCTCTAGGCGGGATCGCTCCGGCGGGCCTTAGTTGTTTCCTGCTGCGCGAGAACGCCAATCGCGCGGACGCGCGCTTGCTCAAAGAGCGCGGCCTTATCCATCAGAAACTGATAAGCCGGGCTGGCTTCCGTCAAAGGGGGCGTGAGCTGGATGCCCGCCTTGTGCCAGACCAGCCAAACGATCGTTCCCTCAACAGTAATGTCGGGCGTCAACGCGATTGTGAGGCGATCGCCTACCGCCAATCCCGTCAGTTTATCGACCCTCAAGCCGACATTTGAGAAATCGACGACTTTGATCGTGCGCGAAACGCCGTGACACTCGACGATGGCGCCGAAGCGGACGCGTCGCCGATTGTCCTTCCGGCGCAGGAATTGGCCCGAAAATAATGGGTTCGTCATTTGGCGTTCCGACATTGGAGCGTCTGCGGGCGCGCCCGCGATTTGTGACTATAAAGTACTATTCTCGGGTTAAGAAAACTTGAGCGCGCCCTTGGTATCGGCTTGCGTGCGCATTTAAGACTAGTAATTATGTGTTAATGATTCCGATTCGTGGGAGATTTTGGATGCGATCCGAACTTGAAGCGGTGCTCGAGGCCTATCGGCAGGATGCTGCCCTCGAAGAGCAATTGATACAGGATATTCTGACCGTGCTTGCTGTTACCGGCGCGGCGCGTAAGCGGACAGTTCAAGAGATCTCGCAGGTCGTCAATCGCCATACGGTGAAGCTCGCGGAAGAGCGTGAGTTCCGACAGGGCAGCGAAGAAATCGCACGTTACGATTATCAGCAACCTGTTCGACAAATGTAGCTTCACCTGCGCAGTACGCAGTGAACCTTATCGCGTTCGGTACCCATTGAAGGTCAAGCTGCGCTGAAGCTCTCATCACTCAGCCTCGGAGGAGCGGCACGGTGGGATCGACCTATTTGGCGCGGATCACAGGCCTCTGCTCGGACGTTGCAGTCAAGCTGGCAGCGGCGTCGCCGCGAGATGAAAAAGCGTTGAATAGATCGCAGCCCGTGGGGCGTGGTAATGAAAACGCCCAAGATTCCCATGGTGATTATACGTCTGCGCGGCGGCCGCGTGTGCTGCGCGACGACGGTCGTCACACGGAGCTAGTTCCGAATGCGCAAACCATGGCAGACCAAGATGCGATTGACGGGTTTGAATTCGCGACGTTCGTGAGAGAACTCGACGCGCTGCGGCTGCGAATGGTGGGCGCATCCTTTTTTGAAAGCATAGGGTCGGTATCGCGGCAGATCACTACGGATGACGCCCGTAGCGGGGTATCGCCTTCATTGCATAATGCCGAACATGGCTTGGCGCAGGGGTCCATGCAGGACGCGGTCGCCAGCGCAGTTCTATTGTTGAACAATCACGACGATATGGCTCGTCGGCGCCGGTAAGCGGTTTTTGCCATTGGGTCCGGCACGCGAAGGCACGCCATTCTGTGGTCGTCTCTCGGATCTGCAGTCGCTCCTTCTCTTCTTTCAAACCGACGATCTTGCTCGCGACTCTACGAAGAGCCTCCCCGCCTATTGTGATACTTAAGGTGTGGCTAATTAGTCTCGCGGCGGGGTTTTTCCGCCGCGCAGCCGGTGCTCGTTGTGTGAATCAACGACAGAAGCCCGCGGACTCCTTCCTCAAGAACTAGTCTTATAGTACCTAAAGACTACAACTCACGATTCGACGTGGCGAACGGGTTTCGTCGCGCGCTGCAACGGAGAGCATGCCGCTTTTCCGATCGTGACGCTGTGTGTGCTGCGTCCAAACGGGGGAATTACGCATGGGCCGCAGACGCGCTTCGACCCACGATCGCTTTACTTTCCAATCACGCACCTTGAACCACCGCACCGATTATCGAGCGTCTTGTCGGTTGTCGTGCTTCGCGCCGCCGACCTGTTTCGTTTCGGCGCTGGCGCTCGGGTTGATCGCCGGGGGCGGAGTTGCCGCCGGTAATCCAGGCGGCAGTTGCACGTCGTCTGTTCCCGGGGTCGATCTGACCTGCACGGGAATTGTCAATAATCCATCCGCCTTT
>DASZVX010000100.1:0-67160 GCA_035547255.1 Hyphomicrobium sp.
GGCACGCGATTGATGCCGACGTCGATGATCGTTGCACCCGGCTTGATCCAGCTCCCTTTGACCATTTCCGGAATGCCGACGGCAGCGACAACGAGATCGGCACGCTTGACGACATCTTCGATGTTCTTTGTTCGCGAATGCGCGATCGTCACGGTGCAGTGCTCGCGCAAAAGCAGGGCAGCCACCGGCTTGCCGACGATATTCGAGCGGCCGATCACGACCGCATCGAGACCCGAAAGGCTCGGCCGCACCGACTTCGCGAGGATGACCGATCCCGTCGGCGTGCACGGCACCAGAGATCGCTCGCCGACCCACAACCGCCCGACGTTTACGGGATGGAAACCGTCGACGTCCTTGTCTGGGTTGATCGAGTTCAGAACCTTCTCGGAATTGATGTGCTTCGGCAGCGGCAGCTGCACCAGGATGCCATGGCACGCCGGGTCATTGTTCAGCTTGTTGACGAGGGCGAGCACGTCGGCTTCGCTCGTCTCGGCAGGAAGGCGATGCTCCCAGGAATTCATGCCGACTTCGACCGTTTGCTTCGCTTTGTTCGCGACGTAGACCTTGCTCGCAGGGTCCTCGCCGACAAGCACGACGGCGAGCCCGGGTTTCAAACCGTGCTCCTTTTGCAGCCGTGCAACTTCGGCCGCGACTTCGGCACGGACGTTCGCCGCAATCTGCTTGCCGTCGATAATTTGAGCTCCGGACATCCCCTTTTCCTCCCTGTCCACTTAGCGTTGAAACCTGTCCACTAGCGTTGAAATTCACTGATCTTCATCTGCAATAGTCTGTCGAGCGCTTCAGGCTCGCCATCAATCCGCAATGCTTTGAGGCGTGACTTTCCGCCACTTGCCAGCGAAACAGAACGTTTCGGCAAATTGAGCCAGCGGGCGACGAGCACCTCGAGCGCCTCGTTGGCTGCACCATGTTCGGGAACAGCGCGCACCCGAGCCTGAAATGCCGGGCCGTCGCTTGTAGAGGTCACACCTTCGACGGCGTCTTTGGAGGATTTCGGCGTCAGCCGGAAGTGGGCAATGACGCATGCGGCGCCGTGCCGCCAAGGTTTACGCTCCGGAAATGCCCCGTCCGGCACCTCGCTCAAATGACGGCCTTGGCGATATTCGGAATAATGACGCTCTGCACGAAATAACACGCAAGAAGCAGAATAACCGGCGAAATATCGATGCCGCCCAGATTGGGCATGGCGTTGCGGATCGGCGCCAGCAAGGGCTCCGTGACCGCATTCAACGCCTGCCAGATTGACCGCACCATAGGGTTGTAGGCGTTGATGACGCCGAACGCCATCAGCCAAGAGACGATCACGACCGCGATGACGATGTAGGTGTAGAGGGTGATGAGATAGCTAATAAAGCTGAGAAGTTCGAGCATCGCTGTTCCGAAATTAGGCTGCCGCGGGCGTCATGTAGCCCTGTCGGGGTGGGGCTCGCAAGTGGTTGGCCCGCCCTGCCGCCCGACTTTACAACGTAAACGCGGCCTTTGGCCGAAGTTTACCGGGCAGATCCCGCCCAGCGGCCATCGGGGGATGCCTCTACAAGGGACGGCAACTTGTGCGCTAGGTCCCGTCATGCGCCACGTTTTCCGAGCTGACGCCGTTTTCTTGACAAGGCCGGAGCCCGACTCCTAAATGCCCTCGGTTTGGGGCCGTAGCTCAGATGGGAGAGCGCTGCAATCGCACTGCAGAGGTCAGGGGTTCGATTCCCCTCGGCTCCACCAGCCTTCACGTCCATCGAGTGCAGCCGATGTCCTGCGCTTTACTACCCCCGGTCGCCTTATGTCGTCTGATAGGACGACAAGCTGCCCAACCCAACAAGCCATCGAGACGCGCGTCCGGGTGCAAGGCTCAATGCCAATTGAGCAGCCATTCCGGCCAGTCGCCAACGACCGACCTTGGCGGCCACGTGGGCACAACGAACCAGCGATAGCGCGCGATACTTGCGACCATCGCCGAGAAGACCTTGTTGCGCACAGCGAATGACGGCCTCTAGCGCCGATACACTCGGCTGCTTGGAGCCAAGATTCTCAAAAAAAGCCAGCGCCGAGTAGGCCGCCAGCAGATCGATCGCGTTTGGCAGGGAACGCAATGCATCGTGATCGGCCTGCATGAACGAAACAGGCTGCAAAATATTGTCGAGCGGATCGGTCTCACCGGCCCTGCGAGCACGCCATGCCAAAAGCGCGAGATCCCTCGAAAAGCGTTGTTGCAAATTGATTCCATTCGAAATCTGCAACGGGTGGACGCGATAATGCAACAAAACCTCTGGCAAATTTGCTATGCGGTCACCGTCCACTAACCGGAGCCAAAGATCGTAGTCTTCCGCTTTGTCACAGGCAGGACGATAGCCCCCAACTGAAAGCAGCGAGGTCTTCCGAGCAAGAACACTCGGGTGACGGACGACACAACCGCGTGCGATCAGCGCGCGAGTAATTTCTTTCGGTTCTGTTGGGAAAGAAGGCTGCTCGCCCGTGAGAATGCCCGTAGCGTCGATGAACGCGACTTGCGTGCCGACGACCGATATCTCCGGCATCGTTTCCAGAAATTCCACTTGGCGCGATAGACGTTCGGGCAAAGCGATATCGTCGGCGTCCATCCGCGCCACAAACTCTGCCTGCGCCTGAGAGAGCCCGAAGTTGAGAGCAGCGACCAAGCCCGATCCGGGATTCCTAAGAAGCCGAAGCCGCGGGTCCCTGGTTGCCATCGGCTCCAACAGCGAGATAGATCCGTCGCTGGATGCGTCGTCGATCACGAGCAGTTCAAATGAACCAAAGGTCTGTTGGAGCACACTCTCGACAGCAAGCGGCAGATAGCTTCCACCGTTGCGAACCGGCAAAATGACAGAAACGCGTGTGCGAGAATTCTCGGAAGACATGTGCATTCGTGTGCTTCCCAACTATCGGGTGCGCGATTGTCGATGAAGTCATATCAAGAGGCTCCCGGTAAAGAGTATCTACTCGAATCACGGGAAGGTTTGGGTAGTGTGGAGCAGCGGTGGCGAAACAGATCGAACGCCTCTACGCACGAAACTTGCCCGGGCGAGATGGCCAAGGATCTGTAGAACCTTGGGGCAAGGTAACGCATCCGCGTCGGGCCCCTCGCCGAATTTAAGCTTTTTACATTCTGAGCATTCCGGCCAGCTTTGTAAGCCCGGCCTTCCCTCTTTACAGCGAAGACTCAGAAGTCCGCCGTATGATTGGATGACTCTCTCCCTGTTGGTCAGGATCCGATTGTAGCCACTCCGCATCTCCACAAAGAAAAATCGACGGATTTCCAAAGCATAGGGGATTTCTGAGGAGGTGTTGCCTGTAAGGGCTTATCAGAAAAGCCGCGAACGATATCATAGAGCATCGTCTATCCGACCTATTGCGTTCGACCTATTGAAAGAAGTGGACTATGCGAAACGCCCTAGATTTGCATGACCGGCCTTCGCAGGCAGATCGGCGGGAGACTCGCAAGCTCCGCGCTCCAGTTGATCGAAATGCGCGCGCTCAGATCAAATCTCAGCGCGCAGCCTGTTTATGGCTGACCGGTCTTTCGGGTGCTGGCAAGTCCACGGTCGCAGAGTTGCTCGAGTGGATGTTGCATCAAGAGGGCTATCACACCTACATTTTGGATGGTGACCTGATGCGAAGCGGTCTGTGTTCGGATCTGGGTTTCTCGGCTGAGGACAGAGTGGAGCAGTCGCGCCGTGTCACTCAAACTGCTCGCATGATGGTCGATGCCGGTTTGATCGTTATTGTGGCGGTGATTTCGCCGTTTCAGAAGGAGCGAGAGAAGGCCCGGCGTTGTTTTAATCCCGACGAGTTTATCGAAATCTACGTAGATACCCCGCTTGCTACATGCGAAAAGCGAGATGTTAAGGGTCTCTATCGGAAGGCGCGTGAGAATAAAATTCCCGATTTCACCGGCATTAGCTCGCCATACGAGCCTCCTGAAGATCCCGAAATTACGCTACATTGCGGTGTGGAAACGCCGCTGGAATCCGTCGAACATATTTTGAACACGTTGCGGAATTTCAAGATCATTTCCGGCAGCACAGCCTAAACGGCAATTCCAACGCCACCCGACGGCGAACCACATCGTGCGCCGGAGACGGCCCCCTGCCTGTCATCTCCCAAATCGTCCGCCGTAACGAAAAAATCGCCATGCACACGCTTCGTGTGTTGTCCGGCGCGTTCAGTCGTATAGGCTGATCGAACTATCAAATATATGCCGGGCGGCTGAATAGACAGATCCTGTTTTTTTGGCCGCACGGGATTCCAGCTGGAGTTCCCATGGCCGATCCCTTGCTCGTGCATGTTCACGTTCCGAAGTGTGCGGGAACGACAATCGAAACCCATTTGAAATCTCAGCTCGGAAACGAGGGAATGTGGGCGCCGTCAAAACGTTCCCGGCGATTTCCATTGGGATGGTTTAGCTACAAATACGATCCCGCACTGCTTGTGCCAACCAAGCAAGTACGTGCGATCTCCGGGCATTTCATCGGGCAATCGATAGAAAAGATGTTTCCTGGACGGCGCATTATCCGTTCCGTGATCCTCCGAGAACCGGAGAGTCTCATGCTCTCTTACTATAATTTTCGAATGATGCGCTATTTGCGCGAAGGCCAGCATTCCTATTCGTTTTCATTATTCATGCGCTCCATGCGGTTGAACCCCGTAGCTCATTTTCTGCTGGAACGATGGGCGGAGTTGCCTTGGATCGAACTCGCTCGGCTTTCGGAAGAGAAGAAGGCGGCGCTGCTCGATGAGATGCTAGGCACTTTCGATTTCGTCGCCGATATTGCGAGCACGAATACTTTGCTTGCGTCTCTCTCTGCCGAGATTGGCATCGCTACTAAGGCAACACCACAAAATACCGCCGAGGAAAATCAGAAAAAAATCAGTTGGAAGCTATTGCGACGCAACGATCTCACGCAGAGAGATCGCCGGCTGATTGAAGCCCGCACGTCGCTCGATCGATACTTGTGGCGCAGATGGGCGCAGAAAGAAAACGTCGCTTTCAATCCGGATGATGCTAAGAGCTTCGTGATCGGTGAATTTGGTCGAACGGGATATCAGGTCCAGCGCCGGATTGCGCGAGGGTTTGGTTACACCAACGGCAGCGCATCCTAGCTTATCTTTATGGGCCGCACGCGCGAATGTAGGTGCTCTCGACGGGGGAATTGACGAATGTCTTTATCGATGTTGGAGCAGCTCGAAGCTCTTGCCCTCGAAGCTGGCCGAATGATTTTGGATATTCGAGAGAGGGGCGCCTCTGTCGTTCATAAAGACGACGGCAGCCCCGTCACTGACGCTGATCGATGTGCGGAAGACCTGATCGTTCGAGGTCTTGAAAAAATCAGTCCTCGCGTTCCGATCATTGCCGAGGAGCGCATTCATTGCGGTGGTGTGCCCGATATTTCAGAGCAGATTTTTTTTCTCGTCGATCCTCTCGATGGAACGAAGGAGTTTGTCCAGGGTCGGACAGACTTCACGGTCAATATATGTCTCGTTGAATTTGGATTGCCGCGATTGGGTGTGGTTGTCGCGCCCGCCCGCAATGAACTATTCAGCGCCGACAGCCGCAATGCCTTTCGATGTCGCGTCTCGCCCGACGGGCGGCCCATAGAGCGCACAGCCATTAGAACGCGTATGCCTCGCGAATTTCTAAGGGTTGCGGCCAGCGCTTCGCATGCGCGAGTAGAAACCACGAGGTTCCTAGAAAGATTTGCGGTTAGTGAAATAGTGTCGATCGGTTCTTCTCTGAAATTCTGTCTTTTAGCGGCTGGCGAGGCTGATATTTATCCTCGTATCGGTCGAACAATGCAGTGGGATACGGCGGCGGGCGACGCGATTCTGCGCAGTGCAGGGGGATGCACGCTACGCTTCGATGGACAGCCCTTGAATTACGGACCGAGTGGTGAGGGCCCTGGTTCTTACGCAAATCCACACTTTGTCTCGTTCGCCGGGCGAGAGGCTTTCTTGCGGTCGATGTTGTTGAACCAGGAAGCTCGTGTGGAAACAGGTATGGCTTGAGATGCGATAAAGGCATTACAAGTCGCAATTCTAAACTGCCGGGGGAGAAGGCTGTGCCTGTTGTTCTACTGTTGGGCGCGCCAGCGGAGTGGGACTGGTGCCCTCAAATCTATCTTTCAAAAAATTGATGGAGTGGCGAGGCAACGCGACACGTTGAAACCTCGTTTGATCGACATCAGCCCGCCCCAGCTTCGGCGTTCGCGCTCGGCCAGGGCGGCAGAGGCGGCAAACCCAAAACGATACGTACTGGCGCGAAGGACCGGCGGTGAACGGGCGATGCGCCGAGCTTGTTGAGCGCTGAGAGATGCTCTCGCACCGGATAGCCTTTGTGCTTGGAAAAGCCGTAGCCCGGATATTCTGCATCCAGTTTTCGCATCAGCGTATCGCGCGCGGTCTTGGCGAGAATGGACGCGGCAGCGATTGTCAGGCTCTTCGCATCACCCTTCACGATCGATTGTTGTGGAATTGCGAGATCTTTGATGCGCCGGGCATCAACAAGAACGTGCTCCGGTCGCGACGTAAGCCCCTCGACGGCGCGGCGCATCGCGAGTAGGCCCGCCCAATAAATATTGATGCTGTCGATTTCCTCAACCTCGGCAAAGCCGACCGACCAGGCAATTGCTGTCTTCTTGATTTCGATAGCCAGCCGCTCGCGCGTCGCCGCGTCGAGTTTCTTCGAGTCATCGATATCTGAAATGCGTGCGCCCGGGGCGAAGATGACGGCCGCGGCCGACACTGGTCCCGCGAGCGGGCTCATTCCGGCTTCGTCGACCCCGGCGACATACTGCACGCCGGTTCCCCAAAGCGAGGTTTCGTAGCGCAGCAACTTTCTGATCCGCTGGCCTTCGGACCGATGGTCGAAGCGGCGCCGCGCGACAGCGTCTAGGATAGCTTTGGCGCCGGGGCGCGGGTCGGCGACGAGGGCAGCCTCCGTTGCAGAATCGAGCGGCCGGAGCTCAATCACGTAACGGCGCCGAATTTCGGAAAGAATAAGCTTAGTCACAACCGTCGCCTTCGACCTTCCGAACGCAACATCCGGCGAGAGTCAGATTTGCATAAACCTAATCGCGCGCAGGCCGCCGCCGCTCGTGAAACCATGGCCGGTATTCCGCCATCTTCTGCCGTTGTGCTCCTGACGCGCGCCGCTTGCACGTTGACATTTCATCGCCTTTGTCAGGCGCACCCCAACGAAGCTCGACACAGTCATTGACGTTATACGCCATTTCAAGCTTCGTGGTACGCTCAACCACGTCATTGAGCGCCAGCGGCCACTGCGAACCATCGCTCCGCGTATAGGAAAACTTGCGTGATGCAAGTTCCGAGGCAAGTACGCGGTCAAGTTCCGACTTCACATCGGCAGCGCTTTTACCTGCCGGCATCGCATACCGCTCGGGACGCCGTGCCACGCGATCGGGAAATCCACGAACCACGTCGATCGCGATCAGCAAACGAAGATCACGCGACGGCGTCGAAAAATCTTCCCAGGCTCCGGTCGTCTCGAAAATCGATGCGCCGCTTGGGATCGCGACTTCCGCACCTCCGCCATTCTGATACTTTCGGCCGTTTTCAACGGACGTCACGCGCGCCTTCACCTGCTCTTCAAGCGCGGTGATGACTTCCTCCATGGCGCGCATCGGATCGAGCGGCGCCGGTGACATGACGTCATCCATACGGTCGTAAAACTGTTCGACGCCAAGTTTCGACTGCTCGAGCGAAAAGTCGCCGTAGTCCGCGTCGCTGGTGATCTCGGCATTGGTCAAACGCCGCAGGCCGCCGTTCTTTTCGGCGACGACTGGCCGGAAGCGTTTGAATCCGGGACTGCCGAGTCCGGTGTCCTGCGCAAACAGGAAATTACCACGCCAGAAGCGTTTGCGGGCGACCGTGCCGTCAGGTTGCCCGTCAACGGCAAGAAACACACCCGCCGCATCGCTCGTCTGCGCGATGCGCTTCACAAGCACCAGGACGTGCCCGTAAGGATCGGCATAGATCGTGCCCGGACGTAACGTGTCTTCCTTCAATGCCACAGGATAATAGTCGGTTTTATCATCGGCCGCCGCCGTTCGTCCGGCGCCCGAGTGGACGGCATTCGCGACCGTCGTCCGCAAATAATATCCAAATCCCGGCACAAGCCCGGCTGGCCGCGACGGACCGCGAATGGTTGAAGGCTTCGCGGCAACATCGCCGAATATTCCGGAGATCAAGCCTGGTTTCGCGTCCGCGACTTTCTGTTCCGTCGCTCCGGCACCCGGCTCTTCTTTCCGGATGTTCCACCACTGCGGGCATCTCGGTGGCTTGCCGCCTCCGCCACGCGAGCACTTCGAATAGCCGAATGGCAATCCCATTTTGAAAGCGAAATAGGCGCGCAGGAAATACGGAAGATCGGCGCAATCGGGCCGAAGGATGAGGCCCTTCCTGTCTTCACCGAGCCCGAGATGGTCAAACAGGAAATTTCGCGACTGATCGCGCAACACCTCATGCAGCGCAGCCCACGACGGCGCTTCCTCAAGCGGTGCATCGAAGAGCTTCTCGATCCAAGCCGAGTACAGGTTTTCCGTTTTGCGGTTCCAGGAATCGCGTATAGGCCAAACACTTTTGTCTGAGCCTTGCGGTGCGGACTTTGCAGCGTTGCCGACGACGATTTCGCGCGTAACGGTGCTGCATTTCGCGGATGCATCGTCGGCGACGAGTGTCGCGTGCCATGTTCCGGCGGCGGGTTTGGCGACTTCCGCGAACCAAAAATAGGGTGGTCCGCCCCGGCGTTCGCGCGACTTGAGCGCGATACTGCCATCGGGAGCCGTCAGCGAAAGCTCTCCCTGAAGCGGCTGCTCGACGGTGAAGACGACCCGGAGCGCTGCGCCTTTCCATGGGGACAGCGGAGAGACAAGGACGGCAAGCTTGGCCGATGCTTCGCAGCCCTCGGATGTGTCCTTGGCCAGCACCTGTGAGGCCGAACCGAGAAGAAAAAATAAACTCGCGGCCAGCACCAGCGTCGTCGGCGCGGCGGCAAAATGGCGTCGATAAAACAAGCGCAATCCCCCCGATGCCCCTCGCTACGGTCAATGCCCGCGAAGGCTTTGCCCGAACAATGGCAAAATTATCACGAGGAGTAATACAATATTGCCGAGACAACGCTGGCCAAGCGCACCAAGATGGCAGGATAGGCTCCTGCCCTCTTCGCAAACAGGGACTTAGGGCGGACGCGCGGAAAATCGGAGCCGGGACGGCCCGGCTATTTTTTTCCGACCAATGATCGGTCGAAGGACGATTCCTGCCTTAGCGCATCTTCTTACGCACGAGCTGCCGTGCGACCGCGAACGCATCGTTGAAGTCGAGCATCAATGATTTATCCGTACGGATCATGCGGCGCAGGAGCCCGGCCTGCGTTTTGTATTTGATATCGCCAATTGCGAGGGGACCGACCGACAGAAGCCCGCGCTTCCCGATTGCGCGGCCGAAATCGAACAGCTCGACGCCTTCGATGCCTGCAGGCGGCACGGCATTGACGTCGGCAACAACGACGGTGCGTTTTGATTTTTCGAAGTGCTTCGCTTTCAAGACCTGAACGCCGGCCGCGGCTGCGCAAAGAACGATGTCGGCATTCTCGACGATCTTGCTCTTGTCCGTGTCGCGGCCACCCAAAACCGGCTTGAGCGTCACGCCGAAGCGTTCCTTACCTGCGCGCACCAGCGGTTCGAGCGCCGCCAGGCCCATGTGCGAAACGACTTTGACTTCAGCGCCGTTGCGCGCGGCGATAACGGCTGATGCAAACCCGACGACACCCGTGGCACCGAATACGGCGACGCTGGCGCCTTCGAGCGTTCGTGATGTCTTTTTGCGGTAGACGCTCTCGACGCAGGCGACCATGGCCGCTGCCGTGGTGAAGGAACCGCCGGGATCGGCGAGTGCTGAAAGCTGGAACGGTGGAACGAGCGACGTCTTAGCGACAGCAAGCATGTCGAGCGCCAAAAGCGCGTCTTTGCCACCGATGAACATCCCGGTCCGGCACCCGTAGTGAGGCGGGCGCGAGAAAATGGCGTCCTGAACGAGCGCGCGCGTATCGTCGAGGCGCACGCCCGTGTGCGGAATGACGACCTTGTACCCGGCATCGACCGCCATATTGACGTCGAACGGGCTCGCGAATGGCTGCGTCGAAAGAAAATGCAGAATGGGCGTGGCCGTTATTCTTTTTTTCTTTTTCGCGGGCGCCGGTTTGCGCGCTTTTTTAAGCGGAAGGCTTTCGGCATTTACATCGAAATCGGTGATGCCTCTATCGAATTGCGCAACATCATCCATCGGCATCACGAGATACTCCGCTACTCTGAACTCGGCTACGGCCTTACGCCGCGTTTTTGGGGTTCCACTCTCGTCGCGCGTTGTTCGTTCGCGGGGCGAACGAGTTAATCGCAGCAGACGATAAAGAGGCGAGTGAAATGCCGCTCCAAGAGGCGGCCGAGCGACGTAAGGCTTCATGCCATCGGTGCTGATCGCACCGCTTCGCTGGGAATTGTTATTGACGAATAAACCGAAATAATACGTTAAGCGAAAATGCGAAGAACTGATATGATTGAGACGGGCGCGCGGCCTATATAATTAACGTATCGAAATACGAGGTATCGCTGTTTATTTGGATTTTTTGATGTGGCCAGGGCCAATTCGAAAAAAAATAATTAATAGCGGAACCAAAAAATTACAGCATATATCGCGTCAGGTGGGGATATAGGCGATCTCGATGCGGCGCATGCGTCTAGATGACCGAGGCCGGCCATCCCGCGAGCCATGGACAAATCGAGTTGACGAACGTGCGGCTCCCATAAGCCGCGTCCGGCGACCGGATCGATAGCCCGGGCGGCACTGTGACGTCTTACATGCCGCATTTCCGCTCTCGTTGGCGTAATAGGACCGGCGGCCGAGCCGATTCGGCGCACCTACTTAGAGACAAGAGAATGAACGTCCTAGAGCGCGATGGCGTGCTTTCCTCGGCCGGAGCGCCGCAAGCGCTGCACGATTTGTCGTTCGTTGAGTTTGTCGTCCTGACCGCGGCGATGATGGCGCTGACGGCCATATCGATCGATATCATGCTGCCGGCATTGCCGCAGATCGGTAAGGCACTTGGCGTCTCCAGCGAGAATGATCGCCAGCTCGTCGTCATTCTCTACATGGCGGGCTTCGCTGCCGGACAGTTTTTCTTCGGCCCGCTTTCCGATCACATTGGTCGCAAGCCGGCGCTGATGGCGGGACTCGCAATCTATATCGTGGGCACGGTAGCCGCCCTCGTCGCGGGAGCGTTTCCAACGCTCCTTGCTGCGCGGCTCGTGCAAGGCATCGGCGCCGCGTCTCCCCGCGTAATCGCGATCGCAGTCGTGCGCGACCTCTACGGCGGGCGGCAGATGGCGCGCGTCATGTCGTTTACGATGATGGTTTTCATCGTTATTCCGGTCCTTGCACCGTCGATTGGTCAAGCCCTGATCCAGCTTGGCAACTGGCATTGGACGTTCTATGCGCTGTTGGCGATGGCGATCCTGATCGCCGTTTGGGCCGGTTTTCGCTTGCCTGAAACGGCCGCACCGGCGTTGGGTCTCGAACGTCCGAAGAGCCTCGGCGATTCACTCAAGACAGCAATTTTCGATTCTCAGACGATGGCTTACGGCGCCGCCGGCGGCTTCATGTTCGGCTGCCTCCTTGCCTACGTCGCAAGCGCGCAACAGGTTTTCGTCGAGGTCTTCGGCATGGGGGAAGCATTTCCCGTCGTTTTCGGAGCCATAGCATCCGTGATGGCAGTCGCCTCGTTCGTGAATGCACGGCTGGTCGGGCGCTTAGGAATGCGGCGGTTGTCTCACGCTGCACTTTTGGGATTTCTCGCGGTATCGCTTTGTCTCGCATTTGCCGCAGCGGCGGGCGAGGCTGGCATTCTTGTGTATGCGCCGCTAGTCTCCAGTGCATTCTTCCTGTTCGGTCTGATTGCACCGAACTTCAACGCCATCGCCATGGAGCCGCAGGGTCATAACGCAGGCATGGCCTCCTCCGTGACCGGTTCTCTCTCGACCGCAATCGGCGCTATGGCAGGCGGCCTCGTTGCGCACGCCTTTGACGGTACGGTTTTTCCGATTGCCGCAGGCTTCGCCGTCTGCAGCTTGATTACGTGTCTCATCGTCTTTGCGATCGAGGGAAAACATGGCTTTTTCGGTCGCAATCGGCAGGTATGATCGGCCGTACGGTAAGGATGGCACCGTGTTCCCTTGTGTGCGCCTTCAGAACTCGTCGTATACTGGAAATGTCGACGGCTTCGTCGGCGCTCGACCATGATGTAGGCCCACGTATCGGTGCGCGAAAATGCGAATCCTGCTGCTTGAGGATGATGCCAACACGGCGGCCTACGTATCGAAGGGCCTCGAGGAAGAAGGTCATACCGTCGATCATCTGGCCGACGGGCGTGATGCCGTCGCGCAGGCCGTAGGCGAAGATTACGACGTCGTCATTCTCGATCGCATGCTGCCGGGTCTCGATGGCTTGGCGATCATCAAGACCATTCGCAGCGCCGGCCGCCGCGTACCGGTGCTGTTCCTGACGGCGCTCGGTGGTGTCGATGATCGCGTTGAGGGCCTGGATGCCGGCGGCGACGACTATCTCGTCAAGCCCTTTGCCTTTTCCGAGTTGCTCGCACGTGTGAATGCGCTCGCACGTCGGCCGCACACCAAGGGTGAGGAGACGCGGCTCAAGGTCGGCGACCTCGAGATCGATCTCGTCAGCCGCAAGGTGACCCGCAGTGGCGACACGATCGATCTGCAACCGCGCGAATTCCGATTGCTCGAAGTCCTCATGCGCAACCGGGGCCGCGTCGTGACGCGGACCATGCTGCTCGAACGCGTTTGGAACTTTCACTTCGATCCCAAGACGAGCGTCGTCGAAACGCATATCTCGCGCCTGCGCGCCAAGATCGACAAACCCTACGGCAAGGAGCTCATTCATACGATCCGCGGCAGCGGTTACACCGTGACCGATGGTGATTGACGGTGCGGGACCTCTTGAAACGCACGCCATTTCGCTTGGCGGCGGCATTCTCACTCTTCTTCATTACGACGGTGCTCGCACTCTTCACCGTCATCTATCTGGTGGCGAGCGCGCGCCTCGTCAACGATATCCGCGACCGTGTTCGCACGAACATCGACTCGCTCGCTATTCTCGATGGCGACAGGACCTTCGACGATCTGGTGGCGGTTGTCGCTGAGGAAAGCGAGTCCGTGCGCGATCCGGATTTCATCGTGGAGCTCATCGACAAGAACGGGAAATTTCTCGCCGGCAATGTCCGAGGCGTTCCGCGGTCGACGCAGTGGATGACGCTGAAGCGATCGAGCCTCAATTTCTCTATGGATCGCGGCGAGCCGAACGACGAATTCCTTGCGATCTGGAAGCCGCTCGCCAAAGGCAGCCTGTTGGTCGGCAGCGACAACAGCGAAGTCAAGCAAATGAAGTCCTTTTTGCTGAGGCTTCTGGCGTACGGCCTTCTGGCGACATCTGTGGCGATCGCGCTGTGCGCAATCTACTTCGCGCGGCAAACGCAGTATCGAATCGATGCGTTCGCCAATCCGCTCGCCCGAGTTTCGCAAGGTCACATCTCGGCGCGTGTACCGATCTCTGGTCTGCAGGACGACATCGATCAGGTCGCCTTGCAGGTCAACGGCATGCTCGGCAATCTCCAAAAGCTCATCGAGAACGTCAACCAATCGTCGTCCGATATCGCGCATGACTTGAAGAAGCCGCTTGGCCGGTTGCGCCAACGTCTCGATGATGCTCGCCGCAAGGCCTCGACTCAGGCCGAGTTCCAAGCCGCACTCGACGCGGCATTGCTCGATATCGATTCCATAACGGAAACGTTCGACGCTCTGCTCCGGATCACCCAAATTGAAGCAGGTGCACGCAAGGACAAGTTCGTGGCCGTCGACTTGCGGGTTCTGTTGGCCGATGTGCACGACGTCTACGATATCGTCGCCGAAGACGCCGGCGACAAGCTGAGCTTCGCGAGCGAAGTCGAACAAGCGGCCATGGTGCGTGGCGATCCCGAGCTTCTCGTGCAGTTGTTCGCGAACTTGGTTGAGAACGCTATTCGCCACTGCCCACGAGGAACGGAAATAGGATTACGGCTCTGCGCGTCTCCGGGATTTTATCGGGTGGAGATAACGGATAACGGGCCGGGTATACCACCGGCGGAAAGGGAGAACGTCTTTCGCCGACTTTACAGGTTGGAACGCGCCCGCTCGACGGATGGGAGCGGACTGGGATTGAGTCTCGTTTCGGCAATCGTCGACCTGCACGGCGCCAAGATCGCGCTCGCCGACAATGCACCCGGACTTCGCGTCGAGGTCAGCTTTCCGGCAGTTTCAAGCTAAATGCAAAGAGAGAAAACAGCGGGCCGGACGGCTGGGGTTTCATGCGGAGCCGGCCCGCTGTCGACGTGCTTAGAGCGGCGAGACGGGATGTCATGAGCTCTAAGACGTATCGTAAGACCGAGCATGATTTGCGCTCGGGCTCGTTCGGTAACGGTATCTGCGCGCGTCGGCGCGAATAAGCTACTTGCTCAGAATGAGCTTTCCGGCCTCCGTGATGCGCAAACGATAATCCTGTCCTCTGTGTTCAAGAATAATCTCACGCTCTCCGCGCATCAGTTCGCTCACGAGATATCTCGTGAGCGAACTGCGCTTCTCGGCAGCGCTTGTTCCCCCCATCGCAGCCGGTACTGGTGTTTCAGCCTTCTCTGACACGTCCTGCCGCACCGGCCGATCAGCCGACGCGCCTCCCCACGATCAATGCGTTAGTGCAGATAAAGCGCCTGCACTGTTTGATGTTCGAATTCAGAACCTGCTCCCTGCTCAGCCGAAGCCTGCTGCAATTGCATGTCAGCGAGACAGCGCACTGCGAGCCGCGTCTGTTCCGTTGCCGGGCCATTGTTTAACGCCAGCGCAATGCCGTGCTGAAATGCAAGCTGATCGCCAACCCGGGCCGATTTGATGAGAGCCGTCACCGTCAGCTCATCCGGCGAAACATGCTGACATCCGAGGCTGAGATATGAAAATCCAGTGCCGCGTTCTTGACGCAGCGCCCGCAGCAGCGCAGTGACGCGTGCAACAAGCAACGGACCGTCGATTGCGCCGAGCTGTTCTTCGGCGAGCCTCACGGCACCTTCCCAAGGTTCAGCAGAAGCCGTGGCATAGACGTCGCAAAGGCAACGGAAGACGTCGAGCGTAATGTTCTCCATAGGAGAGAAACCGAGAGCGCTTCTGAGCGGAAAGCCAAGCGCCTGGCCAGCACACACGGGTTTATCCTGTGTGTCCGAGGAAGGCGCCGATTCCAAGTCTTTGAATTTACGCATCCGTCCGCCTCCCGCGCATGATCGAATCGGAATTGCATGACGGAGCGGCCACCGCGCACGTGCGAGCTTGCGCCTCGCTCTGCGCTTCGCGCTCGTCATCTGAAATATCGGAAAGCATACGGTCGAACGCCGAGACGTGCCCTGTGGCGAGGTCCCAGATCATTCCGACGGATGCTGCGAACATGGATGCGGCGAAGGCGGCGTTCGACACGTCATGCGCATCAAACGGCTCACCCTCAAGGTGCGAACGCTTCATCGTCTCTCCCCAATGTATCGGGGTTCAAGGCCCCGCAAATGGCAGACGGCGCATTTAAGCTAATCTATACTTCTGTAGTCAAGTTTAAAATTGATCCCCGCCCGCGATCCGGCCGTTTTCGTGCCTGCCAGAGAAAACGACGTTCTCCGAACGCCTTGAAATAGCCCGAGCTCATCCGCATTTGCCCTAGCGCAGAGGCTGGGGCGGCAAGGCGCTATGCATATTCGAGACACATCGCAAGGCTATGGAATCGTCTCGCGGCTATTTCATTGGGTAATGGCCGTCGCGATCTTCGGCATGTTTGCGCTCGGCGTGTGGATGGTGAAGCTCGACTACTACAACCCTTATTACAACGTTGCTCCGGATTTTCACCGCAGCCTCGGGATCCTTCTCCTGATCGCGCTGCTTGCTCGCTGGCTCTGGCGAGTCACGAACCCCAAACCCGATCTCGACGGTCTGTCGCCCTTCGAGCAGAAGGCGTCGTATGCCGTGCATTGGGGATTTTATGTGCTCCTGCTCGCGTTGATGGTCAGCGGCTACTTCATTTCGACGCCCGAGGGCCAACCGATCGACGTCTTCGGCTGGTTCGAAGTTCCGTCAATCATCAAGATGCGCGGTCTTGAAAGCGGCGCGGGTTACGTCCATCGCGTCGTCGCTTATGTCGTGATTGCGCTCGCTGCTGTTCACACGCTTGCCGCGCTTAAGCACCACTTTGTCGATAAAAGCGAGATCCTGAGTCGCATGTGGTCGGGACCGCCGCGTCCTGCCATCAATCCAAAAGAGGAAAATCACTGATGCAGATCAGAATGATCGCCCTTGCTGTTGCAGCGTTCGCCTCCGCGATATCTACGGCAGCTATGGCGGCAGATTACGTCATCGACACAAAGAACGCACATGCGTCGATCAACTTCCGGATCAAGCATCTTGGTTTCAGTTGGATTGCAGGTCGGTTCGACAAGTTCTCCGGAACATTCTCCTACGATGACAAGAATCCGGATGCTTCAAAAGTCAAAATCGAGATCGATACGACGAGTATCGACACCAATTACGCCGAGCGCGATAAGCATCTGCGCGGTGCCGACTTGCTCGATACGGAAATGTTTCCGACCGCAACTTTCGAGAGCACGAACGTAAAAGCATCGGGGCCGGATAAAGCAGCGATTACCGGCAAGCTCACGCTGCACGGCGTTACCAAGGACGTGACCATTGACGCGCAGCGCGTTGGCGGCGGCAAGGATCCTTGGGGTGGTTATCGCGACGGTTTTACCGGAACGACGACGCTGAAGCTTGCGGATTTCGGCATCATGCGAGATCTCGGGCCATTCTCGAAGGAAGTAGAACTGACGCTCGACGTAGAAGGCGTCAAACAGTGATTACCACCTGATGACAGAGGCGCCGCCCGTCAATCCGGCGCCCGCCGCTGTCATCAGGACGATGTCGTCTCGGCGATAAGCGTGCTCGCGCGCTGAGATCGACAATGTCAGCGGGATCGTTGCGGCGGAGCTGTTTCCGAAATCTGCGATCGTTGTGCGCAGACTTTGGGATTTGACGCCGATCTGATGCGCAACCGTCCCCATCATGCGGGCATTCGCCTGATGCGGAATGAAGTGCGCGACGTCTGCCGCCGCCACGTCGGCCTTCCGAAGCGCGATTTCGGCCGCATCTACCATCATCGCGACGGCCTTCGTGTAGACGGCCTGACCGTCCGACATGATCATCAGCGTTTCGTTCGCATCGAGATTATTTGCGAATGGCTTCCGGCTTCCGCCCGCCGGAATTGAGATAAGACCGTAGTGGGCGCCCTGAGCGGCAAGGTGCGCACCGCGCACGCCACAGTCATCGCGGAGGCTTGGAGCAAGCAGCACAGCCCCTGCGGCGTCCGCGAACAGCACGCTGCTAGCGCGCTCCGCAGGATTGATCCGGCGCGAAAGGATGTTCGCGGCGATGACCAGAACCGGTACGCCGTGGCTGCGCACGTAGCTATCGCCGAGCGTCAAAGCATAGATGAAGCCCGCACAGGCCCCCGCCATGTCGATGCCCCCAGCATTCGCGAGTCCAAGGCGATGCGCTACGAGCGGTGCTGTCGGTGGCAAGAGATGATCGGGGGTTGAGGTCGCGAGCAGCAGCAGTCCGATGTCGTCGCGCGATAGCCCAGCTTGCGCGATCGCCATATCACCGGCACGGACTGCAAGATCGGAAAGCGCCTGATCGTCCGCAGCGTAGCGCCGCGCATCGATGCCGGTGCGCCGCTTAATCCATCCTGCGTCGAGCCTAAGCCGGGCTTCGATCTCCGCATTCGGGACGATGCGCTCCGGCGCATAGTGACCGAGCCCGATGATTTCGACGCCGCTCATCGCCGAACCTCATCCGCAGCTTCGGAAATCGCCGCATAGACCATGTTTAGATCGTCTTCTGTCGCGCAGTAGGGCGGCATGACGTAGACGGTTGCACCGAGAGGTCTGAGCAGAACATTGCGATCGAGAAGTTTCTGGCGCAGCAATAGCGAAATCTCGGCAAGGTATCCCGCACCCGCTCCACTGAATTCGAATGCCGTCATCGTTCCGATCTGGCGTGCGTTCTCAAATCTCGGATTGTTGACGATTCGACTAAGGCATGCTGCCTGCGTTTTTGCCAGCGCACCGATACGCGCGATGACTGGCTCGCTTCGCCAGATTTCGAGATTCGCAGCGGCGGCTGCGCATGCGATCGGATTGGCTGTATAGGAACTGGAATGAAAGAACGTACGCGAGCGGTCCTTCGACAGATGCGCATCGAAAATGGCATCCGTGCAGAGCGTCGCCGCGAGTGGGATTGAGCCGCCCGTTATTCCCTTGGCGACACAGACGATATCGGGCGAAATATTCGCTTGCTCGGATGCGAAAAGTGTTCCGGTGCGCCCGAACGCCGTCATTACCTCGTCGGCGATAAAGAGAACGTCATAACGCGCACAGATGCGGTGCATTTCGGCGAGTGTCGCGGCGTCGTAAATCAACATGCCGCCGGCGCCGAGGATCAGTGGCTCGCAAATAAAACCGGCAATATCACCGACGCGGCAGGCCTGTTCGAGCGCGTCAAATGTTTTTTGCTCGGCGCCCTTCTCGGGAAATGGGATACGCCCGACGTCAAACAGCAGCGGTTCATAAGCAGCATTGAATACGCCGCGCGCACCCGCCGACATCGTCCCGATCGTGTCGCCGTGATAGGCGTGTTCGAGAGCCAGGATGCGCGTTCGCGGCTCGCCCGTATTCTTCCAATACCCGAGCGCCATTTTGAGCGCGACTTCGACCGATGTCGAACCGCTGTCGGAAAAGAAAACATGTGTGAGGCCGCTCGGGGCAATTTCGACCAAGCCGCGCGCGACGGCTTCCGCAGGCTCATGCGTAAATCCCGCGAAGATCACTTGATCGAGCTTGTCAGCTTGCTCCCGAATGGCGCGCACGATCTTCGGATGTCGGTGACCGTGTGTGATAACCCACCACGAAGAAATGCCGTCGAAGACGCGACGACCGTCGGTAGCTTCGAGCCAAGCGCCTTCCGATCTCGCAATCGGCAGCATATCCGGTTCGAGGCCGTGCTGCGTGAAGGGATGCCAGACGGGTGAGCGGCTCATGGACCGGACGCTCCGACACCGAGCAAATCGGGAATCGAGAAGTTCGCTGCAAAAGCCTGGCGCAGCGTGCCGCTCGTAAGGTCGGGAACGCGAGGAAGCCGGCCGAGCCGCCGCACGCGCCCGAACGATGAGATCGTTCGCTCGCTGTCGGCATTTTCTTCGCCGATGAAGGCGATGCCGAGAATCGGAATCGCCCGCCGCTTCAACGCTTCAATGGACAGCAGCGAATGGTTGATCGTACCGAGGCGCGTCGAGCTGCACAGGACAACCGGAATTTTCCAGTCTGCAATCGAATCGATTTGCAACAGCCGCCGGGTCAGCGGCACGTCGAGCCCGCCCGCGAGTTCAATGACGAGCGGTGTCGGATGATCCTGCGGCCGCAACCGCGAGACGTCGATTTCGATGCCGTCACGCTCGGCTGCGAAGTGCGGTGACGCTGGCGTATTGAGTCTGTAGGCTTCGGGCAAAATGCGCGACGGCGGAAGGCCGCTCAGCCGCGCGACAGTCTCTGAATCCGTTTCGCCTGCGAGACCTGCTTGCACCGGTTTCCAATAATAGGCGTCCAGCGCTTGCACCAGCGCAGCGGAAAAGATCGTTTTTCCGATATCGGTGTCGGTTCCGGCAACGACGATGCGCGTGCTCATGCCGCGATCTCCGCTTCGGCGGCAGCAAGATCCGCGATCAAACGCGAAAGGACGGCTTCATCCGTGTTGAGCGTGATGGTCAGGCGCAGCCGCGCGGTCCCCTCCGGCACGGTCGGTGGCCGGATCGCGCGAATATCGTAGCCGCGCGCCTTCATCGCGGAAGCAAGCGCCACGGCAGAAGCATCCGCACCGATGATGATCGGCTGGATTTGCGATCCCGACGGCACGTACCGCGTCTTTGATTTCAATTCGCTTTCGGCGAAGGCGATGCGTCGATGCAACTTTTCACGCCGTTCGGGTTCCTTTCGGCAAATCTCGAGCGCCGCGCGAACGGCTGCCGCAACGAGCGGTGACGGAGCGGTCGCGTAAATGAAGGCTCGTGCGCGATTGACCAGAAAATCGCGGATCGTCTTAGGCGCCAGCACCAGCGCACCCATCACGCCGAGCGCCTTGCCACACGTATGCAGCGTAATGACGTTGCCGCTGCCTTCGAGATGCGCCGCGAGACCTCGGCCTTCGGGTCCGAAAACGCCGGTCGCGTGGGCTTCATCGACAATCAGCATCGCATCATGGCGTCGCGCCAGCTGAGCGAGATCGTCGATCGGCGCGCGGTCGCCGTCCATGCTGTAAAGGCTCTCGATGACGATCCACGGTTGACCGCCGCCGCCCGATGCACGCCACGCTTTGATGGCGTCCTCGATGCTTTGCGGATCGTTATGCTTGGCAGCGATCGCCTCGGCTTTCGAAAGACGCATGCCGTCGTGCACGCTGGCATGGATCAGCTCGTCGTAGACGATCAGATCTCCGCGCGCCGGAAGGGACGCCATCAGCGCCGTGTTCGCGATGAAGCCACCGCCGAAGAAAAGCGCCGTTTCCGCGCCGAAAAATCGCGCCGCGTCGGCTTCGAGTGCCTCATGTTCCGGATGATTGCCGCGAAGCAGGCGCGAGCCCCCGGCTCCGACCGGCACGCCGCGCTCGATCGCAGCAACGACGGCATCGGCAAGCTCCTGCGATTGCGCGAGACCGAGATAGTCGTTCGACGTGAAATCGATACCGGCTGGCGCGTCGAGTGACCTCAACCGGCCACGGCGCAGCAAGGCGTCGAGCGCACGCTCATGATTGGCGGGCATCCTGTCGACCCGCGCAAGCCGCGGGCTCATGGTCCTGAGATTGATCGGTATCGAGTTCGAGTGGCGCCAGGCCGAGCTTGGCGAAGAGGCGGCTGTCCTTGTCTTCGCCAGGATTGTCGGCCGTCAGCAACGTGTCGCCGACGAAGATCGAATTGGCGCCTGCGAAGAAGCACAGAGCCTGCATCTCATCGCTCATATCGGTGCGGCCGGCGGAGAGGCGCACGAACGATTTGGGCATCAGAATGCGCGCTACGGCAATGGTCCGCACGAAATCGATCGGATCGATGCGCTCGGCATCTTCGAGTGGCGTGCCGGGGATAGCGATCAACATGTTGATTGGCACGCTCTCCGGATGCTCGTCGAGATTGGCGAGCGTCACGAGCATGTCGACGCGGTCTTCTCGTTCTTCGCCCATGCCGACGATACCGCCCGAGCAGACTTTCATGCCCGCATCGCGCACGCGTGCCAGCGTATCGAGACGGTCGGCGTAGGTGCGGGTCGTAATGACCTTGCTGTAATAGGCTTCGGACGTGTCGACGTTATGATTGTAATAATCGAGCCCAGCATCCCGTAGCCGCACGATGTCGTCATCAGTGAGCATGCCAAGCGTCATGCATGTTTCCATGCCGAGCGCCTTCACGCCCTCGACCATGGCGACGACGGTATCCATGTCGCGCGCCTTCGGGCTTCGCCAGGCAGCGCCCATGCAGTAACGCGTCGCGCCCGCCGCCTTGGCTTTCTCGGCCTCGGCGATCACCCGCTCAACTTCCATCAGCTTCGAGGCTTTGAGGCCGGTCTTGTGATGCGCCGACTGGCTGCAGTAGCCGCAATCTTCCGCACAACCGCCCGTCTTGATCGACAGAAGGCGGCTCATCTGGACCTTATTCGGGTCGAACGCCGCGCGGTGGACCGTCTGCGCGCGGAACAGCAGATCCATGAAGGGCAGCTCGTAAAGCGCCAGGGCTTCGGAGCGTGTCCAATCATGACGGAGCGCGGACGGCGCACGGGGCGACGGGCGCGCGGACGTATCAAGTCTGGTCACGCTTGATGGCATCTGCAGGGTAATCTCCGCGGGAGCGACGTGTCCCGATTGACGGGTTGTTTCTAGCGCTTCATGCCCCGCTCGCAACCGCCAAAATGCCTCTGCCGCTTGGAGCAACGAACTCTCGGGCGCACCTCAGACGAGAGCCGAGCCGTGCCGATCGGGTCGAGCGATAGCAAGGGTTATAATCAACTTCGTTATCAATTGCGTAGGGTATAACGCGATTAACTATTGAACGATGTTCTGGATCAAGGCCAGATAGCCCGCGAAACCGAAGGTTTATGCGCTGTGTGCGGGGAGCCAGGCGGCCCCCTGCGGCGTTTACCGACCGACGTTTTCTCGAGACACGGGTTGCAGGTCGTCCGAATGATTAAAACAGCTCGATTGGGGCTTCTGGCAGAAACTCTTCAAGCCGAGAAAAGCTTCGTACAGCGCGGGTTCACGGTAGAACATTCCTCCGAAAGTCTATTGGTGGAACGCAGCGGCCACTTCCGCGGCATCTGGACCGCAGACAAAGACAGGTACGTCTGGACGGCTGCTGGCTACAGCCAGCCGGGCTTCAGCACAGCGTCGCTGCCCGAGGCGCTGAAATACACCCTGACCGAGATTTCCAAGGGATGACGTTTGTCTCGCGAGGCGGGAGACGGCTTACTTAGTTGAGGTCTTCCGGAAGCGGCGGCAGAACGCCGAACGGAATACCGTCCTGGAACAAGGACTGCGCTTCCTCGACCGTCGAGCTTCCGCGAATGCTCCGTTCCTCCGCTTCGCCGAAATGAATTTTCCGGGCTTCTTCTGCGAAGCGTCCGCCGACGTCTTCTGAGTTTTCCATGACGACCTTCTTGAAGGCGCGAAGCGCACTGGTCATCTCGGGGCCTGCGGGGGCCGGGCTCTGAGCGGCAGATGCTTGCTGCAGCGCGCGTGAACCTGCGCCGTCCCGGCCGGAGACGACAGCAGGCGCCATCGGTTGCTTCGTGATTTCGGCGGAGCCGCACAGCGGACAAGTGACGGCGCCCGAACGCGATTGGGCATCGTATTCGGCGATGGTCCGGAACCAGCTCTCAAATTCGTGGCCGTCAGCGCAGCCAAGACGGTATCTGATCATGACTTTCGTATCGTTTCGAGCGGCGAAGATCGCTCCTCGACAATGTCGAAAAGCCGATCATGTGTAAGAGATGGGATCTTGCGCCGAACTTCGTCAATACGGTGTGTATCGATGTCGCCGATCACGACGCCGGGATCCGTGCCGCCCTCCCCCAAAATCTCGCCCCAGGGCGAAATGATGAGGCTGTGCCCGAATGTTTCGCGGCCATTTTCATGCCGCCCGCCCTGGGCAGCCGCCAGAACGAACGTCTCGGTCTCGATGGCGCGCGCTCTGAGAAGCGTATGCCAATGGGCTTCGCCGGTGATCCGCGTAAAGGCTGCGGGTCCGGCAATGAACGAAGCTCCGGCCTTGGCGAGAGCGCGGTGCAGTGCCGGGAAACGCAGATCGTAGCAGATCGTCAGCCCCAGCCGTCCCCAGGGCAGCTCGGAAATCACTCCGTTGGAACCCGCCTGGTAGTTGACGCTTTCGCTGTAAACCTCGCCTTGGCCGAGATCGACGTCGAACATGTGGATCTTGTCATAGCGTGCGCTGATTTCGCCATTGGGCGCGATCAGGTATGACCGGTTTGCGAGCCGCCGGTCTCCGACCTTCACCGCCATCGAGCCGATGTGCAGCCAGATTTTTTTGTCAGCCGCTGCCGCTGAAAACGCAGCCAGGGCCTCGTTGCCCGTCTCCGGCTTGGTCTCCGCCATCAGCCGCTCGGTATCGATCTCCATCAGCGTCGTGCATTCGGGAGTTTGCACGTAGTCGGCCTTTTGCGCGGCAGCTTCGCTGATGAGGGCCAAGGCGTCAGAGACGTTGCGGGCAACATTGCGCCCGGCGCACATCTGAACCAGCGCCGCACGGAACGCCGCATTGGACGGAGAAGACATTGTCAGGGTGCCGATGTGGTTTGTGCGAGGAGAGCGTCAAGTTTGCCGGAGCGCTCAAGGTCCAAGAGATCGTCGCAACCGCCAACGTGGAAGCTGCCGATCCAGATTTGGGGCACCGTATGGCGGCCGCCCGCGCGAACTCTCAAATCAGCACGCAAATCACTTCGGCCCGTCAAATCGATTTCCTCGAAGGCCGCACCTTTGCGTCTGAGGAGGTCCTTGGCCATGTGGCAGTAGCAGCAATTGCCAGCCGTGTAGACCGTCACCTTATGCATCACGTCGGCGCCTCTCCACCGGCCCTGAATTTCATTCGAATCAAGCCTACGCCGTTCGCGAGGCCATGCAACCTTGATCGTTACATTTGCGCCCCTGTGCCGCGCCTTTGCAACGGAGTCCAGGGCTCAAGATGAACTGTTCGCAACAATCGCAAGCGCCAGCACATCAACACGCCGTGCGCCCGCTCGCTTCAGCACCCGAGCGGCGGCCGCGGCAGTCGCACCTGTTGTGATCACATCGTCAACCAGAACTATGGCTTTTCCAGTCACGGACGCCGTTTCATTCGCCGGAACACGAAAGGCTCCGGCTACATTCCGCTGGCGTTGAGCACGCGTAAGGCCGACCTGATGCGATGTCGAGCGCGACCGGACGAGAGCGAACGGCCTGACAGGCTTCTTCGTAAGGCGGCCGGCTTCGGCTGCGAGGATCTGAGCTTGGTTAAATCGGCGCGTCAGCAGCCGCCAGCGAGCCAGCGGCACGGGAACCAGAATGTCGGCATCGTCGAGCAGCTCGCGGCCGGCTTCGGTCAGCCATCGTCCAAAAAGACGGCGCGCATGGTGTGTATCGTGGAACTTGAACGCGTGAATAAGCTCGCGCATCACGCCGTCGAAGCTCGCAACGGCGCGCGCGCGATCGAAGTCGGGTGGGTCCGCAACAGCAGCAGCCGAAACCATCGGCCCGCCGGTATCATAGGGCATCGGCAGCCCCAGACGATCACAAAGCGGCGGCCGGACAAAATTGATTCGTCGCCAACACGCGGGGCAAAGCGCATCATGAGCCATGATGCGCGTCCGGCAGCCGAGGCACAGTGGCGGAAGCAAAACGTCGAGCGCCGAGCGTCCGGCATGACCAAGGGCGCGAAAGAGTCGCGCGGCGCTAGCCTCGGCCGTCGTGCCATGTTCGCGTGCGAGATTTGGGTTTTCGGCCGTTGATCGTGCTGCCATTGCCGAAACCTAGCGCAACGACGTATCGGCAGCGAGAACTTCTTGGACACGAACGCGATGGCTGGCGCGCCGCAGATTTTTGATCAGGACCTGATTAGGACGCGTCGGAACCGCATCGCGGCGCTCGGTGCAGCTCAGGAAGCCGATTTTCTTCTTGCGCGCGTCGCCGACGACTTTGTTGAGCGACTTGGCATCGTGCGCCGCGAATTCCCGTTGGCGGCGAGTATCGGCGCTTATCACGGACTTCTGGCCGAGCGTCTTCGCGAACTGCCGAACATCGGTGAGATCATCGATGTGGACTCTTCGGAGCACTGCCTCGGGCTTTCGGTAGGGCAGAAGATTGCAGCAAAAGATGACGCCCTGCCGTTCGCCGCGCAAAGCCTGGATCTCGTTGTGTCAGGTCTTTCGCTCCAGCTCGTCAACGATCTTCCGGGCGTCCTCGTGCAGATCAACCGCGCGCTGAAGCCGGACGGGTTGCTCCTCGCGGCGCTTCTTGGCGGCGAGACGCTGAAAGAATTGAGAGAGGCGTGGATTCTTGCCGAAGAAGAGCTGTTCGGCGGAGCTTCGCCGCGCGTTGCTCCGTTCGCCGATGTGCGGGAACTCGGCCGCCTGCTGCAACGCGCCGGCTTCGCGCTTCCCGTCGCCGACAGTGACGTGGTTCGCGTGACCTACGAATCTCCCGTGGCCTTGATGCGCGATCTGAAGGCCATGGCGGCAAGCAATATGCTAATCGAGCGCCGCCGCACGCCCGTCTCGCGCCGACTGCTGGTCCGAGCGGCCGAAGTCTACCAGGAGCGCTTCGGCCTCCCCGATGGCCGCGTCCCCGCGACCTTCGAGATCATCACGCTGACGGGCTGGGTCCCACATGAAAGTCAGCAAAAACCGCTGGCGCCTGGATCGGCACAGGTTCGTCTCTCCGACGTCCTGAAACCTAGGCCAAAAAATCCCTGAGCCAGGGAATGAGGGGCTCATCCGCAGG
This sequence comes from Hyphomicrobium sp., assembly GCA_035547255.1. GTDB lineage: Bacteria > Pseudomonadota > Alphaproteobacteria > Rhizobiales > Hyphomicrobiaceae > Hyphomicrobium_B. Next base: position 26,253 of record DASZVX010000100.1, read on the forward strand.
CGGCATGCGATAGCGCGACAGGTGCAACGCGCGGACCCATTCGATGGTCTGGCCTTCGCACGGCGTAATTTCGCCGTCCCAGGTGCGGCACACGTAAAGCGGCATCAGCAGGTGGAAGTTCTCGTAAGAATGGCTTGCGAAGTTGAAGGGAGCGAGACACGTCCGGCATAACTCGATTCCGAGTTCTTCCCTGATCTCACGGCAAAGCGCATCCTCCGGCGTTTCACCGGCTTCGATCTTGCCGCCCGGAAATTCCCAGAATCCCGCCATCGGCTTGTCGGCCGGGCGCTGGGCGATCAGCACGCGCTTGTCGGCATCGATCAGAGCTACGGCGGCGACCAGAACGAGAGGTTTCGTCATCGCCGCCTCAGCAAGTACACTGCTTCCTGCAGACGGGTGACGCCGCGCCGCCGGAGATTGCCGCTGGCCGCGAGGCCATCGCGGGTTTCGAGGACATTGATTTGAAACGTATCGCCATACAACCGCTCGACTTCATCGCGCGTCACGGAAAACGGCGGACCTGAAATTTCGTGCTCCGGATAGTCGAGGGCGACGAGGAAGATGACCGCCTCGTGCGGGATGACGCTCGCAAGCTTCTTGGCATAGTGAGCCCGCAAGTCTCCAGGCAACGCAATCAACGCTGCCCGGTCGTAAACCGCGACGATATCCTTCAGCATATCGGCCGAAGTTTCGAAAAAGTCGCCGCGATAGAGATTGAATGGCCCTGCAGAAAAAATGTCGAAGAGTCCCTCGGACTTGATCTCCGGAGTTTGTCCGCCATCCTGGAAGAATTCCCGAACCGCAACGTCGGAAAGTTCGACCCCGATGACGCGATGCCCCTGCGTCGCAAGCCAGACCATGTCGCAACTCTTGCCCGAAAGCGGTACGAAGACCGTGCTTGCGACGGGCAAACCGAGTGTTGGCCAGAATCGTTTCAGCTGCTCGTGAATGTGGGGCTGATGAAATCCAATCTCGCGCCGTTTCCAGCGCTCGGTCCAGAAAGCCTTATCCATCCGTCTATACGTTAACTCCGATAGTCCGCATTGATCGACACATAGTCGTGTGTCAGGTCGCAAGTCCAGACTGTCGCCGAAGCCTTGCCGACGCCGACCGCAATTCGGATCACGATTTCGCGATTCTTCATATAGGCCGCCGCTGTGCTTTCGTCGTAGTCCGGAGCGCGCTCGCCGTTGCGCGCTACGCAGTGCGGGCCGAACCAGATGGTGAGCTTGTCGCGATCCGCCGCTTCTCCGGATTTTCCGACCGCCATGACGACTCGACCCCAATTGGGATCTTCTCCCGCGATCGCCGTCTTGAGGATGGGCGAGTTGGCGCAGGCAAGCGCAATCGTTCGTGCGGCGTCCCACGTCCTGGCGCCTTCAACTTCGAAGGTCACAAATTTCGAAAGCCCCTCGCCGTCCTTGGCAACCTGGATGGCGAGATCACGCATCAAATCGTGAAGCGCACCCGAAAACGGCTTGAGCTTTTTGGACTTCGCTTTCGTAACGGGCTTTTGGCCGTGCTCCGCGGCGCTTCCCGTGGCGAATACGAGACACGTATCGCTCGTCGATGTATCGCCGTCGACCGTCATGCAGTTGAAGGTCGTCTTGACGTGTTCGCTGACGAGATCCTGCAATATGTCGGCTGGAAGCGCGGCATCGGTGAAAATGAAACAAAGCATCGTCGCCATGTCGGGCGCGATCATGCCGGCGCCTTTGCAGAAGCCGTTAATCGTGACTTCGGTATTGCCGATCAGCGCTTTCCGCGTAGCAAGCTTCGGATAGGTGTCGGTCGTCATGATCGCGCGCGCGGCCGCCTCGAATGCGTCCGCTTCCACGCTCTCCGCAAGGTCCGTGAGAAGATGCGCAAACTTGGTCGCATCGAGCGGTTCGCCGATGACGCCGGTCGATGCAACAAAGACTTCATTCGGCCTGCATCCAATGGCTTCGATCGCGTGTTCGACCGTGATGTCGACAGCCTCGCGCCCCTTTTTGCCTGTGAAGGCATTGGCGTTGCCGGAATTGACGACGAGGGCCTGAGCCGAACCCTTCTTGAGGTTCTTGCGGCAGAGAAGCACCGGTGCTGACGCCGTCTTCGACTGGGTCAAGACCCCGGCAACCGACGTGCCTTCATCCAGCACCGCGAGAAGAAGATCGGTACGCTTCTTGTAGCGGATGCCGGCCTCGGCCGTTGCGAACGCCACGCCCTCGATCGGAGGGAGCTTCACAAGAACTGACGGCGCAAATGGTGAAACGCTTGTGACCTTGCCCATGGGAACCTCCGCTCTGGCGCGAGGCTCCGTGAAACAGATCGGGCCGCCATAATCAAGCGGCCCGATACAGAAATCGAATGGTTCTGGGGTCGCCAGAGGACTTATGGTTTCGGAGCGTCCTTCGGGGCCTCGGCGGGAGCTTCGGGAGCCGGCGCATTGGAAGGCGCAGCGCTCGGAGCGGACTGCTTCGAGATCATGGCGTTCCGCTCGTCGACCATTTTCTTGATGTCAGGATCGACCACCTCGATCTTGGCGTTCGCGCGAAGTTCCATTGCCGTCTTCTGCGCCTTCTGCAGAAGCAGCGACTGCACGATCCTGTCCTTCACGATTTCAAATGCCGGCGGCTGCTTTGTCCGGCGGTCTTCGAGTTTGACGAGGTGCCAGCCGAACTGGGTCTTGACCGGATCGGAAACCTCGCCCTTCTTCAACTTGAAGACGATATCTTCGAACTGCGGCACCATCTGGCCGTGGCCGAAGTAGCCGAGATTGCCGCCGTCATCCTTCGAGCCCGGATCTTTCGAGTTTTCTTTGGCGAGCTGCGCGAAATCTGCGCCTTTATCGAGTTTTGCTTTAAGCTCTTTGGCCTGTTCTTCGGTTTCTACCAGGATGTGGCGTGCCGAAACTTCCTCTTCCGGTTTCAAAAGCTTCACCTGCTCGTCATAAACTTTGCGCGCATCCGCATCGGAGACGGACGCCTTGATAACCTTCTCGAAGTAAAGCTCTCTCAGAGCCCGGCGCTTGAGGTAGTTGAGACGGGTCTCGAAATCGGGACCCTGGTCGAGCTTCTGGTTTGCTGCCGCCTCTGCGAAAAGCTGGTTATCGATGAGGAATTCGAGCAGCGAAGTACGCTTTTGCGGGGCTGGCATGGTTCCCATGTCGCCGCCGATTTCGCTCTCCGCGACAGCAAGATCACCATCCGTGATCGGTTTGCCGTCGATCGTGGCGACAACTTTATCCTCTGCGAACGCCTGCATGACCGGCGCGCCCAGAAGCGTGATCGCAAATGCGACCATAAAGGCGGTAGGGGCGATGCGCTTCATTGGGTGTAAGCTCCGTTGGGGATTGGAAATGTCCGAGCCTAATCGCGGCTCACAGCGGTGTTCGTCCGCGCATACTGCAAGCGGACTGGCCTCGATAGCGGCCCGGGATGCGAAAACCAAGTTAATATTTGAACAGCGCGGTAAAACCTGAACGCTTGGAGACGCGGTTCTGAACATTGACAGTCGGGGGGGCGAGTTCTTATGTCTGCCCCAGATCGGCGCGGGTTTCGGCCCGTTCGGACCACGTGAAAGTGCCGAGGGAACGTGATGCAGGCGTGGCGGGGAGGCCCTTGCCGCGCATTTTTTGCTGAACGGAACCTCATGTGAATGCAACCCTCGCTCAGACGCTTCAAAACGTCCGGGCTGACGCTGACGTTTAGGACGGATTTCAAGATGCTCTCGTTCGGTGGCTTCGCTTCGAAAATCTTCGGTTCGTCGAATGAGCGAAAGGTCAAGAGTTACAGGAGCCGGGTTGCGGCCATCAATGCACTCGAAAGCGAAGTCCAGGCCCTGACGGACGACGAACTGAGGGCACGGACCGAGGCCTTCCGCAAAGAGCTCGAAGAAGGCAAGACCCTGGACGATTTGCTCGTTCCTGCCTTCGCCACGGTCCGGGAAGCCGCCAAACGCACACTGGGGCAGCGGCATTTCGACGTTCAGCTGATCGGCGGCATGGTTCTCCACCAGGGCGACATCGCCGAAATGCGAACCGGCGAAGGTAAGACGCTCGTCGCCACGCTTCCTGTCTATCTGAACGCGCTGGCTAGCAGGGGTGTGCACGTCGTCACCGTCAACGACTATCTCGCCAAGCGCGACGCCGAATGGATGGGTCAGGTCTATCGTTTTCTCGGCCTGACGGTCGGCTGCATCGTCCACGACATGAGCGATGAGCAGCGCAAGATCGCTTACGCTTGCGATGTGACGTACGGCACCAACAACGAACTCGGCTTCGATTATCTTCGCGACAACATGAAGATGAACCGGGAAGAGATGGTGCAGCGCCCGCACGTCTACGCGATCGTCGACGAGGTCGACTCGATCCTGATCGACGAAGCGCGCACACCGCTCATTATTTCTGGCCCACTCGAGGACCGCGCCGAACTCTATCAGACGATCGACGAAATGATGAAGTTCGTCGAGCCGGCCGATTTCGAGCTGGATGAAAAGCAGCGCCAGGTGTCGTTCACCGAAGCCGGCAACGAGAAAATGGAGAATGCCCTTACCGAAGCCGGCATGTTGAATGGGACGTTGTACGACATCGACAATGTCACGATCGTCCACCACCTCAATCAGGCGCTGAAGGCGCACAAGCTGTTCCAGCGCGACAAGGACTACATCGTCAAAGGCGGCGAGGTCGTCATCATCGACGAGTTCACCGGCCGCATGATGCCCGGTCGCCGCTATTCGGAAGGCCTGCATCAGGCGCTCGAAGCCAAAGAGCACGTCGAGATTCAACCCGAGAACCAGACGCTCGCTTCGATCACCTTCCAGAATTACTTCCGTCTTTACAAAAAGCTTGGCGGCATGACCGGCACGGCAATGACGGAAGCCGACGAGTTCATGGACATCTACGGCCTCCAGGTCGTCGATATTCCGACGAACCTTCCCGTTCAGCGCCTGGACGAAGACGACGAAATCTATCGCACGCAGAAGGAAAAACTGGCGGCGATCGTCCAGTCGATTGCCGAAGCAAAGCACCGCGGCCAGCCAATTCTCGTCGGCACCACATCGATCGAGAAATCCGAGCAGCTCGCGGAGCTTCTGAACGATCACAAATATCTTCGCGATTTGGCTCGCTCGCTCGAGAAGCAGGCGGAGGAACTAAGGCCCGGCAAGGACGAAGACCTGCGTAAGCACTTCACCGACATGGCGGCGCTGTTGACGAAGTTCGCGACCGAGTCGAAGGGCAAGAAACAAGCCATCGAACATAACGTTCTGAACGCGCGCTACCACGAGCAGGAAGCGAATATCGTTGCGCAAGCCGGCGCCCCTGGCGCCGTGACGATTGCGACGAACATGGCCGGCCGCGGTACCGACATTCAGCTCGGCGGCAACGCCGAGTTCCGGCTGCGCGATTGGATCGCAGAGGAGACCGCGAAAGGTACGCCGCCCGACGAAGCGGCCACCGCGAAGAAGCGCGCCGAACTCGTCGCCGACGTTGCCGCCAATAAGCAGAAGGCACTCGATGCCGGCGGCCTCTACGTGCTCGCCACGGAACGCCACGAAAGCCGGCGCATCGACAACCAGCTCCGCGGCCGTTCCGGCCGTCAGGGCGATCCCGGCCGCTCCAAATTCTATCTGGCGCTCGACGACGATCTCATGCGCATCTTCGGCTCGGAGCGCATGGACAAGGTGCTGCAGACCCTCGGTCTCAAGGAAGGCGAAGCGATCACGCATCCTTGGATGAACAAGTCGCTCGAAACCGCCCAGAAGAAGGTCGAGCAACGCAACTTCGATATCCGCAAGCAGATCCTGAAGTACGACGACGTGATGAATGACCAGCGCAAGGTCATTTTCGATCAGCGTCTCGAGATCATGGGTCAGGATGACGTCTCGGAGACCGTCATCGAGCTTCGCAACGAGCTGATTGATCAGCTCGTGACGCGTTTCATTCCGCCCACCGCTTATGCAGAACAGTGGGATACCGCAGGGCTCAAGGAGCAGGTCAACGAGATCTTCGCTCTCGATTTGCCGATTGAGGCCTGGGCTGCCGAGGAAGGCATCGCGGACGAAGAAATAAGGGAACGCATTAGAGCTGCGGTCGACGCCAAGGTTGAAGCGAAGACGAACGAACTCGGCCCCGAGCTTTACCGCCAGATCGAGAAGATGGTGCTGTTGCAGACCGTCGATCATCTGTGGCGCGAGCATTTGGTGACGCTCGAGCACTTGCGTCAGGTCATCGGTTTCCGCGCCTACGGCCAGAAGGACCCGCTGATCGAATACAAGAGTGAAGCGTTCATCCTGTTTGAGAACATGCTCGGCCGCCTGCGCGAGAACGTGACGGGCCAGCTGATGCATGTCGAGCTTGCGCCACCCGAGGATCAGCCCGCTCTGCAACCCGTCGATCTGCCGCCGATGGTGGCGCATCACGTCGATGCGACGACGGGGTTCGATGAATTCGAGCGAGACCCTGAGCTCGCGATGGCAGACGCTGCGATTGCAGGCGCTCGCGCCCGTCGCAACGCTCCGCCCGAGCCCGAAAAGCGCGCACCAATTCAAAGCCGCCGCAGCGAAGGTGCCGTCGATCCGAACGACCCCGCGACCTGGGGCCGTGTTTCGCGCAATGCCCTCTGCCCGTGCGGCTCAGGCAAGAAATACAAGCACTGCCACGGCAAGATGGACTGATCTGGCGATCAGTCCATCTCCCTTCGTAGTTTTCTCAAGTCCTTAATGACCGGTCGTCTGCTTTTCGGCCTCAGTGGGCGCAGGGCTTGCGTTGCCGTGCCCGCCGCCCGCAATGCGGTCGGAGAGTGCCAGCAGCACGCTTGAGACGACAAACACGATGTGGATCACGACCAGCCAGAATAACTCTTTCTCGCGCTCGGGCGTGACGGTACCGAGCGACATGAACTGGCGCAGAAGCTGCACTGCGGAAATCGCGACGATCGACGAAAGCATCTTGAGCTTGAGCGCCGAGAAGTCGATCGTACCCATCCATTCCGGACGGTCACCGTGGGTCGAGTGATCCATCCGTGAGACGAAGTTCTCGTAGCCCGAGAACATTACGATGACCAGCAGAGACCCGGTGAGTGTCAGGTCGACGAGCGTCAGCAGGCCGAGGATCACGTCGGATTCGCTCGAGACGAATGCGCCCTCCGCCAGATGCAAAAGCTCCATCAGAAACTTGATGAGCAGGACGAATAGCGAGATCGCGAGGCCGAAATAAAACGGCGCCAGGAGCCAGCGCGAGCTGAACAATAAGTTCTCGAAAAAAATTTCCACACGCTTGACGACGGTCTTCTCTGCCATCTGTTCGTGGTCCTTCGCTGCTGCAATAAGCTTGGATTTCTATCACAAGCCGGGGAGGGCGAAGCAAATTTCGCCATTCGACTATGGCGTCAGCGGATGAGCGGCCAGGAGAACATCGGCACCGGCGGTGAATCGCTGTCGAGACTTGTCTGAAGTTGCGGGATCGGCCGGCTGGTTTCCGTCGATTGTGCTGCCAACCGCGGCACGAAGGGCGTCGGATACGGAACGTCACGCAGCCACTGATCCTGCTCGCGAATGGCGGTCAGTGTCGGTCCGCACGCTTCGAGCGGTCCGGCAGACTCTTTCGCTTGCGTCTCGCGGAAAATATAGCGCCCGCTGCACACGCTGATGATGGGCGGTCGTTTCGTCCGTTCAAAGAGATCGTAGCCCTCCTTGAGATTGGTCCAGAACGCCTTCCACGGCGACGAGTTCTGTGCCGCCATGTTCTTGTCGGTCATGCGAAACGGAAAGACGTGCACGGGCACGATCTGTTCGCCCCCCTCCATTGCGGCGAGCGTCAGCTGGTGGATTTCGTCCGAGACGGGATTGGTCATCGCGAAGCAGCCGATCGAGGAGCAGCCACCATGAATCAGGATGCTCGAACCCGTTCGCGCCTGGGATTGGTCCAGGATGTTGGGGAAGCCCAGGTCGAGCGACCTCGGCCACCGTCCGACGTGGCGGGTCTGCGAGTGGACCAGCGTATAGTAGCCTTCCGGAGCCTGCCGGTCGCCGTCGCGGAGCTTCGGTCCGAGCGTGCCGGACCAGTAGCAGATCGGGTACATCGCGAAGAGGACGTAGGCGTCACCCTTCTGCTTCCAGATCTCAAGTTGTGACTCGGCTTTGAAAATGCGGATGAGGATCGGATCGGCGAGCGTAACCCCTTTGTCCCGCAGCCGTTCCTGCAGGAAAGCGATATTCGGTGTCCCGGGCAGCGGCAGGGCGCCGGCCGCGGCTGCACGCTGGCGCTCGACCCGGTCGGCCGCCACGTCCTTGAGTTCGATGGTCAACGCCCCGGCGGTCTCGATGCCAGTGAAAGCCAAAGCCACTGTCGCCAGGACCGCCGTGCGAAATAAGCCGTAGAATGACATGGATGGTTCGCGACCGAGTACCCCGCCTCACGCTCACGCGAGGCCGACATTATCGCTCACCACCAGCAAATCGAGGTGTCTTTTTGCCAACACCGGGGAACGGAATCAGCGGGCGGACCGCGTCTGCTCGCTGATCAGGCGTGCGCCACTCGGGGGCTTACGCCAAGGCCTTGTCACCAGCCGTAATAGTACCGGCTGCGCCACGGCCTGACGTAGTATCCGGCATAAGGATAATAGGCCGGGCCAGGCACATAGCGCGGCGCGGGAACGGCGTAATAGACGACGGGCGGCGGATAGTAGGCGTAATCATAGTCGTAGGGCGACCCGTAATACCCTGAGTAATAGCGAGGGCCATAATAATAGCGACGCCAATGATTGATCTTCGTAATTCCGTCCGAGTGATGAGCCGCACCCGCGGTCGACGGGATGAGACCCGCGACGCCTGCCGAAGCCGAAGTTGATCCGGCCCACAGTGCGGCCAAACCAGCCGCCATCGCGGCCGATGCAAGCCACGCCTTACGCATTACCGACCTCCATAATCACTCAACACTGCATTTGTAGCGCATTTCAATATTGGAGGCGATTCAATTAGCATGCTGGATAAAGTAAATATTGGGCTGAATTAACGAGATTCAGAATCGAAATGAATTGATTCAAGAACAGATAAAATTCCATTCGGGAATTGGCGAGGTGTCATTTCAAAAATGATTTAAGCCGCGTCGGCGAAATGATCATGCGTCAATTATTGGTGCAGCGCACGTCGACCGGATCGCTATCTGCGGTGCCGATCTCTCCGGCTTCAAAGCGATAGCGTCCGTTACAGACTGAAACCTTTGGCGGCACCGAGCTGCCTTCAAAGAGATCGTTGCCCGCTTTGAGGTTGCGCCAGAACGCGACGTCGGGATCTTGCACATGCTCCGCCATCGCAGCATCCGACATCCGGAACGGATAAACCTGAACCTGGAAGCGCTTTTGCCCATTGCCGAGCGCCGCCGTAACGAGCTGCCAGATCTCGGCCATTTGCCGGTTCGTCATCGCGAAGCAACCGATCGAGCCGCAGCCGCCGTGCACCATGATCAGTGAACCGGTGCGCCCCTGCGAGCGGTCGAACGCGTTCGGATAGCCGAGGTTGAATGAACGGAACCAACGGCTGTTCGGGTTCAGCGCCGAAGCATCGACCGTATAGAACCCTTCCGGCGCTTGCCGGTCGCCTTCAGTGAGCTTGGGGCCGAGCCAGCCGGACCAGCGGCAGATGGGATACGTTGCGAAGCGATGGAACTTGCCGTCGCGCTGCATCCAAATCTCGAGTTCGAATTCCCTTTTGAATATGCGAACCAGGACGGGCGCGCCCTGCTTCAAGCCGCTGTCCGCAAGACGCTCGGAAAGGCGCGTGAGATCGGGTTGGTCTGGCAAGGGCAGTCCGAAGTCTGCCCGCAGTCTCCGTTGTGTGCGTTCATAGCGGATCAGCCCGTCGTCGCCGAAGACGCGCGGCACCCAGACCTGCGCCAGCTCGAACGCAGCCACGCCCGCGAAACCGACGGCAATAAGAATGAGAAAGAAGGCTCCGAGCCATCGTCTCCTGGCTCGTGTTGGCGCTTGCGGGTTCTGGGTGTCGCTATGCATTGGGGCCTCGCCAAGAACCTAGTTGGCGTTGGCAACCGGCATGCTCGGAATGCTTTGGATAGCTTGCGCATTTTGCCTTTGCTTCGCGGCATTGATGTCGGCAAGCGTCGGTTCGATGTCGGGATTGGCAATGCCCTTGAGCTTGTTGCCCTTTGCGACATCCATCTCGGCGGGCTCGGGCAGCGGCGTGAACGCCGTCATAGCCGGCCGCGAAAAGACGGGACACGGACCATCGGCATCGGGACGGCTTTGCGCCAGAACGCCGACGACATACCGTTTTTCGCAAACGACCACGTTCGGTGGAACGCGGTATCTTTCGAAATAGTCGTAGCCCTGCTTCAGCGTTTTCCAATAGCCGTACCATTTGCTGTTCTTTTCGCGCGCCATGCGGGCGTCCGTCATCCGGAACGGCAATGCCTGGACTTGGAAACTCGGTTGTCCGGCTTTCAGCGCCTCGCGCGTCAGCCCGTAGATTTCTTCCATCAGAGCGTCGGTCATGGCGTAGCAACCGGCCGACCGGCAGTTTCCGTGCACCATGACGGAATCCCCGGTTCGGCTCCACGCCCGGTCATAGGCATTCGGATAGCCGAGGTTGAACGAAAGATAGTACTTCGAGTTGGGATTCATCAGTGCCGGCGTGACCGTGTAGAACCCTTCCGGAGCTTGCCGATCGCCATAGCTCAGCTTTGGCCCGATCACGCCCGACCAATTGCAGATGGGGTACGTCTTGAAATGGTAGAAGCGCCCGTCATCGCGCTGCTTCCAGATTTCGAGTTCGGATTCTTCCTTGAAGATGCGCACGAAGATCGGCGATCCGGGCTGCATGCCTTTCTTGGCGAGCAGCGCAAGGGTCTCCTTCGAGAGTGGCACCTCCGACGGCGGCGGAATTGTGGGCGTGTTAGAGCAGGCCGCCAGCATGACCACCACGGCTAAAACGGCCGTCTGGACAGCAGCCTTCCACGTCAGCGAGACGCGCGTCAGCACCAATGCGCCTTTCCCCCGAACTGTTTCCCCGTGCCGCGGGTTGGCGGACTAATAATGCAAGAAACTCAACGACTACAGATGTCGGGCAGAAGCCCCGTGAATTCAAGTATCGTGTTCGAATGCGGCGCCCGAGGGACAGGCCCGCGGGGAGAGCCCGGCCACTTATCGTCCGATTGACAAAAAGCGCTCGTGCCGTTGCGCGCGGATATCGTCGGGAGATTTGCCTTCGAACTCGGACAGCATCCGCGCAATGGTGTTTCCGGTTGAGATAATCACCGATTCGCGGTCGCGATGCGCCCCGCCTGTCGGCTCTTTGATGATCGCGTCGATGACGCCGAGCTGATCGAGATCCTGGGCCGTGATCTTCATGTTGGTCGCGGCTTCTTCTTTCTTGTTGCTGTCGCGCCAGATGATCGAAGCCGCGCCTTCGGGCGAAATCACGGAATAAATAGCGTGTTCGAGCATAAGGATGCGGTTGGCCGTTGCGATGGCAATAGCGCCGCCCGACCCGCCCTCGCCGACAATGACCGCCACGATCGGGACGCCGAGCCTGAGGCAGCACTCCGTCGACCGTGCGATGGCTTCGGCTTGGCCGCGTTCTTCCGCGCCGATGCCCGGATAGGCGCCCGGTGTATCGACGAATGTGATGATCGGCAGGCCGAAGCGGTCGGCAAGTTCCATCAGCCGCACGGCCTTGCGATAGCCTTCGGGGCGCGCCATGCCGAAATTGTGCTTGATGCGCTTTTCGGTGTCCGACCCTTTTTCATGCCCGAGAACGACAACCGATTTGTTCCGGAATTTTCCGATGCCGCCGACGATCGCCTCGTCTTCGGCGAAATAGCGGTCACCCGCGAGCGGGGTGAAATCCTCGATGAGCCCGTTGACGAAATCGAGCGCGTGCGGGCGCTCCGGATGGCGCGCGACGAGCGTTTTCTGCCAGGGCGTCAGGCGTGCGTAGGTATCGACGAGAGCCGCCTTGGCTTTCTGTTCGAGCCTCGCGATCTCGTCGGCGATCTGAGGGCCCTTGCCCTCAGTCTGAAGCGCCTTGAGCTCGGCCACCTTGCTCTCAAGCTCCAGGATCGGCTTTTCGAAATCGAGGTAGGTGCGAAGAGCGGGTGAAGCGTTCACGGGGCTGAGGTCTCTCGAAGTTATACAACTGAAGCGTGCGGCGACTAGATCGCGCATCCGCCGCGCGACATTCACCTTGGCTCCCGGCAAGTGTCAAGGTGAAGCGGTATCTTGCGCTAACGCGTCGCCGCAAGAACCGGCTTTCCGAGTTAATTATCGCCTTCGGACAGCCGTTTTGCGACAGGGACGAGCGCAAACATAAAGGCAGCCGCCGCGGCCACAATCCCCGCCTGCGCCAAAAATGACAGAACGAGTGTGTCGGGATCGCTTGCCGTAAAGGCACCGCCGATGTCGCCTGCGAGCTTGTTGCCGAGTGCGGCCGCCAGAAACCAGACCCCGAGCACGATGCCGGTCATCCTTGCGGGCGCTATGCGCGTCATCGTCGCTAGTCCGACAGGGCTCAAGAGCAGCTCCCCGATCGTGAACAAAAAGTAGAGGCCGATGAGCCAGAAGGGTGAGACGCGAGCTTCGGCCGCATAGCTCGCCGCAGGGATCATCAGCAGGAACCCCGCCGCGAGAAAGACGAGAGCCAACCCGAACTTTGCGGGCGACGATGGTTGCTGCGCGCCGAGCTTCAGCCAAAGCGCGGCAATGATGGGCGTGAGCAGGATGACGAAAATCGGATTGGCCGACTGAAACCATGCGGACGGAAATGCGAAGCCGGCGATATCGCTGCGCGTCAATTGATCGGCAAAGAGCGAAAGCGTCGTACCGGCTTGCTCAAAAATGGCCCAGAAGATCATCGCCGCAATGAAATAGATTCCGACGGCCGCAAGGCGCCGTGCGTCCGGGTTGGTCTGTGAAGCGCCATACAAAACGCCAGCGAGCGGCACGAGGATGAAGAGCCACCGCAGCCATCGGAATCCCGAAACATCCGAAAGAAGCGCAAGCACCAGGAGCCCGAGCGTGGCAAGCGCGATATAAAGTCCTTCGCGCTTGAACGTCGGCCCCAACGACAGTGGCACCGGATCGGGGTCATTCAGACCTCGCATGTTGCGCGCGAACAGCAGCATCGAAATCGTCATGCCGACGCCCGCGGCCCCAAAGCCCCAATGCCAGCTGAGCGCTGGGTCGAACCCTGCCGCCGACAGCCAGCCCTTGAACATCGCGCTCTGCGCCAGGAAACCCGTTATGATCGGGGCTATGAAGGCGCCGATGTTGATGCCCATGTAAAAGAGCGAAAAGCCGGCGTCGCGCCTGAGATCGTCGTGTGAGTAAAGCGCTCCCACGAGAGCGGAGACATTGGGTTTGAAAAGGCCGGTGCCAAGCGCAATGAGAATGAGACCGAGATAGAACGTCGTCAGTGCCGGTATGGCCAAGGCATAATGGCCGGCTGCGATGACAAGCCCTCCGACGAGGACGCTCCGCTTCGCGCCGAGCATCCGGTCGGCAATGAACCCGCCCGGCACGGCCAGAAGATAAACGGCCATCGTGTAGGAGCCATAGATGCTCCCTGCGTTCGGCGTATTGAAACCGAGCCCTCCGGCTTCGACCGGAGCCACCATGAACAGGATCAGGAGGGCCCGCATTCCGTAATACGAGAACCGCTCCCACAGCTCGGTGAAGTAGAGCGTCGTCAGCCCGGGGGGATGCGCAGCAAACCCCAGGCCTCGGTATCGGGTCTCGGTAACGTCTGAGGTCATGGATCTAAGACGCATGATGGCGGATTACGTGCAAGGCTTCATGCACCCTTGTCGCCCGTCATCACCTTGCCCATCCAGTCATCAATTGTCGTCGTGCCGATCTGCTCGACTTTTTCGCGCTCGTGCGGCCTGACGACATCCTGCATCACGTCGATGCGCTTCCACTCGCAAAATGGCGTTTCATCTTCGACGCCCGGCGCGTAGCGCGAGGACTCGATTTTCTTGTAGCGGTGCACGTAGCGCGTGCAGTTCATCCAGACCTCATGAATCGCAACCTTCACCACCATCTCGGCTTCCTTGAACGCCTTGACGTCGTCTCCGCTGAGGATCAGTTCGGCGCGGCCCTGCGCTCGCAAACGGAACGGCCTCTCGAAATCGATGAACAGCATCCCGATCTCCGCGTTCCCGGAGATGTTGCCCATCGAGAGGTACATGCCGTTTCCGTCGTAGCTCGGGAACATCAACGTGTTCTGATCGACGACGCGAACGAAGCCTGGCACGCCGCCTTTATACGAAACGGTCGGCCGACCCATGTGATCGATCGTCGAGAGGAAAAACATATCGCGGCTCTCGATGAACGCTTTCGCAGTGTCGTCGATCTCTGGTTTCAATGCGACCGCTTCGACGCGGTCGGCAAGCGCCCGCGTGTCGAAGGCCATCTGAAGCGTGCGGTGAATATCCCCAAACAAGCGTGTCATATTAAGTTCCTCCCTCGCGTTTTCCGCCTTACTTTTTTGTATGGGCGGCGCTGGGACGATCCAGGCCGTCTATTTCGCTTTGACCAGCGGATGATGCGTGTTGACGAGCGCTTTCAGACGCTCCTGTAGAACGTGCGTATAAATCTCCGTTGTTGAAATGTCAGCATGTCCGAGAAGTTGTTGCACTGCTCTGAGGTCCGCGCCCCGGTCGAGCAGGTGGCTCGCGAACGCATGACGCAGAACGTGCGGCGAGATTCGATCGGCACTGATGCCGGCTTCGCCCGCGACCTCCTTGAGGTCTTGCGCGAACCCTTGCCGTGTCATGTGCCCGGATGCCGACTTGGAAGGAAAGAGCCATTCCGAATTGTCGAACCGGCCTGAAACCTCGAGAAACCGGTCGAGGGCATTACGCGCTGCAGCATTGAGCGGAACGAGTCGTTCGCGGCCGCCCTTGCCCTTTATCGAGAAGACGCGCTTGTCGCCACGTAGAACCGTTCTAGGCAAGCCGACGAGTTCTGAAACGCGCATACCTGTCGCGTAAAGAATTTCTAGCAGGCAATGAAAGCGCAAAGCTCGGAACTGAGATCGTCCCTCTACACCGTCGCACCGCTGGAGCGAGGTTTCCAGCAGCCGGTCGACTTCGGCGATGCTCAGGACTTTCGGCAGCGCACGTTGCTTTTTCGGGCCCTGCAGTCCGGAGGCCGGATCGGCCTCGATAACGCCTTCTGCAAAAAGAAACCGATAGTACTGCTTGATCGCCGACAAACGCCGCGACCGCGATGTCGAAGCCTGGCCGGCATTGGCCATCGTGGCGATGTAGCATTGGATGTGCCGGGCCGTTGCGGCGAGCGGCCCGACGCCCGCTTCCGACAGATACTCGAGAAAACCGTCGAGATCGCTGCCATAGGCCTCGATCGTATTGGGTGATGCGCCACGCTCGGCGGCGAGCATGTCGAGAAACTCGATAAGGTGGCTGTCGCGCGCCATGACGGACGCCATCGTCGCCTCAATTCGTTTCAAGACGCGGCCAGGAAGACAACAGCGCTTCCAAGCCGAGTCTCCTCGCGTCCGCTTCAAGGCCGGCACGCTTCAATGCGCGAATGCTGTCTCCAAGCGCGATGAGGTTGGCATCCTCCGCACCGTTCGGCCCGAGCGCCTTCATGACGAGCAGGACAGTATGCCCGAATTCCTGCTTTTTCGATGCATCCTGAAGCTCGGTGAGAACTCCCGTTTCGGGCAGGTATCCGGATGTCGGTTGCGGGGTTTTGTTGGCGGCTTCCCACAGCGGCAACGGCACGACGTAATCAAGCGCTTCGAGAACCGTCGTCAGGCGATAGAGTGCGGCGGAAGGAAATCGTCCGTTCGCAGCCAGATCTTCGAGTGCTGAAAAACTTTTCCCGCGCTGGGGGTCTTTGGGATCCGCGATATCGAGCAGCGCTCGCCAATGACTGAGGTTGCCGGGGCTTCCCGGTTCGTCGCCAAGCCTGATCCAGTCACGCGCCATGTCATAGCGGCCGGCCGCAAGTCCGATTTCGATGCCCGTTTCTGCAAACCAGCTGATTTCAGGCGCAGGCCGTAATTCCGCAGCCGCCGGAGCGATCATCTTGGCCGCGATCATCGACAGATGCTGATGGTTCGCTTCATCGAGAAAGGCGCGAATGAGCCGCGTCTTGCGCATCGGAGAGTGCTCGTCGACAGCGGCCTTGAACAGAGCCGCCCGCCGCGCGACGCCCTGAGGTCCGCGCCCCGCCAGAAGGTCGTCCGGAGAAACGGCCTGGGCATTGACGCGATAGATGCTTGCAAGGGCTTCAGGCGAAAGCGCGTTGAGACGCGCGGCAGCTTCGGTCGACGGAAGACCGAGATCGACGGGCGTTGACGGGTCCGTCGCGAGTGCGACGAGCAGGGCGGGCTCGCCCTTTTCAAGCACGTCCTTGTGCGACAGCCCGCCGACATGCTCGGCAATGCGGTAGTCGAGAAGCGAGATCTGCTTGACGGCCGTATATTTCGGTTTGGCCTTGATCGACAGGGCGTCGAGAGCCTCGAGTCCGAGCGAGGCTTGCACGCCTTCTTCGCGCGCCATGTCCGCGGCAAGTCCGGCACCGGAGCGGTCGTCACGGATGGCCGAGCAATAGCCTGCCATCATGATCGCTTCGCCTTTGAGGCGGGCCGGAATGCTGCCCTTGGCGCGCGCCGAGCGGCCGACCAGTTCGCAGGCTTTGTCGGAATGGCCCGAGGCGAGCTCGTTCCGCGCTTCAAGCGTCAGCAAGAGAGGGTTTTCGTCGGAACCCTGCTTTTTGATTTCTTCGGCCGCGTCGCGCGCGAGGCCTGAACGGTAGAGCGCTTCGAGCCTGAGCGCGGTGAAATCCGGATTCGAGGAATCGCCCGACTGCGCCGTGATCAGGCGTTTCCAAAGTTCGTGGAGCGCCGGCGATCGCGGTGGAATTTCGATTGTGCTGATAAGCTTCTCGATGCTCGCAACGTCGAGCCCTCGCCACAGTTCGTACGGCAACCCTGAGCCGTCCGACGACATGACCGGCGCCAGATCCCCCTTATCGACGGGTGTTGGCAGTGCGCCGCGCACCACCGCGTTTTGCGGTGCGGATCGGCTGCTTCCATTGCCGTTGTAAGGCGAATCGAAACCGCGGTCCGGCGGCGACCACGCATTGCCGCCTCCGTCGCGACCGCCGCTGTCCGCGGGCGCGCCCATCTGGGGGAAATACGTCTGCTTGTCGGGTGGAGGAGAGTACGCGTCGTTACGGTCGGGGCGTTTCTTGGACGATGAAGCTGGCGGGGGCGCGGAGGAATTATCCTGAGCCAGAACGCCCTGAGCCTGTGCCGGCATCACGAGAACACCCAGCAGCGCAACTTTCGCGGCCATCGTTAATCGTCGCGCGGAGTGATGATTGTGCCCCATGGCTTATTCAATGCCGGATTTTGACGCCCGAGACGGGCTTGCTGATCGTCTGCTGCTCTGGCTCGAAACGGGTCGCCAGAATGTAAAGCCCCCCGAGCACCAGCCCGGCGAGCATGCAAAGCACGAACAAAAGCCGGAAAAGGCTCGGCATTTTCGCTTCCCCATCTCCCTCGTTAGGTGAGCGTCCTTATTGGCGCGATTATGACTCTCTTCGGTACATCGCGTTAAGTCTTACGGCCTACGCCTTGGCGGACATACGCCCTGGTGCTGCTTTAAGGGCGCGTTTCCGATTTGCGGGTCATTTCGGTTCGTGGCATGACGGCGCGCAAATGACGAGCCCACCTCGGCGCTTTGCGCTGAAACTAGCCGATTCGTTCACACGGTCGGCTACCTTGAGACTGAGATGACTGAAGCTGAAGCCATAGACAGTGCCAAAAAGCGTCTTGGCAAGCGATCCATCGTGCTCGTCGGCCTGATGGGCTGCGGCAAGTCTTCGATCGGAAAACGCCTGGCGGCCAGGCTCGGGCTGCCGTTCGTCGACGCGGATGAAGAAATCGAACGCGCCGCGGCCAAGACCATCAACGATATTTTCGCCGACCACGGCGAAGCGCACTTCCGGGACGGAGAACGCAAGGTCATCTCGCGGCTCCTGAACAACGGGCCGCAGGTACTGGCAACCGGCGGTGGGGCTTATATGCATCCCGAAACGCGCCAGCGCATCCGCGAGAACGGCGTATCAGTCTGGCTAAGGGCCGATTTGGCGGTGCTGATGCGTCGCGTGATGAAGCGCGATACTCGGCCGCTGTTGCGCGATGGCAATCCCGAAGCCACGATGCGAAAGCTCATTGAAGCGCGCTACCCCATCTATGCCGAGGCCGATATGACCGTTGAGAGCCGTGACGAGCCCCATGATCTGGCCGTCGTCGAAATTGTGAACCGCCTCGCAGCCGGGGCGGCAGCGCCGGCGGGACCCGTTCAGACGCCAAGCCCGTCGCGCAGCGTTCGCGTCGAACTCGGCGATCGCTCATATGATGTGCTGATCGCGAGCGGGCTGTTGGCCGATACAGGCGCCCTCATCAAATCGCGCCTCGGCGCCGTCAAATGCGGAATTGTGACCGACGAGAACGTCGCGCGGCACCATCTTTCGACGCTCGAAGACAGCCTCAAATCGGAAGGTTTGTTCGCCGGTTCGATCGTGATGACGCCGGGTGAAGCGACAAAGAGCTTCCGTGATCTGGCGACGCTTTCGGAACGTCTCCTGGAACTCGGCCTCGAACGCGGCGATCTCGTCGTGCCCCTCGGCGGTGGCGTCATCGGCGACCTTGCGGGCTTCGCGGCAGGCATCCTCCGTCGCGGCATTCGCTTTGTGCAGATTCCGACGTCGCTCTTGGCCCAGGTCGATAGCTCCGTCGGCGGCAAGACCGGCATCAACACGCCGCAAGGGAAAAACCTCATCGGCGTCTTTCATCAGCCGAGCCTCGTCATCGCCGACACCGCCGTTCTGACGACGCTGCCGCCGCGCCAGATGCGGGCCGGCTATGCCGAAGTCGCCAAGTACGGTCTGCTCGGCGATGCCAAATTCTTCGCGTGGCTCGAAGCCAACTGGCACGGTGTGTTCGGCAACAGCGGCCCGGCCCTCACGAGAGCCATCGAGACGAGCGTCGCGGCCAAGGCGGCGATCGTCGCGCGCGATGAAACGGAGACCGGAGATCGTGCGCTGCTCAATCTCGGCCACACGTTCGGTCACGCTTTCGAAGCCTGGACCGGATATTCCGACAAGCTGTTGCATGGTGAAGCGATCGCGATCGGCATGTGCCTCGCGTTCCGCTTGTCCGAAGAGCTCGGCATTTGTCCGCGCGGCCAGGCCGATCGCGTCGTCGCGCATTTCGAAGCTGTCGGGCTTCCGACGAAGATTGCCGACATTCCCCAAGATGGGGCCGACGCGGGCGAGCTGCTGCGCCTGATGGGACAGGACAAGAAAGTCCGGGGCGGCAAGCTTGCGTTCATCCTCGTCCGCGGCATTGGGGACGCGTTCGTCTCGCGCGATGTCGCGCCGGAGACCGTTAAGGGCTTTTTGAAGCATGAAATCGCCCGTTAACGGGCCGATACACATTGATCGAGAGAGGTGTGATAGACTGACCGGCCATTGATTTCGGATCAAGGAAGCCGGCCATCTCCATGTCTATAGCTCTCAGTCTCATCGCCATTTTCCTTCTGATCGTGCTTTCCGCCTTCTTCAACGGCAGCGAAACGTCGCTGACGGCCGCGTCGCGCGCCCGCATGCACGCGCTGGAGGAGGATGGAAACGCCAGCGCCGCGCTCGTCAATCGCGTGCTGTCGCGGCCGGAGAAGATGATCGGCACGGTGCTGCTCGGCAATACGCTCGTCGACGTTCTTGCTGCCGCGCTTGCGTCCAACGTCGCGGTTCATCTCTACGGCGAGGTCGGCGTTGCCTACGCGACGGCCCTGATCACAATTCTGATCGTGATTTTCGCAGCCGTATTGCCGAAGACTTATGCCCTCGCCTACGCCGATCGTGTTGCGCTTCTCGTGGCACCGCCGATGCGCGGTCTGATCTATATTTTGACGCCGTTCACGAAGGCAATCGAATACATCGTCCGCCATCTGCTGAAGCTGACGCCGGGCAAGGCGGACGACGAGGCCAACATTCTTGCGGCGCACGAAGAGATTCGCGGCACCATCGATCTGCAAGCGAAGGAAGGCACCGTCGCAAGGGGCGATGCGGAAATGCTCGGGGGCATACTCGATCTGGGTGATCTGCAAGTCGCCGACATCATGGTTCACCGCACCAAGATGGAAACGGTGAACGCCGACGACCCGCCTGCGAAGATTCTCGACCAACTAATGAAGTCGCAATTTACGCGCGTTCCGATCTGGAAGGAGGAGCCGGAGAATATCGTCGGCGTACTCCATACCAAGGATCTGCTGCTCGCCCTCTCACGCACCGGTTGGGCGCCGGATACGCTCGACATCATGAAGTCAGCGACAGAGCCCTGGTTTGTGCCCGATACGACGACCCTTAAGGATCAGCTCAATCAGTTCCTGAAGAAGAAGATACAGATGGCGCTGGTCGTCGATGAGTACGGCGAGGTGCAGGGCCTGATCACGCTCGAGGACATCCTCGAAGAAATTGTCGGCCAGATCACGGACGAGCACGATAACCCCGACAGTCATATCCGGATGCAGTCCGATGGCACGGTCAACGTCGACGGAACGGTCGCGATACGCGACATCAATCGCCATTTGGATTGGGATCTTCCGGACGATGAAGCGACCACCATCGCGGGCCTTGTCATCCACGAAGCGCAAACGATTCCTGAACCTGGACAGGTGTTCACCTTCCACGGTTACCGGTTCGAAATCCTGCGCAAGAGTCGCAACAAGATCACGGCGATCCGCATCAAGCCTTTGACGGCGGCAACCGCGACCGGGACAACGCAATCCAAAACGGCGCGCGGGTAATTCTACGGCGTTCCGGAAAATCCTGGCGGGATTGGTTCGCCGGGCGCGACGGTCGCAAGCGCCAGCGCATGAATGCCACCCTGGATTTCATCCTTCAGCAGATCATTGACGAGGCGATGGCGTTCGACACGGGACTTCCCGGCAAAGGCGCTGGAGATGACGAGGATGCGAAAATGACTTTGGCCCGTGCCGGGCGAGCTTCGATGCCCCGCGTGGAGTTCCGACTCGTTGATGACGTCGAGCCGCGTCGGGCGAAGCTCGATCATCAGCTTTTCGCGAAGGCGTTGGGTAATGGACATTCTGTGTTGCTCTCTTTGATCGTCAACACCATCTAACGGATGTGAGGCTTTCGTGAAACAGCCTGTTAAAGGCTTGCGTGCACACTCGCAGAAGAAATCAAGCGGAATTCTTGACGCCTTGTTTCCACCGAACCGAACGATCATAATCACCGGCCGATGAAACTTGATTCCAAATACTTCGACAGCATCCGCGTGTCGTCAAAGCGCTCACAAGGCGCCAAGAAGGAGACTCGCGCGCCTCTCTGTCAATGGAAGGGCTGCGACAAGCCCGGGCTGCACAAGGCGCCGAAGGGGCGCGGCCGCGATGGCGAATATTTCCACTTTTGCGTGGATCACGTGCGTCAGTACAATCAGGATTACAACTACTTCGATGGCATGAGCGATGCGGAGGTCAATAGCTTCCGTAAGGATGCCCTGACGGGGCACCGGCCGACGTGGAAAACGGGTGCCAACGCCTGGGCCCACGGAACGCGCGACGGCGCTCGCACTGAAGAGGCCGCTGCCCGTGTCGCCGAAAGCACGGCAAGGATGACGCGGAAAGCCAGGTCGTCGCGCACGGCCCCGTCGACGTTCCGCCGCCAGCTGAAGCCTCTGGAGCGCAAATCGCTCAAGACCCTTGACCTCGGCGACGACGCCACGCGCGAAGACATCAAGGCGCGGTTCAAGGAACTGGTGAAGGTTCACCATCCCGACGCGAACGGCGGCGACAGCCGATCCGAGGAAAAGTTGCGTGAAATCCTCCAAGCCTATAACTATCTGAAGCAAGCGGGCTTGGTCTAAGACTGGGCCGTTGAGCCGCGTGCGCTTAAGCCTCCCAGATCGCACCCGGCCGCAAGCCTCTGAGGCTGTTGGGCGGCATTCATCGGGACTCATATTTTGATGCGCACGACGACGAGCGCCCCGGGCGCCCAACCCACAAATTTGCCGGACATGAAGCTGTCCGTGCGTCAAGTTTTCGGGATCGATAGCGATCTCGAAGTTCCGGCCTACTCCAAGGCCGAGGACCATGTCCCCGATCTCGATCCGGACTACCTCTTCAATCGCGACGTGACGCTCGCGATCCTGGCGGGTTTTAAGCACAACCGCCGCGTCATGATCCAAGGCTACCACGGCACCGGCAAGTCGACGCACATCGAGCAGGTCGCGGCGCGCCTGAACTGGCCCTGCGTGCGCGTCAATCTCGATAGCCACGTTTCGCGCATTGATCTCGTCGGCAAGGACGCGATCGTGCTGAAGGACGGCAAGCAGGTGACGGAATTCAAGGAAGGCATTCTTCCTTGGGCGCTTCAGACCAACACGGCGCTCGTCTTCGACGAATACGATGCCGGCCGTCCCGATGTGATGTTCGTCATTCAGCGCGTGCTCGAAGTCTCAGGCAAGCTGACGCTGCTCGATCAGTCGAAGGTGATCCGTCCGCATCCGGCATTCCGCTTGTTTGCAACGACGAACACGATCGGCCTCGGCGACACGTCCGGTCTTTATCACGGCACGCAGCAGATCAACCAAGGCCAGATGGACCGCTGGTCGATCGTCGCGACGCTGAACTACTTGCCCCACGACGACGAAGCGAAAATCGTGCTGTCGAAGGTCAAGGCTTTCGACAAGACGGACGCCAAGCGCAAGCAGGTGTCGCATATGGTGCGCGTCGCCGATCTGACGCGTTCGGCCTTCATCAACGGTGATCTATCGACCGTGATGAGCCCGAGAACCGTGATGACGTGGGCAGAGAATGCCGAGATCTTCGGCGACATCGGCTTTGCATTCCGCGTGACCTTCTTGAACAAGTGCGATGATCTCGAAAAGCCGCTGGTCGCGGAGTTCTATCAGCGCTGCTTCGGAGAAGAGCTTTCGGAAAGCACGGCGAACGTCGCGCTGAGCTGATCGCCGCCCTTCCCCGCTGAAAGATCTGCGTCGAAAGATGGGCCGAGCAATCCCCAATGAGTTCACCACCGATCAAGCGCCGTGAAGCACCGTCCGAGCCGCTGAAGCGCGTGCTCGCACCGGCCGTGCGCGCCATTGCCGGAGATGGCGCGGTCGAGGTGGATTTCGGGCCGGGCAAAGGCGATGTCTCAGGCAAGTCGGTCTACATTCCCGAGCCGCCGCGCGCGCCGACACCGAAGGACATTGCGTTGGCGCGCGGCTGGGCGGATAGCCTCGCCCTGCAGATCGGCTGCCACGACGCGAAGATCCATCGTCGGGTTGCCCCGCCGCCGGGACCGGCGCGTGCCGTATTCGAAGCTGCTGAGCGAGCCCGCGTCGAGGGGTTGGGCGCCATGCGGATGCCCGGCATGGCGGCGAATCTGACGGCGCGCCTTGAAGATCAGTACGGTCACGGCCGCTTCAGATCGGTCACCGATCGCTCCGAGGCGCCGCTCGAAGATGCGCTGGCGTTGCTCATCCGTGAACGCCTGACGGGGCTGCCGCCTCCACCGTCGACCAAGGGCCTTGTCGACATCTGGCGGCCGACGATCGAAGCGCGCGGCAGCAAGCTGCTCGACCGGCTCGGAGCCCTTTCGGAAAATCAGGAACAGTTCGGCCGCCAGATTCGTGACCTGCTCAAGGTCCTCGAGATGGTCGATCAGTCCGACGAGGTGCAGCAAGGCGAAGAAGAGGCCGAGGGCGACGAGGGCGCCAATGATGGCGCAACCGAAGAGTCGGAAGAAGCAAACGACGAAGGCTCCGACGGCGAGGACAAGGAAAGCGAAGAAAAGCCTTCCGAAGGCGATCTCTCCGAAACGGAGGAGATGGTCGATTCCGGCGAGACTGAACAGCAGGAGATGGACGAAGAGAGCATCGACGACGACGAGGCGCCTGCGCCTTGGCGTCCGAACATGACCGTCCTCGATAATCCCGAAGCGTTCGGCTACAAGGTTTTCTCGCGTGCCCACGACGAGGAAGTCGGTGCGGCAGAGCTTTCAACGCCCGAAGAATTGGAACGGCTTCGCGCTTTCCTCGACAAAGAGCTGAAGACGCTTTCGGCAGCGGTTGCCAAGCTCGCAAACAAGCTGCAGCGTCGGCTCCTCGCACAACAGAACCGTGGTTGGGATTTCGATCTCGAAGAAGGAATGCTCGACGCCGCGCGGCTGACCCGCGTGATCACCGATCCGGCAGGAGCACTCTCCTATAAGCGCGAACGCGATACCGAATTCCGCGATACCGTCGTGACGTTGCTCCTCGATAATTCAGGTTCGATGCGCGGCCGTCCGATCATGGTTGCCGCGTGCTGCGCCGACATTCTCGCGCGCACGCTCGAGCGCTGCGGTGTCAAAGTCGAAATTCTGGGATTCACGACGAAGGCTTGGAAGGGCGGACAGTCGCGCGAAGAATGGCTCGCAGCCGGAAAGCCGTCGTCGCCTGGTCGGCTGAACGATCTGCGCCACATTATTTACAAGACGGCCGATGCGCCGTGGCGGCGCTCGAAGAATTCGCTGGCGCTGATGATGCGCGAAGGGCTGCTCAAGGAAAATATCGACGGCGAAGCACTCGCGTGGGCGCATTCGCGTCTTGTCGGACGCTCCGAGCAACGGCGCATCCTCATGATGATTTCGGACGGCGCGCCGGTCGACGACTCGACATTATCCGTCAATTCCGGAAGCTATCTCGAACAGCACCTGCGTCAGGTCATCAACGAGATTGAGACCCGGTCGCCCGTCGAACTCATCGCCATCGGTATCGGTCACGACGTCACGAGATATTATCGCCGTGCCGTGACGATCACGGATGCGTCCGAGCTTGCAGGCGCCATGACCGAAAAACTCGTCGAGCTTTTTGAAGAAGATTCCAAACCGGAAAAAGTCTCCCGGCCTGTGCGGCGACGCGCGTTGATGCATTGAGGCACGGGCGTGACGCTCGCACACAGCACACGCGCCGTTCTTATCGCCCTCATCTTTGGTCTTTGGCACCACGCGGTGTTGGCCGATGCCAAGCCTGATATCGCGAAATTGAAGGCTGGCCCGATCACCGTCGATGCCGCCATCATCCGAAACTTCGCGCGCACTGAACCGGCCGAGCGAGCCCTATCGTCGAGTAAGCTCACGTTCCGCGGCGGACTGATCCTGTCGTCACCCTCCGCTAATTTTGGCGGCTGGTCCGGCCTCGTCGTCGGCGACGACGCGAAAACCTTGCTGGCGATTTCCGACTCCGGCGCCTGGATGACGGGGACGATAGTCTACGACGGTGTGCATCCGGTTGGCATTGCGGAGGCGCACCTCGGGCCGCTTCTTGCTCGTGACGGAAAGCCGATCGGACGTGAGCGGGATTCCGAAGCGATCGCGCTTGAAACCGGGACTCTCGAACGGGGCTCGGTTCTCGTCGCTTTCGAGCGACGGCATCGCATCAAGCGTTACGGATTGTCGTCCGAAGGATTATCTGCCGATCGAGGCACCGTGCCGCTACCAGCCGCCGCGCGGCGCATGCGACCGAACCAGGGCCTCGAAGGCATGACGGTGATGCGCGGCGGGCCGCACAAGGGTTCTGTGATTGCGTTCTCCGAACGGCTTTACGATCTCTCGCGCAATCATACCGGCTGGCTATGGACGCGAAATGGCCCGGCAACAATCCATCTGAAGAACATCGGCGATTACGATGTCACCGATCTTTCGAGCCTCGACGACGGAACGCTCTTCGTGCTCGAGCGACGCTTTCGCTGGACCGAGGGCGTAAAGATGCGGCTGCGACGCATTGCGCCCGGTGACGTCAAGCCGGGTCGCACCATGGAAGGCGAGACGCTGATCGAAGCCGACCTCGCCGATCAGATCGACAATATGGAAGGCCTATCGGTCACGCGGCTCAAAACCGGCGAGGTTCTGGTCACGATGATTTCCGATGACAACTTCAATCACGTCCTGCAGCGGACGATGTTGTTGCAGTTCACGGTCAACGGCAGCGGGCAAGCAAAAGCCCGGCCGCAGGAATAGTCCCCGACCGGGCTAAAATTCTCTGAGGGTAGGCAAGGGCTGGCCCTTAGGCCGCCTTCTCCGTCTGCGCCTTCTGAAGCTCACGCTTCAGCTTCAGGCATGCCGCCGACAGCTCGTCGTTGCTCGCCTTCAGAAGGAAGGCGTCGAGACCGCCGCGATGCTCGACCGACTTCAGCGCGCGCGCCGAGATGCGCAGGCGGACCTTGCGGCCGAGCGTGTCGCTCATCAGCGTAACGTTGTGGAGGTTGGGCCGGAACTTGCGCTTGCTCTTGTTCTCGGCATGGCTTCTGAGTTGGCCGGACAGTGGCAGAGTGCCAGTCAGCTCGCAGCGCCTCGTCATGATAGTCTCCTACGCCGCAGCCCTCGAAGCGGGAGCGGTCCATCGAAATCTGCTGTTGCAGCAAAAAATGCGCCCCGTCAGCAGGGCTCACGGGGTCTCTGGCGCGCTGTATAATTGACGGCCGGGATGCCCGTCAAGCAGGGCCGCAGCGCAGGAACCTTTTACGAATTCCCCGCAGAGGCCAAATCCGGGTTTGCGCGATACCTCACCCGCGGCGGAAAGTCCAAGAATCGACGCAAACTCAGCCTAATCGGGAGGTCGCATCCGGGCGCAGGGAAGAGCCATGGACATGTCCAAAGCCGGCGCGCTTCGGCGCTTCTCGGCTTTCAGCGTGCTCACCGCAGCGACTGCGGCTCTGGCGATCGGGTCAGCTGCCGCACACGACATGGCTTGGCCCAACCAGGTCAATGCCCGCTATCGGCTGACGTTCAACGGCATTGAAGTGGGCGTCTACAACTTTACATCGCACTATAGCGGTCAGACCTATTCGGCGACCGGCAGGACCGAGATCTCGGCCTTATTTGGCGCATTCAAATGGATAGGCACGTTCACCGGTAGCGGTGCGCTCGACAAAAGCGGTCCGCTGCCGGTGGCCTATGAAATGAGCTACAAGACGAACAAGAAAATCACGTCCGTAAAGCTGGGATTCGACCCCGCGGGCGTGAAGACCATCGCGCTCGTTCCGAACAAGCCGCCTAATCCCGACACGATCAAGGTATCGCCCGACAACCTGAAGCATGTATTCGACCCGATTTCCGCAACGCTCGCGATTTCGAAAGTGACCAGCTCCGATGCCTGCCGTCGGACCATTCCGGTCTTCGACGGCAAAGCCCGATTCGATCTCCGCCTGTCGCTCAAGGGCCGCGAGGCGATCAAGGAGGAGCGTCCCAGCGGCCAGCCTCGGGAACTCCTCGTTTGCCGCGTCAAATATGTCCCGATTGCCGGCCATAAGCGGACGGATTTCGTGAATTCCTGGATTGACTACGATCACATCGAGATCGCATTGCGCGCCATTCCGAGCGTCGGCATCTACGTGCCGTACCGCATCTCGGTACCATCAACGATCGGACCTGCGGTCATGACGGCGGAACAAATCAATATCATAGCGGCCGATAACGCGCGGATTGCACTCAGGCAATGAACCCTGAAAGCGCCGGACCGATTAACTAGAGCGGAAGATCGGGCTCCGGAAGGAGCACATAATATCCCCTTGATCTCACGGCCCTGCTCTGCAATGCCAGGGTCTGATCCGGAGTCAGGCACGACATGGTAAGTGATCTCGAAGCCCGCATTCGCAACGTCACCGCGGTGCTCGGACCGACAAACACTGGCAAGACGCATCTCGCCATAGAGCGCATGCTTGGCCACAGCAGCGGCATGATCGGTCTGCCGCTGCGCCTCCTGGCGCGTGAGGTCTACGACAAGATCAAAGTGCGCGCCGGCGTCGACAACGTTGCGCTGATCACGGGCGAGGAAAAGATCAAGCCCGAGCGTGCCCGCTATTGGGTGTCGACGGTCGAGGCGATGCCGCGCGACATCGACGTCGATTTTCTTGCGATCGACGAAATCCAGCTTTGCGGCGATCCCGAACGCGGACACGTCTTCACCGATCGTCTGTTGCATGCGCGGGGCCGCTCGGAAACTTTGCTGCTCGGTGCGCAGACGATGCGCGACGCGATTTCCGAGCTGATCCCAGGGGCAAACTTCATTTCTCGTCCGCGATTGTCGAAGCTGACCTACAGCGGCGAGAAGAAAATCACGCGCTTGCCCGCTCGTTCGGCAATCATCGCATTCTCGGCACAGGACGTTTACGCCGTTGCAGAATTGATCCGCCGTCAGCGCGGCGGTGCGGCCGTCGTGCTTGGCGCGCTGTCGCCGCGCACGCGCAATGCACAGGTCGCGCTCTACCAGTCGGGCGACGTCGAGTTCATCGTTGCGACCGACGCGATCGGCATGGGACTGAACCTCGACATCGATCACGTCGCATTCTCGGCGTTGAGAAAATTCGATGGCCAGAACCATCGCAATCTGACGCCGGGCGAGATCGGGCAGATTGCGGGCCGCGCAGGCCGTCATATGAACGATGGAACGTTCGGTGTTACGGGCGGTGCCGAGCCGCTCGATGCCGACACCGTCGAGCGCCTTGAGACGCACAGTTTCGATAGCGTGCGCACGCTGCAATGGCGTAATCGCAATCTCGATTTCGCCTCGCTCTCGGCATTGCATGATTCGCTTCGCCAATTGCCGCGCGAGCAACGTCTGACTCGCGCCCGCACAACCGATGACGTGGCCGCGCTCGAAGCGTTGAGCGCCGATCATGAAATCTCGGACATCGCTTCGACGCCGCAGAACGTCGCGCTTCTTTGGGACGTCTGTCAGGTTCCCGATTACCGCAAGATATCGGGCCAGAGTCATGCCGAACTCATTTCCAATCTCTATCGGCATCTGACCGGCAGCACGCACCGCATCCCGGAGGATTGGTTCGCAAAGCAGGTGGCTTTGGCGGATCGCACCGACGGCGATATCGACACGCTTGCGACGCGCATCGCGCACATCCGCACATGGACATTCGTTGCCAATCGGCCCGATTGGCTGAATGACCCTGCTCACTGGCAGGAACGGACACGGGCCGTAGAAGATAGTCTTTCCGACGCACTCCACGAATGCTTGACGCAGCGTTTCGTTGATCGCCGGACCAGCGCACTGATGAAGGGTATGCGAGACAAGGATGAGTTGACGGCGGACATCGCCGAGGACGGCGCGATCACGGTGGAAAGCCACTTCGTCGGCCGCTTGAAAGGATTTTGCTTCACGCTCGACGCAGCAGGTGACGGCATCCACGAACGCGCAACCCGGCAGGCGGCGATGCAGGTCGTCACGCGCGAGCTTGGCATGCGCGCACGCCGCGTGGCTGCGGGTCAGAATGATGCATTCAAGCTGACCCGCGCAGGCGTCATCGTCTGGCGCGACGATGAGATCGCAAAGCTTGAACGCTCCGAGGATCCGCTGCAGCCGGGCCTCTCCCTGATCGCCGATGAAAACATGAGCGAGGCCGACCGCGAGAAGATTGAGGCGCGTCTCAAAACCTGGCTCGACGATATGATGGGCGAAAAGCTGAAGCCGCTCGCCGAGATGTCGAAGAGCAGCGAACTGCAGGGCCTGGCGCGCGGCATTGCATTTCAGCTCAAGGAAAATCTTGGCGCATTGAAGCGCGAGATCGTCGCCGACGACGTCAATGCCCTTGATCAGGCAGCGCGGGCGGAACTGCGCAAGTACGGGCTCCGGTTCGGCGCTTTCAACATTTTCTTCCCCATCATGTTGAAGCCTGCTGCCGCCGATCTCGCGGCAACGCTCTGGCTTTTGAAGAACGGCACAAGCGCGAATGTCGTCCCGCAGTTGCCGCGACCGGGTCTGACCTCCGTCGCAACCGATCCGACGGTGCCGGAAGCGCTCTATCGCGCGCATGGCTTCCATGTCTGCGGGCCGCGCGCCGTTCGCCTCGACATCCTCGAGCGTCTTGCGGATCTGATCCGCCCGCTGCTTGCGTGGCGTTCGTCTCCCGAAAGGGCCGACACCCCGCCCAAAGGCTCGACCGGTGACGGCGGCTTCAAAGCGACGGACGACATGATGTCGATCCTCGGCTGCTCGGCGGGAGAGCTTGGGGAAGTTCTGAAATCGCTGGGCTTCCGCCTCGAGAGACGTCCGATCGTGGCGCCACCGGTCGAAGCGCCCGCCGCCGTGGCCGCCCCAGAAGCAAATTCCGAACCGCAAACGCAGCCCCCAGAAGAGGCCGGAACGGCAGTCGCTGCCACGACCGAGTCCGCTGAAGCACCAGCAGTTGAGGCGGCGACGTCGGAGACAACCGAAACAGCCGCCAATGGCGAGACGGCCGTGCCGCAAAGCGAAACACTCGCGGCGGGCGAGTCTGAGCCCCAGCCCGAGACATTCGAAGAGATCTGGCGCCCGCGCCGTCACCATCGCCGCGAAGGCGGGCACCGCGAGGGGGGACGCGAAGGGCGTCATCGGCGCGGCAAACCGAGATACGATCGCGGAACGCCGGCCAGCACGCCGCCTGCCGAAGGGACTGCTCCGCCGGTCGCCGCCGCAGAGGCCAGCGACGCTAACAGGAGGCCCGATCAGCGGTCTGATCGCCCGCGGTTCGAACGCCGCGGCGGCGACGCTCGCCCGAATGAGCATCGCGCGCAGCGCGACGAAAACGGGAAGCCACGTCGCGATCACGAAAAGCGCCCAAACCGTCAGGGCGATAATCGCCACGGCGAAGGGCGGCGGCGCGATGAGTCTCGCCGGTCGCCACAAGTCGTGACCGCGGCACCGCCGAAGTCCGGGTCCGCGGAATCGTCCTCACCCTTTGCCGCCCTCGCCGCGCTGAAGGCCCAAATGGAAAAGCGTAGCGAAGGCTCCGGTTCGACCTGATGGCGGCGGCAGATGCCGGCTCCAATCAGCGCGTCGATCAGTGGCTTTGGTTCGCGCGGATTACCAAATCGCGGACCCTTGCCCAAGATCTGATTGCCCGCGGCAAGGTGCGGGTGAACCGTATAAAGATCGACAAGCCGAGCACACTCGTGAAGCCCGGCGACGTGCTGACCCTGGTCATCGGCCCTGCCGTGCGCAGTCTCGAAATCCTCGCGATTGGTACACGCCGGGGACCCGCTACCGAGGCGCGATTGTTATTCCATGATCTTGCACCGTCCCCGCCGCGCGCCGCGTCTCAAACCGGGGCGGCCGACGTGCCCGGGGAAATACCGAAATTGGCGGTCCGGCCGGATGGTGCGGGGCGGCCGACCAAGCGGGATCGCCGCCAAATCGATAAACTCAAGGGCCGGTCGTAACTGTGACTTCGCTCCATCTAGGCAATCGTGCCGCCTATGCTAAGAAGACGCCGCCAGTGTGCGCGCGAACCTTCGATTCGTAGCCGGGCGACAATCGCACAGACCAGGAATCTGCATGACCTACGTCGTCAACGATAAGTGCATAAAGTGCAAATACACCGATTGTGTCGAGGTTTGCCCGGTCGATTGTTTCTACGAAGGCGAGAACATGCTCGTCATTCATCCCGACGAGTGCATCGATTGCGGCGTCTGTGAACCCGAATGCCCCGCCGACGCTATCAAGCCCGATACGGAGCCGAACATGGACCGTTGGCTCGAGCTAAACCGCCAGTACTCAGAGAGCTGGCCGAACATCACCTCCAAAAAGCCAGCCCTGCCTGGGGCAGACGACATTAAGGACGAGCCCGGCAAATTCGAAAAATATTTCTCGCCAAACCCCGGTTCTGGGGACTGAGACCCAGAAGTTCGGCTAGAATGCCGTCAAATTGAAATAAATTATCGCCGCTATTAGTGGCTTCCGTGCCGTTTTGGCGCGTCGCTTAAGCTCGACCAGATTGTCTCAGGAGGTCGGCCTTCATTTGCCGCCAGGATTATGCTAGAGTCTTTGTCGATGGCAATGAGTCTGCACAAATCCGAAACGGCTGCGAACAAAAGAAGGCCGCTCGACTCTGAGGGTCGGCTTTCAACAAAATGTTATGGGGCGTCACAAGGCCAATTCAGAGCCGGATGGAGTTTGCAAAGTTAGGCCACATATGAGCGCGCAGGGGACCGCCTCTCCTTAAGGGGGAAGGTTTGGCCCAATGCGTGCGTGCTGTCGGCAATACGCCCATAGCACTAATGCCCGCCTCCCAAGGCGGCCCGACTGCGAGCCGGCCCCCCGGCGATGCTCAGTACGCGAGAGTGAGAAAAATATGGCGCAAAAGAAGAAAGCTCCGGTCAGCCCCAAGTCCGCAGCGAAACCGGCGGTTCGTAAGGCCGTTCCGCTGAAATCGGCCGCAAGCACGCAAAAGGCTGCGAAGCCGAGCAAGCCGAAGGCTGAAGCAACGAATAAGCCGCCGCTCAGCAAGCATAAGGCTGCGCAGCCTGTCGCGTCCACCAAATCCGTTAAGAAACCGCAGCCTGTGGCGAAGCCCGAAGCACTCATGGCGAGGAAGCCCGTTTCGCCGGCTCAGTTTGCTGCAAAATCCGCGGCAGCCGCGCCTCAGCGCGCTATCACGGTTCCGGCAGGTGCCCACAAGCCCGCTGGTCAGAAACTGACGACGTCCGTTGCTCCGGCAGCCCAACCGACGACGCCCAAGGCGATCGCCGAGAAGGCGGCTGCGGCGCGCCAGCTTCTCGCGGTGCAGAAGAAGCCGGTCAACCAGCGTCATGGCTTCAAGGCCAATGAGTTCATTGTTTATCCGGCTCACGGTGTCGGTCGCATTGTCGGCATCGAGGAGCAGGAAATCGCCGGCATGTCGCTCGAACTCTTTGTCATCACCTTCGACAAGGAGAAGCTGACGCTGCGCGTCCCGACCGGCAAGCTCGCCAGCGTTGGCATGCGCAAGCTCGCCGACGAAGGCCTTGTGAAGAAGGCAATGGAGACGCTCAAGGGTCGGGCGCGCATCAAGCGCACGATGTGGAGCCGCCGGGCGCAGGAGTACGTCGCAAAGATCAATTCCGGCGACCTGATCTCGATCGCCGAAGTCGTCCGCGACCTTTATCGCTCGGAAGCTCAGCCGGAGCAGTCGTACTCCGAGCGCCAGTTGTACGAGGATGCCCTCGATCGCATGGCGCGTGAGCTTGCAGCTGTCGAAAAGCTCGACGAACGCGGCGCGGTTCAGCGCATCACCGATATCCTGTCGAAGAGCGCGAAGGGCCGCCGGGTTGCCGACAACGAGTCGGTCGGCGAAGCAGCCTGACGTCTCACCGGCCCAGCCGGCTACAAATTTACAGCGCCCGGTTCCGCACCTTCCGTCGGAGCCGGGCGCAACTTTTTGGACGGGTCCGTATCGAGCTGTGGATCGGCTGGCGCGCTCGCAGGCTGCGCGCTATCGGGCGAAGGCGCGGCACTGACACCTGAAGGACTCGCGGCGTTTTCCTCCCCATCGAGAACTTCGATTTGGGAAAGATCGGCAACGTCGATCAACGGTCCGTTGCGCCGCTCGATCCAGCCGCGAACAATCACGTTTTTTGATTGAAGGGCGTCGAGCGCTTGCGCGAACTCCGGATTTGCGGCGAGTACGTTCTTTCCGATCCGCACGGTGAAATCGGAGCGCCAGTCCGTTCCAAAATTGAGATAAGTGGCGCTCTTTGTACGCCCGACCGACGCAATGCTGCCGATCACGCGCTCATATTTTCCACGTAACTTCAGTAGTGCGCCAGGATGCTCCGCAGGCATCGGCCGATAGACGCCGTTGCTCCAGAGGCCAAGCCGATTGCGGCGTGCTTCACCCTCATGTGCGAGAAGCTCGCGAGAGCATGCAAAACTCTCAGGCAGACCGTAGGCGCGGGCTTGGCCGGTCGCGAGCATCGTGCCCTGCACCCATTCTTCCCGCCCCCCGCTTTCGATAAAGACCTGAGCCAGGAAACGTCCGTACCGGTCCTTTTTGCGACCGCCGAACGCGAGTTTCACCCTCCGTCCGAGGACCAGATTTGAAAGTGCTTTGATGGACTGGGTTTCGGGCGGCCATGCGCCCGCCTCGGCGCCGGCATCGCGTGCTCTCGGAGCTAGCGCGCCGATCAAACGGACCGCGCTTCCGTCATCCAGGACGAGCGTCTCGCCGTCGAGCACGCGCGCGACGGTCCGCACCGGACCGGGTTCGAGCGTGCAGGGTGCAAGAGAGGCGCTGTTGCCGATTGTCGGTAGCGCCGCCAGGGCCATAGCCCCGAAGCTGAACCCTGCAACGATACGCAATCTCGAACCCCACCCCATGGTTCGAAAGAAAATCATAGACGCCGCCGCACGCCAAGCATTTCGCAGAGCAACGAAGATGCAAGACGGTGCAAGGCGCTTTCGTTTTGTGAAAAAACGCCAACAGCCCGAAAGGAAGATTTTTCTGAAAGGGTGGCCGCGAGAGGCCCTCGCGGGGCCCCGCTGAGCTTCTCAGCCTCCCGCGCCCTCGCGGCCTTGCCCAACATACGACACAGGAATGACATATTCAATCACAAGTAGAAATAGATCGAGCATTCAAACGCTTGCCAGATCATTCCCCGACTTCGCGTGCACACGCGTCGGCAAGCCCTTGACCCGCCGCAGCGCTCACAGCATAGCTTTGCGAGCACGCGGATGGGAGCGGCCGAAAATGGCTGCCGCAACGCCTGAGCCGGCCCCGTAGCTCAGCTGGATAGAGCAACGGTTTCCTAAACCGTAGGTCGCAGGTTCAAATCCTGCCGGGGTCGCCAGTTTGCATGTCGACTAAAATCGCATCAACCGCGCGTCACTGCGGCCGCGCATCGCGCGCTGCTTGCGCGACCTTGTTCTGCTTGAGAACGCTGCCGACCTTCCCGCGAGGCAGAACGCGGCGACGCCGCACACTCTCTTGCGGCTGCATACCGGTTCCCGATGTGCGGCTCGCCGGAAGAGTTGGTGCGAAGTTCGTAGCACGACGTTGAGCAAGCGCTTTATGCGCCGCTTCGACGTGATGCATCCGGGCTTCGAGCTTGTTCAGGCGATTGAGCTCTTTCTTCACGCGCTTCAATGCGGCTGCGAAAAGTTGCTTGCGCCGTTGCGGCTGCTCGACGCCACCCGGAAAGCTTTTGCCGCGCGCCTCGGACTTGCCACGCGCTTCGCGTTGTTTCTGGCGGGTTAGAGTCCGCGCCTTGTCGCGCATGTCTCGCAAGCGCGTCTGCAGATCCGTCAGTTCCTTTCGGGTGAGATCATAAATGTCTGGGTGGTGTGTTGAGCGCAGCATCGCAATCTCATCGGAATTCAGCAGCGCGCGCTCACGTTTCGCTGACATCGACATGATGATCTCTCCCTACGCAGCTCACGGAATGGGTTCGTCCGAAGCCTACGCTTTTCGGCGACAGAGAGAGCCGTGCCTCACTGAATTGTGAGACGCGGGAAAGAATTTCGCCGGCCACCTCAAGACGAGCGGTACGTCATCAACCTGTGATTGTTGTTCCTGCGATTGGGGATTCCAAGGATCGCGGCTTCGAACCCCGACCTTGCATTTGCCAGAAAACAACCGTTATCTGCTTTAGTCGTATGGCATTGCACCCGTTCTTCGATTTAACCTACTGAAATATAAACTGGATTCAAAAAGCTGGTCAGGAGCATCAGAGTATTAAGCGCGTCAACGAGAGTTGCCGGTTCCGATGAATTCGGAGACGCATGCGGCATGAACCAAAATGTGGCCGTTTCTCGAGGGGCGTGGCGCTGATGGCCGGCAAGATAGAGGTCACGATTGCGGACCAGAACCCCGTCGTCAGATCGGGGCTCGAGGCGCTTGTGCAACGCGATGGACGCTTCAGCGTTTGCGGCGTCCATGCATCGGGCGAATCTCTGATCGAAGCTTTGAAGGTCAAGCCCGTCGAAATCGCCGTCGTTGGTTGGACCTTGCCCGACATGACGGGTGGCGCTGTGCTGACCCGTTTGAAGCAGGAGAAGTGGCGGACGCGCGTCGTGATCTATACGGGCGAGCGCAGCGGCGATGTCCTGAGGCAAGCGATCAAAGGCGGAGCATGGGGCTTCGTCTCGAAAACGGAAGAGCCGCAAGTGCTGCTTGAAGCCGTCGTATCGGTGGCTCGCGGCCGCTTGTCGCTGCCCTACGTCGATATCGATTTGCTCAATCACGATCCGCTGGAAGGATTGACGGCGCGCGAGCGGGAGCTGCTTGCTGCTCTTGCGAACGGCTGGACGAACCTGCAGATCGCGGCCCGTACCGGCATCTCGCGCAACACCGTGAAATATCATCTGAAAAATTTATACGACAAGCTCGGCGTATCGAATCGCGCGATGGCCGTTGCGCTCCACGTTTCCGTTAACCGTAACGACCAGCACTAGCCTGGTGCCGCAGCACATCCCGATAAGATAGAAACGTTGTGCGCACAAAGCCGCAGCGGTGGGTAGCCCACCCTGCCCAACGGGGTGTTGCTAGTTTTTCGTTCACACCCCCACTGTCCGCCTGCTAGTTAGAACTAACGCCCGCATCTGCGATCGGGCGGAAGGATCAGCAAAAGCACGCCGGATCTCGCATCCCTGCAACCGTTCAGGGAGCGTCCGGCTTGGCTCAACGCAGCGCGGAGAAACGCTCATGACGACCGTCACGCCTCACCTCTTCATTCCCGGCCCGACCAACGTCCCCGATGCCGTGCGCATAGCGATGAATCTCCCGATGGAGGACATGCGTTCGCCGGAATTCCCGAAGCTCACGCTGCCGATTTTCGAAGACCTCAAGAAGGTTTTCAAAATGAAGGACGGCCGCGTTTTCCTGTTCCCGTCGTCGGGCACGGGCGCATGGGAATCGGCAATTGAGAATACTCTCGCTGTCGGCGACAAGGTCCTGATGAGCCGCTTCGGCCAGTTCTCGCTGCTCTGGGTCGACATGGCCGAGCGCCTCGGCCTGAAGCCTGAGGTTTGCGACGAAGAGTGGGGCACAGGCGTTCCGGTCGAGAAGTACGCTGAGATTCTCGCGAAGGACAAGAATCACGAAATCAAGGCCGTGTTCGTCACGCAGAACGAAACGGCGACCGGCGTTGCCAGCGACGTCGCAGGCGTCCGCAAGGCACTCGATGCCGCGAAGCATCCGGCACTTCTGATGGTCGATGGCGTTTCGTCGGTCGGCTCGCTCGACATGCGTATGGGCGAGTGGGGCGTCGACTGCTGCGTTTCGGGGTCTCAGAAGGGCTTCATGCTGCCGACGGGCCTTGGCATCCTCGCCGTCAGCCAGAAGGCGCTTGACGCCAACAAGAGCAAGAACGGCCGTATGAACCGCTGCTTCTTCTCTTGGGAAGACATGATCAAGACGAACGATCAGGGCTTTTTCCCGTACACGCCCGCCACGACGCTGATCCGTGGTCTGCGCACTTCAATCGATCTTCTGCTTGGCGAAGGCATCGACAACGTCGTTGCACGTCACCATCGCCTTGCCTCTGGCGTTCGCGCCGGTGTTCACGCTTGGGGTCTGAAGCTCTGCGCGAAGGAACCGAAGTGGTACTCCGACACGGTTTCGGCGATCCTTGTTCCGGAAGGCTTCGACAGCAACGTCGTCACGAAGGCCGCCTATTATCGCTACAACACGTCGCTCGGCCTCGGCCTGAACAAGGTTGCGGGCAAGGTGTTCCGCATCGGCCACCTCGGTTCGCTCGACGAGTTCATGGTCGGCGGCGTCCTGTTTGCCGTGGAAATGGCGCTCAAGGATTGCGGCATCCCGGTCAAGTTGGGTTCGGGCACCGCGGCGGCTGCCGAGTACTTCACGAACAATCCGGTCAAGTCGGCAACCAGCGCCGAGCCGATCAAGGCGAAAGCTGCCTAAGACTTCGAGTGCCCGGCTACTCAAGCGGCCGGGCACTTTTATCGCGTGATGGCGCAGACGTTCCTCGTTTGAATGCTGCGCTGGCATCCCTGATCATTTTACAATGACAACAACGAGTATTTTACTCGCTAGGAAGGCGACAACCAAATGAGCTTTACTCTCTACCCGAACCGCAAGCAGCGTCTGCAGCGTTCCTACCTCGCCGTTCCGGGTTCAAACCCGAGCATGATCGATCGCGCCATCAAGAGCGCCGCCGACTACGTGTTTCTCGATTGCGAGGACGCCGTCGCGCCGCCCGAGAAGGAGCAGGCTCGCAAGAACATCATCCAGGCGCTCAACGACCTCGATTGGAAGGGCGCCGGCAAAAGCGTCTCGGTTCGCATCAACGGTCTCGACACGCACTACATGTATCGCGACGTCGTCGACATCGTCGAGCAGGCGGGCTCCAAGCTCGACACGATTCTCATTCCCAAGGTCGGCGTTCCGGCCGACGTCTACACGGTCGAATGCATCGTCAGCCAGATCGAAGTCGCGAAGGGCCTGACGAACAAGATCGGCACCGAAGCCCTGATCGAAACGCCGCTCGGTATGGCCAATGTGGAAGCCATCGCATCGGCTAACAGCCGCCTCGAGTCGATGCACTTCGGCGTTGCCGACTACTCGGCCTTCAACAAGGCGCGCACGGTCGTCATCGGCGGTTTGAATCCTGACTATCCGGGCGATCAGTGGCACTTCCCGCTGTCGCGCATGACGGTTGCCTGCCGCGCCTTCGGCCTTCGTCCGATTGACGGTCCGTTCGGCGGCATCGACGATCCGGAAGGTTACAAGGCCGCCGCTCGCCGCGGTGCTGCACTCGGCATGGAAGGCAAGTGGGCCATTCATCCGTCGCAGATCGAACTCGCGAACGAGATCTTCTCTCCGACGGCCAAGGAAGTCGAGCGCGCCGAGCGCATCCTGGTTGCTCTCAAGGAAGCTGAAGCGCAGGGCAAGGGCGCGGCATCCCTCGACGGCAAGATGATCGACGCGGCATCCGAGAAGATGGCGAAGAACCTGCTGGTCACTGCGGCGGCCATCAAGGCTGGCGAAGCTGCCCGTGCAGCGAGCAAGTAAATAAGCAGGAAACGATAAGCCAAATCCCGAGGAGTCCAAAGACATGGACATTCATGAGTACCAGGCCAAGGAGCTTCTTGCGAAGTTCGGCGTGCCGATCGCACGCGGTGGACTTGCTTACAGCCCCGAACAGGCCGCGTATCGCGCTAGCGAGCTGGGCGGTACGGTCGTCGTCAAGGCGCAGATCCACTCTGGCGCCCGCGGCAAAGCCGGCGGCGTCAAGGTTTGCAAGACGGAGAAGGAAATCGAGGACGCTGCCGAGTTCATGCTCGGCCGCAAGCTCGTCACGCATCAGACGGGACCGGCCGGTAAGCTGGTGTCGCGCATCTACATCGAGGAAGCGACGAACATCGATCGCGAAATCTACCTCGGTTTCGTGATGGACCGCGCGTCCGAGCGTATCGTCGTTGTCGCGTCCGCAGCGGGCGGCATGGACATCGAGGAAATCTCGGCATCCCAGCCTGACACGATCATTCGCGTCAGCGTTGACCCGGCGGTCGGCATGCAGCAGTTCCAGGCACGCGAGCTGGCTTTCGGTCTGGGCGTCGATCCCGAGATCGTCAACAAGCTCGTGCCCGCGATCATGGGT
Organism: Hyphomicrobium sp.; assembly: GCA_035547255.1. Lineage (GTDB taxonomy): Bacteria > Pseudomonadota > Alphaproteobacteria > Rhizobiales > Hyphomicrobiaceae > Hyphomicrobium_B. The sequence continues at coordinate 65,657 of DASZVX010000100.1, forward strand.
TGCTATCGCGCCTTCCGCGATCTCGATGCGATGATGGTCGAAATCAACCCGCTCGTCATCACGAAGGAAAAGCAAGTCCTGGCGCTCGACGCCAAGATGTCCTTCGACGACAACGCGCTCTTCCGTCGGCCGCACATCGCAGAGCTTCGCGACAAGAGCCAGGAAGATCCGCGCGAGACGTATGCTTCGGACCGCGGCCTTTCCTATGTCGGTCTCGATGGCGACATCGGCTGCATCGTCAACGGTGCCGGCCTCGCGATGGCGACGCTCGATATGATCAAGCTTGCGGGCGGCGAGCCTGCAAACTTCCTCGATATCGGCGGCGGTGCCTCTCCTGAGCGCGTTACGAAATCGTTCAAGGCGGTTTTGCGCGACAAGAATGTCAAAGCTATCCTCGTCAACGTGTTCGCCGGCATCAACCGCTGCGACTGGGTTGCCAAGGGTGTCGTCGACGCTGTCAAGGAACTCGACATCAAGCTGCCGATCGTTGTCCGCCTCGCGGGCACGAACGTCGAGGAAGGTCGCAAGATCATTGACAACAGCGGCCTGACCGTCATCAGCGCGGAAACCCTCGCCGATGCAGCAAAGCAGGCGGTCGAAGCGGCCCAAAAAGCCTAAGTCCGGAGAAACGTACCAATGGCAATCTTTATCAATGAAAAGACGCCGATTCTGATCCAGGGCTTCACCGGTCGCATCGGTACCTTCCACGCGCAGGAAATGATCGACTACGGCTCGAACGTCGTCGGTGGCGTGACACCCGGCAAAGGCGGCACATCGCACCTCGGCCGACCGGTTTTCAATACGGTCAAGGGCGCGGTCGACGAGACGGGCGCGGAAGCCTCGATCGTCTTCGTGCCGCCGCCCTTCGCGGCTGACGCGATCATGGAAGCCGCCGACGCTGGAATCAAGTACTGCGTCTGCATCACGGACGGCATTCCGGCTCAGGATATGATCCGCGTGAAGCGCTACATGCGCCGCTACAAAAAAGAAGCGCGTATGATCCTGACCGGTCCGAACTGCGCCGGTACGATCTCGCCTGGCAAGGCGATGCTCGGCATCATGCCGGGACACATCTACCTTCCGGGCCGCGTCGGCATCGTCGGCCGCTCGGGAACGCTCGGCTATGAAGCGGCCGCGCAGATGAAAGCGCTTGGCATCGGCGTTTCGACGTCGGTCGGCATTGGCGGCGACCCGATCAACGGTTCGTCCCACCGTGACGTTCTCGAGCACTTCGAGAACGATCCCGAGACGGATGCCGTGCTGATGATCGGTGAAATCGGTGGTCCGCAGGAGGCCGAAGCTGGCCTCTTCGCCAAGGAGCACATGAAGAAGCCGGTCATTGCGTACATCGCCGGTCTTTCGGCACCAAAGGGCCGCCGCATGGGTCACGCGGGCGCCATCGTTTCGGCGTTCGGCGAATCGGCCGCTGAAAAGGTCGAGATCCTGAAGGGCTGCGGCGTGACGATCGCCCCGACCCCGTCGGAAATGGGCTCGACCGTCGCTC
>DASZVX010000101.1:0-36353 GCA_035547255.1 Hyphomicrobium sp.
TCGTCAACCGCTCGCCGCTCGTTTTGGCGATTTCGACGGATGGCGCCGCGCCGGTCCTGGCCCAAACGATCCGCTCTCTTGTTGAAGCGTTGCTGCCCGATGGTTTGAAGCGCTGGGTCGAAGCCGCCAAGGTCTGGCGAAGAAAAGGCGACCAATTGGGCGCGACGCCCGGCCTAAGGCGGCGATTCTGGGATCGCTTCGCGGAACGCGCGATACGCGACGCGCAACGTGCGCCGAGCGAGGTCGATTTTGCGGAACTTCTGCGCGCGCCCGATGAGGCAACTCAATCGGTCGCGATTATCCATGTTGGCGAGAACGTCGAAACACTGACTCTCATCGCGTTGAGGTTCCTTCGCAACGCCGACCTTATCGTTTTCGATGACGACGTACCGAGCGCCGTCCTCGATTTTGCCCGCCGCGAAGCCCACAGGCACCCCGTCTCCTCGGACTCGAAAGGCGCCCTCGATCGCATGATCAAAGCGGCGAGGGATGGCGGGCGCGTGGTTCGGCTCAATGCGGTCTCTGCCGATCGCGGACGAGAAGCTTACGACGACTTTAGCCGCGCACTGCGAGGCGCCGGCGTGACCGTCATTACGCTTCGGTTGTCTCCAACCTCCGAGTAAACCGATCGACGACGTCCACGATTGCCATGCAGCTGCCGCGAATGCGCATTAGCACAACCGAGTTGCAACACTCCGCCGGCACAGTCACGGATCGGCGCAAAAGGGTCAAAAAGATCTATTAATTTCATGATGTTAACAAGGAACGGCGCCACCGCCGCTCGGCTTGGAATGGGACGACCTCTTGTCTATACTCGCCGCCGGGGGTCCGCTCGGATCAAAGTCTAGCCACGGGGGCGGGCGGTTTGCACATCGCTCTCCCTGTTGTGGGACGTTGACCGCGTCGTCGTGGCTCCGTGTTGCATTTTGTTTCGGAGTCGCGTGCGAATGCGCTGCAATCCCTCTTATTGGCTGTTGGGCCTCGTCCCGATTGCGGCGCTGAGTTGGATTGCCGTTCAGGTCCAGCACAAAGACATCGAAAACGATCTTGCGCGACGAACCGCGGAGGCGCTGAAGCGCGCCGGCCTGACTTGGGCCACGCCGCATGTCGCGGGCCGTGACGTCGTTCTGACGGGCAAGGCGCCTGAGGAACGCGGACCTATGTTGGCCGCAGGTTACGCGCGCAACGTCTGGGGAGTGCGTGTTGCATACAACCGATCGGGGCTCATCGAGCACGTCGCAAACTATCAGTGGTCGGCAACTTCCGACGGCAGCAAGCGGCTTCAACTCGCAGGCGATGTGCCTTCGGAACGTGTGCGCCGATCCTTGCTCGATTCAGCCAGAGCCGCGTTTCCGTCCGCCACCGTCACCGACAACATGCGCCTTGCGCGCGGCTCGATTGATCTTGATGCGTGGCTCGCCGGGGCCGAATTCGGTTTGAAAACTCTTGCCGGATTAAAGCGGGGAGAGGCCGAGCTCTCGGCGTTGGATCTGTCGATGCGCGGCGAAGCCGCGACCTCTCAGGCGTATCGCCAGACGAGGACAGCGCTCGCGAAACAGCGGCCGGCCGGCGTTGGACTCGCCGAAGAAAAAATCACCTTGCCGATGGCGCGGCCCTACGTCTGGAACGCTAGAAAAGGCGGCGACGGCTTCATGATCGAGGGCTACGCTCCGAGCGACGATGTGCGGGGGAGGCTTGTCGCGCGCGCGAGATCGCTCTTTGGCAAGATGTCCTTTTCCGACCACACCGACATCGCGGACGGCGCGCCCGACGGATGGGAAAAGGCTGTTGTCATCGCCCTCGAGCAACTTGCCCAGCTCAAGTCGGGAGATGTGGCCTTCAGCGGTAGAGACCTGGCGTTTTCGGGCGAAGCCGCCGACGAGCAGGTCGCGTCCAACGTGCGCAGAACGCTGAAACTCGACGTGCCGCAAAACTTCAAGATCGTCGACCGCATCCGTTATCCGAAGCCGGACCTGTTTCCGGCAGGATCGGGCTACGTCATGGGTGTCGTGAATACCGGCTCTTCGGTCGATGTTATCGGGATGATTCCAAGCGAAGCCGCGAGAGCGGCGCTCGTCGACGCCGTCAAGGCGCGCTTCCCCGGGCGTGCCGTAAACGACAAGATGCAGGTAGCCCCCGGCGCGCCCGAGGGCTGGCAGCAATGCGTCGTCGCAGGCCTCGCGTCGTTGTCCCGCCTGACGAAAGGCAAGTCCCTGCTTTCAGATCGCAAGCTCGAACTTTCCGGCGAAACGGATGACTATTCCGCTTCCCAAACGGTTCCGGGGGACGTCAAGGCTGCTGCCGGGCAGACCTGTGAAACGACGACCGATATCGCGTTCACGGGAAAGATGAAGACGGATCTTTCCTGGAAAGCCACGCGCGCCGCCAACGGCATGATCACGCTTGAGGGCGATGCTCCCGACGATCCCTCTCGCGTGCGCCTCATCGAAACTGCGCAACGGATCTATGCTGGCGAAAGCATAACCGACGATATGAAGGTCGTCGGCGCACAAGCTGAGCCGTGGCTCTCCGCGACGCGGGTAGCGCTTGAACAGCTTGCGCAACTGCGGCGCGGCGACGTTTCGATCTCTGCCAAGGACGTTATGATCGAAGGTGCGGCGGAGAGCGATCGCGTTGCGAACGAAGTTCGAAGCGTTCTCTCGACCGATCTGCCTCCCGGCTACAAAGCCCGGGATGCAATCACGGTGATGTCTGCGGATGAAAAAGCTGCCGACAGCTGCCAGACGCTGATGCGCCAAACCTCAGCAAAAGGAACGATCAATTTCGAGCGCGCCAAGGCGGATCTAACCGCCGATAGCATGCAGACTCTGCGGGATCTGGTGCAAATCGCCAACGAATGCCCCGCTTTCAACATCGAAATTGAAGGCCATACGGACGCGGAAGGAACGGACGAGCGCAACCAGAAGCTCTCCGATCGCCGAGCCCGCGCTGTCGCCGACTTTCTCATTCAGAACGGCGTCAATGCTAAACGCCTGTCGACGACAGGCTACGGTGCGACCCGTCCGATTGCCGATAATGCAACTGAAGCGGGCAGGGCAAAAAACCGCCGCATCGAATTCAATGTCAAAGTCAATTGAGCCAACGCATTCGCTTCGAGGAACGGGTTCATGGATTATTTGTTTGTGAAACTCATTTGGTGGATCGGACTGGCGTTCGCGCTCGGATTGGTAACCGGCTGGATCTCATGCAGAGAGGAAAAGCCGTGAGGAGAGCATCAGCGTATATCGTTTGCCGTAAGGCGGGGCCGTTCCGGACATGACGTATCTGCTCTTGCAGACATTTCTGCTTCTGCTCGCGTCCTATTTTCTGGGCGCTTTTCTCGCGTGCACGGTAAAGCGTGCGATCATGGGCTCGCGCCAGTCGGCACCCGTTCATGTCAGAGCGCCGGTGACGGTTGATACGCCGCTTCACCTGCCGGTCGGCGCCACTGCGCCACGGCCGGTATTACACCGACCCGCTGCGCCGCCAGTCGTTCCGCGCCCCATCGACCCCGTGCAGCCAAGAATTGACGTCATTCGCCGCCCGGAACCCCGCCCGGTGCCGAAGCTCATCGACCCATCACGCTTTGAGCGCGCGCTGATGGGTCCCGATCCCAATGAAGGCATCCCAAGGAAAGCAATTCCCGAAATTCGCCCGACCGTTTTGAAGCCGGTGACCGGAGCTTATCAGCCCGGATCTTATGCTCCGCCGCCTGAGCCCGAACCGGAGATCCCGCCGCCCCCGCCACCGGTGCAACCGACCGTTATCGAGCCGGAACCGGAACCGTTTGAGCCGGAACCGCTCGAACCTGAGCCGCCGACGACCGATGTCGAGCGCGAGCCGGCGCCCGAACCGGTCGTCACGCCGAGCGAAAAGCCGGCAAGATTGACGGCACGGTTAAGCGGCGTGACCACATTCGCAGCCGCCACTGCAGTCGCAGCCGCCAAAGCTGCCGCCGCGGCATCCATAAGCTCCATCGCGAGAAAGCCAGCGCCTGAGCTGCCGAAAGAGGAGAAGCCTGCTCCGCCGCCCAGCGTCGTCGAGGAACCTGTCGAAGAACCGGAAGAAATTGCCCGCGAGGAAATCGAAGACCACGTTGATGCGCCTCTTGATGATGCCGTCCACGCGGATGATGAAAAGCTCGACGCTGAGGACCCGCCGCACGCGGAAGAGCCTGCTTCCGCGGTGCCTGTAACCGCGCCCGAGCCGGTGGTCCGGCAACCGATCGAAGGCGGCGACGATTTTCAGCGCATCCGCGCGATCGACGCCGACATCGAGCAAAGGCTGAAGGCCGAAGGCATCGACAGCTTCGAGCATATCGCCGCTTGGAGTCTCGCTGACGTCAATCGCTTCAGTCAGCTGCTCGACATTCCGGGGCGCATCGACCGGGAGCAATGGGTCGAGCAGGCGCAGATCTTGGCCAAGGGCGGCGAGACCTACTATTCGCGGAACCGCGTAGCCGCACAAAAGGCCGCGACTTCCATCGAAAAGCCAGCAACCACCCCCATCGCGGAGTCGGTTGCTGCGCAAGCGTCCGAGCCGGAGGCCGCAGCCGACAGCCCGCAATCGGAACCCGTTGCTCCATCGGCGAAGGAAGAAGCTGACGCGGAAAAAACAGTTGCTGCACCGGCCGCTGCCGAGACGCGATCAGGGACACAGCTTTTCGGCGTTGCTGCCGCGATCCACGGCCGCTCTGTGGCGGAAATGGCGGCAGCTGCGGCCGCAGCAATTGCAGCGGCCTCTGCGAGCGTGACACGCGGTCTGAAGCCCATCGAGCCGATCTCGCCGCTGTCGAAAGTCGATCCGAAGATTTCAATGCCGGCGAAGTTGTCCGACGCAATCAAAGAGAAAGAGGCGGCTGCGACGCCACCCCCTGCCGAGGTCGAGGTACAGCCGCCGAGGCCAATGGCAGCTTCAAGCCAAGGTCCGCATGACGACTTGAAGCGTATCCGCGGCGTCGGCGTTCTGATCGAAAAGCGTCTCAACGCCATGGGCATTTCGCGCTACGAGCAGATCGCGAACTGGACGAGCGGCGAGATTGATCGTGTCAGTCAGGTGCTGGAATTCAAAGGCCGCATCGAGCGCGAGGGTTGGGTCGAACAGGCGCGCATTCTATTGAATGGCGGTCAGACGGAATTTTCTCGCCGTGTCGATCGTGGTGAGGTCGATACCAGCCGCGAGGCGTGACCGAAGTCGCTGCGCGTCAGCACGCCATAGCGCCTGCCGTTGTTCGCCTCGTCGTTTTGTCCGAAGAATGAGGCAATAGCCGAAATCGTCGGTTCATCGCGTAGAAGCGGTGCGTGGCCCTGGTCAGGAACGGTGAAGGACGTCATGCGCGGATGACGCCGTCGCATTTCTTCGACAGTTTCCTCAGACAAAAGGTCCGAATTGCCGCCACGCAAGACAAGCACGGGCACACGCTTCAAGGATTCAAATTGCGGCCAGAGCTGCGGCATCGGACCGTCGAGCACCGAAAGGCACTTGGAGAGTTTCGCGTCGTAACCGCTGATCGGCTTGCCGTTCTTTTCATTGAATTGCTGACGCGCAATGGCCTCCGCATCGGCATCGGAGAGCTTCGGAAAATCGTGGCGAGTCAGGTCGAGAACGATGCGAGTGGCATCGGCCCAACTCTTGGGGACCGGGACGCGCCCAACATAGCCGGCGATGCGCGCGAGCCCATCCATCTCGATAACGGGGCCGATGTCGTTGAGGACAACCGCGCCGACGAGTGAAGGCTGTACGGCCGCAAGCACCATCGCGATCAGGCCGCCGCGTGACGTTCCGATGATGCCCGCTTCACGCACGCCGAGCATGATCATGTAGTCGATAACATCCTGCATTTCGATCGGAACGGCGTAGTTCTTCCAATCGTCGTCGTATTGCGAGAAACCACGTCCCCGTGTGTCGAGCGTGAAGACATCGCGCTGTGGCATGCCGCTGCCGCTCAAGGCGAGCGCGATCGTATGAAAGTCGCGGCTGTTTCGGGTCAGGCCTGCAAGGCAGACGACCGGCCGCGCTCCACTGGGGTTGAGTGCCCGATAATGGCGGCCATAGAGGCGCAAGCCGTCCTGGGATGTGAAATAGATCTCTTCATATCCTTGAGCGGCTGCCGACATGGTCTCGTTTCTCCCTAGCCTTCGTTGTCGCCGGCCGTGTTTGCGCGCGTTTGACTGCTATTCGGAGCCTTCGAATGCTCAGGCGCGCGGACGAGGTCCTGCTGCAGGCGGAGCGCGTTCTTTGTATCGCCGAGCCGTGCACGATAAATCTGGATGTTCGCCAGCACCTTCGTGACGTAGTCGCGCGTTTCGGTGATCGGAATGCGTTCGATCCAATCGACGGTATCGACACGTGGATTCCGCGGATCACCATTTTCGCTGATCCATTGCCGCGCGCGTCCAGGACCGGCGTTGTAGCCCGTCAGTCCCAGCACATACGAGCCGTCGAAGTCATCCATACGATCGGCGATGTACGCCGAAGCCAAGGTGACGTTGTAGCGGGGGTCGGAGAGCAGCCGCGAAATATCGCATTTCATCTTATAGTCGCGGCAGACGTGGCGCGCCGTGCCCGGCATGATCTGGAGAAGACCCTTGGCTCCGGCACCGGAGACGATCTGCGAGTCGAACTCGGTCTCTTGGCGCGCAAGGCCAAGCAGAAGAGCGAGTTCAGGCGGCTTGCGCAGCGGCTTATAGCCGGGGAAAGCCGTGACGGGATAGGCGTACGTCAACAGGTTCTGGCCCTTCGCGACGGCGACCTTGCCGATGCGCAACGACATTTGAGGGTCGCCAAGCGCCCGTGCGATGTAGGCCACCATTCCGGCTTCGGCTTCATTCGACGTAGCGGAATGTAGCGCGACGAGAAAACTTCGCGTGTAAAGGCGGGAAAGCTTGGCCTTCGCCGCCAGAACCAAAGCCTTCGTCGCGTCGCGCGACATCAGATTTCGGATCTGTTCGGCCGACGGATACTGGGGCGGCTTGATCTCGAGCGACGTGCGCCCGGGCTGCAGCATCTGCATGGCGAGCAGGCCGTGGAAGGTATCGGTATTCTGTGCGGCGAGCCGGTAATGTTTCGCAGCGCCGGCCTTGTCGCCGCGCGCATCCGCGACGCGGCCAAGCCAATACTCTGCCTTCGCATGGCTGAGCGGTCCGTCGGCAGCTGCCGCCATGGCGCGGAAATGCTTTTCGGCAGCATCGATATTGTTCAGGTAGCGAAAGGCAATCCAGCCCGCCATGAACGTCTGTTCTTTGAGGGGATTGACGCTCAGTGGTCCGGCGTTTTGGACGAGCTTATAGGCAAGCTTCATCTTGCCGAGCTTCAGCGCGCCGTAGGCAAGCTCGCGGCGTTCCGCCCACCACTCGTCGAGTTCGGCAATCTTCTTTGGATCTGGCGGTACGGAGAGGATGAGATCGGCCGCTTCCTCTATCTTCCCCGCCTTGCGCAGCATCTGCGCGCGATGAAAGGTCAGCCCCGCATCGCTCTCGCCATGTCCGCTGAGCGCGCTCATCAATGCGTGTGCGTTCTTGGCCTTGTCGAATACCGCGAGCCGCGCCGTCGCCTTTTTCTGTTCAGACTGAGGTAGAAGAGGAATGAGGTGGCGCGCAGCGGCTACGCGTGCGGCGCGATTGTCCGCATAGCGGACATCGTCCGTTACAAGCCGATTGAAACGCCATTTGTGGTCGTCAGCCGTCAAGAGCTTGCCGAAGCGAGCAAGAAAGCCGTTCTCCAATGTCGGCGGAAGCGTCATCTCCCGCCATGTCTTGGCGGCAAGCGATCGCGCTTTGGCGGTGTTGCCTTCCGCAAGATAGGCGGATGCGAGGGCCGCATAGCCGGCGCCGGTTTGCGGTTCCTCACTCGCAAAATAACCTTTGATCGCGCTCGAGCTGCCGCCTTTCGTAAAGAGAGCTTCTTCCAGCCGCTGAATGAGCATCGCGCGGGAGGGCCAGAGGGGATTGTCCTTCAGAAAGGTCTCGTACTCCGCAGGATCCCCTAGGCCGGCGCGGAGACGTATCCAATCGGCGAGCTTGCGTCCGATCGGGTCGGAAATGCCGCTTTTTGCTTCGTTGAAACGATCGATGTCCTTGGCGCCGACGGCCGCGACGGCCTCTTTCAACTTTTTGACCTCTTCGGCGGATGGCTCGGCCGATAAAAGGGGTGCGAGCGCCGTGCCGAGCTTTTCAAGCTGCTTCTGCTCAGCGGGAAGAGGGCGCGGGGCACGGACCTCGCTCAGGGGCGAGTCGGCAAAAACAGGCGGTCCCGCGACAAGCGCCACGGCGGCGAGACAGCATGCCGCGACGCTCCTCAAAGCACCGGCACGAAAGAGATTTGGCGTTGCCACGGCGGGATTTAGGGGCATCGTTTCTCATTCGGTGGGACGCACGGCTGCACGATCTTGCAGCAAGCTTAACGAGCGCCTAATGTCGTCGAGCTTGCGCCTAAAAGTGTTCGTCCTGCTGCATTAAGCGGCGGTATGGCCGCTGACGCAAGCGCTTAGCCGGACGACGTGGCAGGTCTGTGCGGCAAGACCGTGGCTCGGGTTGGTGGGTCCCTTTAGGACAAGTTTCATCAGTTGATGTCTACAACCGAGACGCTTCGGCCCTTCTGGACGGACCCGGTTCCGGAAATCAAATCAAGGCGCACGCATGTTTAAAGGTTCGATCACGGCGCTCATCACGCCTTTTAGAAATGGCAAGGTCGATGAAGCGACCTACACGCGGTTTGTCGAATGGCAGATCGCGGAAGGTACGCACGGCCTCGTGCCGGTCGGAACGACGGGCGAGAGCCCGACGCTCGACTTCGATGAGCACAAGCGCGTCATAGAGCTTTGCGTCACGACGGCGAAAAAGCGAGTTCCGGTCATCGCCGGAACCGGCTCCAACTCGACGGATGAAGCGGTCGAGCTGTCGCAATACGCTGAAAAGGTTGGAGCCGACGCGGTTCTGATCGTGACACCCTATTATAACAAGCCGAGCCAGGAAGGGCTCTATCAGCACATCAAGGCCATCAACGATGCGATCGACACGCCGATCGTCATTTATAACATTCCTGGTCGCTCGGTCGTCGACATGTCGGTGCAGACGATGGCGCGCTGCTACGAGCTGAAGAACGTCGTCGGAGTGAAGGACGCGACCGCCAATCTTGCGCGACCGTCGCAAACGCGCGCTGCGCTCGGTCCTGATTTCTGCCAGCTCTCGGGCGAGGACGCCACCGCACTCGGCTTCATGGCCCACGGCGGATCGGGATGCGTCTCCGTTGCCTCGAACGTCGCGCCGCGTCTCTGCGCCGAGTTCCAGAACGCGTGTCTCGCGGGAGATTTCAAAAAAGCGCTGGCACTGCAGGATCGCTTGATGCCGCTGCACGAGGTCATGTTTATCGAAAGCAATCCTGGGCCTGCAAAATACGCAGTATCGAGATTGGGTTTCGGCACGGGCGAAATGCGCCTGCCGATGGTTCCGATTTCGGAATCCGCGCGCAAGGCTGTCGACCACGTGCTTGATCAGCTCGATCTCGTCAGCGCCCGAGCGGCCGAGTAAAAAAACGCGCCTGGAGTTTGTCGAACGATGGCCGCGAAACGCGACGACGGCAGCACGCTTGTCGCCGAGAACCGGAAAGCACGGCACGAATACTTCATCACTGACAGCTGGGAAGCGGGCATCGAGCTGCTCGGCTCGGAGGTGAAGTCGTTGCGGCGTGGACAATCGAACATCGCCGAAAGCTATGCGTCCGTTGAGGATCAAGGGGTATGGCTGATCAACAGCTACATCGCGGAATATCCAGGCGCCTCGATGTTCCCGCACGAGCCGCGCCGCAAACGCAGGCTGCTGATGCACGCGACCGAGATCCATAAGATCGCGATTGCCGTCGAGCGTAAGGGCATGACGCTCGTTCCGCTTGAACTTTATTTCAACGCGAAGGGCAGGGCGAAAGTTAAGGTCGGCCTCGCGCAGGGCAAGAACCAGTCGGATAAACGCCAGGATGCCGCCAAACGTGATTGGAATCGGCAAAAAGCGCGTCTGATGCGCGAACGAGGCTGAGCGGTGTCGACGAAATCCGAGGCGAACGACCATTGGCCATGGCCCGCGCCCATCGACGATGGTGGCGCGAAGCACCTCATCGCCGGCACGCGTTTGCCTGATGTTTCGTTGCCGGCGACGCGTGGCGCCGACGTGAATCTCGCGCGTTATCAGGAGAGGGCAATTGTCTTCGTCTATCCAATGACGGGGACGCCCGGTACGCCAAATCCCCCCGATTGGGACACGATTCCCGGAGCCCACGGTTCGACTCCCGAAGCCGAAGGCTTTCGCGACAATTATGCCGAATTCGAGCTGCTCGGGTATGAAGTTTTCGGGCTGAGCGCGCAGCCACACGCTCAGCAGCATGAGTTCGCCGTTCGCGTAGGGATACCCTACCTCCTGCTCAGCGATGAAAACTTCGCCTTTGCCGACGCTTTGAAATTGCCGCGCTTCGAAACGGGCGGAGTTACGTTCTTAAAGCGGCTGACGATGATCGTGAAAAACGGCGTCATCTACCGCGTCGTCTATCCGGTTCATCCGCCTGCGACGCATGCGCGCGAACTGTTGCAGTCGCTCAAGGCAGCTCGCGTCTGATGTCTTCAAAGACGGTGCGGAACATTGCGGGCGTCAATCGGCCCGTGTTGGTATTGTAGCGAGAGCAGTGAAAGCTATCGAATAGAACGCGGCCGGGTTCGATCTCGTGGCGCGCTCCGTGCGCGAACGGAAAAAGCGCTTTGCGTTTTGCGAGCGTCGTTAAAACCTGATCGTGCGCGATGCGTCCAAGCGCGAGTATGATTTTCATGCGCGGTAGATGACCGAGGCGCGATTTGAAATAAGGGCGGCAGGTCGCAATCTCTATCGGTTCCGGCTTGTTCTCGGGAGGCACGCAGCGAACCGCATTGGTGATCATGCAGTCGACAAGCTCAAGGCCATCGTCGACGCGCGCTTGATAGCTGCCGCGCGCAAAGCCATACGCCAAGAGCGTTTCGTAAAGCAGATCGCCGGCGTAATCTCCGGTAAAAGGCCTGCCTGTCCGATTTGCTCCGTTGCGGCCGGGCGCCAAGCCGACGATCAAAAGGCGGCAATCGGGATTGCCGAACGAAGGCACCGCGCCGTTGAACCATGACGGCTCTTTAGCTTCGTTGTCGTGACGATAAGCGACGAGACGCGGGCAGCGGTTGCATTTGACAGGAGCTTCGGGGCCGATCGCGTCAGCCGTCAGCGCACCCGCCATGACTCAAAAGCCTTCTGAGAGAACCGCTCAGACTTCCTCTTCGGCGAGGTCGTCGTCTCCAAAATAGTTCGAGTCGCGCGGCGACGGCGCCGATCCTCGACCCTGATAGTTACGCGCACCCTCGTTACGCGCACCTTCGCGCGGGCCACGGCCATTCTGGGCCCGGCCAATCTGCTCCTCGAGATCGGCGAGATCGACAAACTGGTCGGCCTGCCTGCGCAACTCGTCGGCAACCATGGGAGGCTGCGTTTGGAGCGTTGAAACAACGCTGACGCGCTTGCCCCTCTGCTGTAGAGCCGCGACCAGACTGCGAAAGTCGCCATCACCCGAGAAAATCACGATATGGTCGAGAGTATCGGCAAGCCGCATGGCATCGACTGTAAGCTCGATATCCATGTTGCCTTTGACTTTGCGCCGGCCCGTCGCGTCGGTGAACTCTTTCGTCGGCTTCGTCACCATCGAAAAGCCGTTATAGTCCAGCCAGTCTATGAGCGGGCGGATGGACGAATATTCCTGCTCCTCGGCCAGCGCTGTGTAGTAGAGCGCCCTGATGAGCTGCCCCTTCTGTCGGAAAAGGCCGAGCAGGCGCTTGTAATCAATATCGAACCCCAGCGATTTGGCGGTGGCGTAGAGGTTGGCCCCGTCGATGAACAACGCGATGCGTTCAGTTGGATAGAAGTGCATGGCCAATCCTTAATGCCATTTGAATACTAAACAACGTCCAACAACTTCGCCCGGGGCGGTAACGAGAGAATTTTTGTTCTCTTTGATAACGAGCGCCTCGATGAACTGGGGTGCGATAGCCGCTTCTACAGCGTAGAAATCTTTCTATGTATGGATAACAGAATGCCCCAATGATCAACAATTGTGACAAATAGTCTAGCTAAGTGGCCCGAAATCCTAAACAGCGCAATTTGGCAGGAAAACTCGGAAAACGATATGTCGTTCCAGGAAACTTGCATTCAAAGCATCAACGTGCGAAGGGTTACCAACGAGGCGCTGGGAAGCGGTCCCGAGCGATTGTTTGCGCCCTAATCCAATTGAGCAGCCGATAGTTAACCAAGGGAAGGTCAACCCTCATGGCTCGCGTTACCGTCGAAGATTGCGTCGACAAAATTCCTAATCGTTTTGAGCTGGTTCTGCTGGCTGCACACCGGGCTCGTGCCATCACGAACGGAAGCGCCATCACGATCGCGCCCGACGATGACAAGAACCCGGTCATTGCGTTGCGCGAGATTGCGGAACGTACTCTCTCGCCAGACGACATGCGCGAAACGTTGATCTCTTCCATCCAGAAGAACACGGAGGTCGATGAGCCGGAGGCCGTCGCTGCGCCGCTTCTGCCGCCAGATCGTCGTGCCCCGATGCTCGGCCGCGATGACCTCTCGACCGATACGCAGGTCGACGTGATGACGGAAGAACAGCTCCTGCGTGGCCTCGAAAGCATGACCCCGCTCGAGCCCTCTGCGAACATCGGATCGGGTGCAGGCCCACGGGAACGCGAACGTGATCGCGATCCGCGGGACCGCTCGCGCTAAGTCCTGTGGCGGGGCTCATTCCGTCGCATCGCTGCACATCGATTGGCTTTAATCTGCGTTGCAGATTCGGTTACGCTTGCGCCCCGAAGGAGTGCGGCGGCTTATGATGCGGCAATACGAACTCGTCGAGCGAGTTCTCAAATACGATCCAAAAGCTGACGAGGCGCTGCTCAATCGCGCCTACGTCTATGCCATGAAGGCTCACGGCAATCAGAGGCGCGCATCGGGTGCGCCGTATTTTTCCCATCCCCTCGAAGTCGCCGCGATCCTGACCGAGCTGAAGCTCGACGACGCAACGATCGCAACGGCGCTCCTGCACGACGTCATCGAGGACACCGATGCCACCCGAGCCGAGATCGATCAGATGTTCGGTCCTGAGATCGGCAGCCTCGTCGACGGCCTGACCAAGATCAAGCGCCTCGACCTCGTTTCCAAGAAAGCCGAGCAGGCCGAGAATTTCCGCAAGCTCCTGATCGCGATCTCGACCGACATCCGAGTGCTGCTCGTCAAGCTCGCTGACCGGCTCCACAATATGCGCACCCTCGAGCACATGAAGCCCGAGAGTCGACAGCGCAATTCCGAAGAAACGCTCGATATTTATGCGCCGCTCGCGGGCATGATGGGCATGCAGGCTCTGCGCGAGGAACTCGAGGACCACGCCTTCCGATGGCTGCATCCCGAAGCTTATGAGGCCGTAACGGAGAGGCTGGCGGAAATGCGTCAGCGCAATCAAGGTCTCGTCGAGGAAATTCGACAGGCAATCGCGCGCAAGTGCGCCGACGCGGGCATCAATGCGGAAGCGATGGGGCGCGAGAAAAAGCCTTATGCCATCTGGCGCAAGATGGAGAACAAGCAGATCAGCCTCGAGCAGCTCTCCGACATCTACGGCTTCCGCGTCATCGTCGGCTCGATCGAGGAATGCTATCGCGCGCTTGGAATCGTCCATACGACCTGGAGTACGGTGCCTGGCCGCTTCAAGGACTATATTTCGGCGCCGAAGCGCAACAACTATCAGTCGATCCACACGACGGTTTACGGGCCTCGTCATCAGCGCGTCGAACTGCAAATCCGGACGCACGAGATGCAGCATACCGCCGAGTTCGGCATTGCGGCTCACGCGCTTTACAAGGACAAGCAATATCAGGCGAACGGCCACGACGTCAGCGAGGACGCCGACGACAGCCCCTATGGACGTCTCAGAGCGATGATCTCGTCGCTGCTCGAGGCGGCCAACCCCGAAGAATTTCTCGAGCACACGAAGCTCGAGCTGTTTCATGATCAGGTTTTTTGCTTCACACCAAAGGGGCGCCTCATCGCCTTGCCGCGCGGTGCGACACCGCTTGATTTCGCCTACGCCGTCCACACCGATATCGGGAACGAAGCGATTGCGGCGTACATCAACGGTCGCCATGTGCCGATTGATACGCATCTGCGCAACGGCGACGAGGTCGTGATCGAAACTTCGAAAAGTCACGTGCGCTCCGCCGCCTGGGAAGCCTTCGCCGTCACCGGCCGGGCCCGTGCTGCGATACGGAGAGCAGCGCGCGAAGCCGAAAGGAAACGCTTCATCGAACTTGGCCGCCAGCTCGTCAGCTCGACGTTGGCGGGCATGGAAATCGATTATTCGGAAGAGAAGATAAAAGCCGCCGCCCCGAAAATGGGGTTCAAGACCGCCGACGAACTCCTGGCGGCAGTCGGCCGGAACGATATTGCACTGCCCGACATGCTCGCCGCGATTGTGCCCCAGGTGAGTGGAAAACAGGGCGAAGAGGGCTATAAGCCGAGCCGCAGGTTTGGCCGTGCCCAGGCGCAAGACGGCTGGTTCAATATCGAAAAAGTTAAGAGCCTCAAGTTTCGCACGGCCGAAATCGACAAAACAGCAACGATTTCAATCGGCGGTCCGAGCCAGGAGCTTCCCGTCCGATTTGAGCCGGGTGGTGCCGTTCCGGGCGACCGCATCGTTGGTGTGATGGCGCCCGGCGAAGGCATCCGGGTATTTCAGATCCATTCGCCGCGTCTCAAGGAGTACGAAGAAGCGCACTGGATCGATGCCACCTGGGACGTCGATCCCGAGCACCCCCAGCGATTTCCAGCACGAATCAGCGTAACAGCCGTCAACGCGCCGGGCTCGCTGGCCGAAATCGCCAAGATCATCGGTGAAACCGGCGGGAACATCGACAATATAAAGATGGCGAAACGCGCGGCCGACTTCACAGTTATGCATATCGAGTTGGAGGTTTTCGACTTGGTGCATTTGAACCACATAATCGCGGGCCTGAGGGCGAAATCCTCTGTTGCCAAGGTGGAACGGCTTTTCGAGTAGTTTAACGAGTAGTTTAATCTGCGTAAAAACAGGCATATAAGCGAGCTGGCACAAGGCGTAAGATGGTTCATCGCAATCTGCGAGAAAAGTTGTCAGTTGCTTCGGATGTTGCCGGCAGGTGGGCGCTGAAGTTGGTGCCGTTGCGAAGGCACCTCATCTATTATTGGCGCCGTATTCTGAGGCTGCGCGCCACGCCCCACGAAGTGGCGCTCGGATGCGCTGCGGGCGTCTTCGCCGCGTGCACACCGTTTCTCGGTTTTCAGATGGTGTTGGCGTGCGTGCTCGCTTTTCTGCTTCGCGTCAGCATCCCGGCGGCCCTGCTCGGAACATTCATTGGCAATCCCTTGAGCTGGCCGGCAATTTGGAGCGCCTCGTACGTCGCGGGTATTTGGGTACTTGGCGATGACCCTGCGTATGCAGCAGAGCACTTCGTCCAAAGCGCCAATGCTCTGAGTGCGACGCTGATGGCACCTTCGCGCTCGCTCGATACGGCAGTCGTGAGCTTGTCGCCAATCATCGAGCCGATGGTCATTGGTGGACTTCTCGTCGGCTTGATCGCTGCAGTCTTTAGTTACTATCCTACCCGCCAGGCCGTGCGCGTTTTTCAAAAGCGCCGCAAGGCCCACTGAGCCGGCAGCAACCGGTCCTCCTTTGTGACATCTGATGGAAGATCGTGCCCGCCTCCAATAAGCCCGCGAAGCTTGTCTCTCCCGCAATCCGCCGCGCCCCGTTACGTCTTGGCGTCAACATCGATCACGTCGCGACGTTGCGCAATGCGCGCGGCGGTGTGCATCCCGACCCGCTGCGCGCCGCGCACCTCGCGATTGAAGGCGGAGCCGATGGTATCACCGCGCACCTTCGCGAAGATCGTCGCCACATCTCGGATACCGATATAACGCGTCTCAAGAATGAATTGACGCGGCCGCTCAATCTCGAAATGGCGGCGACGGAGGAAATGCTTCGGATCGCGACCCGTCATGTTCCGAATGCTTGCTGCCTCGTGCCCGAGCGCCGTGAGGAAAGAACGACAGAAGGCGGCCTCGACGTGCAGGGCAGCGTGAAGACGCTGAAACCTTTCGTCGCCAAGCTCCAGGACGCCGGCATTCGCGTCTCCCTCTTCATCGAGCCGGACCTCAAGACGATCGAAGCAGCCGCGGCGGTCGGGGCCGATATCGTCGAACTGCACACGGGGCGTTACTGCAATCTGGCGCTTGAGCACGACGCTGCTGGCGTTGCGCGCGAAATCGAACGCCACGCGACCGCGGCTCGTGCCGCCGCCGCTGCCGGACTCGAGGTCCATGCGGGACACGGATTGACCTACAACACGGTTAAACCCATTGCTCAGATGCCCGAGATCGTCGAACTCAACATCGGGCACTTCCTGATCGGAGAGGCGATCTTTGGCGGATTATCGGGAGCCGTAAGGCGCATGCGCCTGCTGATGGATGAGGCGCGCGACGACCTTGCGTCTGTAGCCCGGTCCAATCGATGATCCTCGGTATCGGCAACGACCTCTGCGACATCCGCCGCATCGAAAAAATGATCGAGCGTTACGGCGAGCGCTTTTTGCTCCGTGTTTTCACGGAAGAAGAGCGAAGAAAGGCGTTTTCTCGCGCGCGTCCCGCCTCAACCTTTGCAAAGCGTTTCGCGGCCAAGGAGGCCGCAACCAAAGCGCTGGGGACTGGTTTTTCCGACGGTGTGTATTTCCGCGATATCGGTGTCGTGAATACGCGGAGCGGCCGGCCGACACTCTTGCTCACGGGCGGCGCTGCACGCCGTCTCGCGCAACTGACGCCCAAGGGCTTTACGGCCCGCATCGACGTCACGTTGACGGACGAGTATCCGTTGGCGCAAGCGATCGTCATTATTTCCGCGTTGGCGGCCGGGGATGGCTCTCAGGGCTAGGCCTTCGCCGGGCGAATCCGCGTCGGCATCGCTCCCTTGGAAGCCGTCGTAATGCCCGGCGTCGAGGGTGAGACTCTCTGTTTTTACTTACGTTTTTGTCATGTTGGCACGTTTCATTGCGGGCTATTGGCAAACTCGCTATAGCGATCCGCTGACACAAAGCGAGCCCCGGCCAATGCCGTTCGGCGGCGCAGAGGAGCCTCCTGGATGAGCATCGGTACCAAGACGTCGAGATCGAGTTGGTCGGAAACCCTCATCATCGTCGTCGAAGCGCTCGCGATTGCGATGTTCGTTCGCATCTTCTTCTACCAGCCATTCAATATTCCGTCGGGTTCGATGAAGGAAACGCTGCTGGTTGGCGATTACCTTTTCGTCTCGAAGCTATCCTACGGTTACAGCCGATTTTCTTTCCCCTTCAGCCCCAACATCTTCTCAGGCCGCATTTTCGGGTCCGAGCCGACCCGTGGCGATGTCGCCGTGTTCAAGCTGCCGCGCGATAACTCGACGGACTACATCAAGCGCGTCATCGGCCTTCCGGGCGACGAGATCCAGATGAAGAACGGTCAGCTCTTCATCAATGGACAGGCGGTGCCGAAAGTCCCAGCCGGTACGTTCACCACGCGCGAGGATGGGCGCGAACGCACGATCCCCGTTTACGAGGAAACACTGCCGAATGGCGTGAAATACAAGGTTCTCGATAGCGACCCGAACGGGCCGTATGACAATACCGGGGTCTACAAGGTTCCGCCGGGGCACTATTTCATGATGGGCGACAACCGGGACAATTCGACCGACAGTCGTGTTCGAAGCGCGGTCGGTTTTGGTCCGTACGAGAATTTCGTCGGGCGCGCCGAGATTATTTTCTTTTCTGCTAAAGTCGACGAACCCGATGCCCTTCGCTGGTGGTCTCCCTGGACTTGGCCATTTGACATCCGCTGGAACAGGTTCTTCCATCTCGTGCGGTAAACGGCTACCGGCACAAACGCATGCTGAGACCTCGGAAATTCAAGGAGCTTGAGACCAAGCTCGGACACCGCTTCAAGGATCCCGGCCTTTTGGAGCGGGCGCTGACGCACGCGAGCGTTCGCGGCGGTAAAATTGCGCGCTTCGATAACGAGCGCTTGGAGTTCATCGGTGATCGCGTGCTCGGCCTCGCGATCGCGGAGATCCTGAACCAGCAATATCCCGAGGCGAGCGAAGGTGAACTGGCGCGCCGCTATAACCGGTTGGTGCGGGGCGAAGCCTGCGCCAAGGTCGCGCGCAATATAGGGCTCGGTGCGCATCTCATTCTTTCGGAAAGCGAAGCCGACAGCGGCGGCCGGGACAAGACGACAATCCTTGCCGATGCCGCGGAGGCGCTGCTCGGCGCCGTTTTCATCGATGCGGGCTTCGAGAAAGCGCGCACCGTCGTTCGCAAGCTCTGGCAGGAGCAGTCGGAGCCGGTGCCCGAAGTCGCAGTCGATGCCAAGTCGGCGCTTCAGGAGTGGGCGCAAGGCCAGGGTTTGGCGCTGCCGAAATATACGGTCGTGTCGCGCAAGGGACCGGATCACGCTCCCTGCTTTACGGCCGAAGTCATCATCGCCGGGCGCGCACCGGCGCAAGGCGAAGGCGCATCGAAACGTATCGCGGAACAAGCCGCGGCGACGGCGCTTCTCACTCGTGAGGGCGAAGGAGGCCGTCTTGGCGACATCTGATGAAGCGCAGGGAACGTCCGAAGCCGGCGAACGCCGCTGCGGGTTCGTGACGGTTTTGGGACCAACGAACGCCGGCAAGTCGACGCTCGTGAATGCCCTCGTCGGAACGAAAGTCGCTATCGTCTCGCATAAGGTGCAGACGACCCGCGCGCCGATCCGCGGCATCGCGGTCGAAGGCCAGAGCCAGATCGTCTTTCTCGACACGGCGGGCATCTTCAATCCCAAGCGCCGCCTCGACCGAGCGATGATCGATGCCGCGTGGAGCGGCCTTGAAGACGCCGACGCCGTTCTGCTGGTCATCGATGCCGCCGCAGGTCCAGATGAAGACGTGATGCGGATTGTCGAGCGGCTGAAGACGGCGCGCATGCGGCGCATCGCGGTTCTCAACAAGATCGATCGCGTCGAAGACAAGCCGCAGCTGCTCGCGCTCGCAAAAAGGCTCGATCAAGAGCTGGCCTTTGACCGGATCTTCATGGTCTCGGCGCTGGAAGGCAAAGGCGTCGCCGATCTCCGATTCTATCTTGCGGCGGCGGTTCCCGTGGGACCGTGGCACTACGCGGAAGACGACGTGACCGACGTTCCGATGCGAACGCAGGCTGCCGAGATGACGCGCGAGTGCATCTATCGCTATCTCCACCAGGAGCTGCCTTATACGACGACCGTCGAAACGATGAGCTGGAAGACGCTGAAGGATGGCTCGGCCCGCATCGAGCAGACGATTTACGTCGAACGCGATGGACAGAAAAAGATCGTTCTCGGCAAGGACGGTGCGACCATCAAGAAGATCTCAAGCGCCGCACGTCGCTCGATCGAGGAGATGGCGGGGCATCGCGTGCATCTGTTCCTTTTCGTCAAAGTACGCGAGAATTGGGAGAGCGACCCCGAGCGTTACCGCGAGATGGGCTTACCGTTTCCCAAGTCGTGAGGCGCTCTCGACAATCATTGAACTATGCAATGGACGGATGAAGGCATCGTTCTATCGGTAAAGCCGCACGGGGAAACAGCGGCGGTTATCGAGTTGTGGACACGAGCCCACGGCCGCCACCTTGGCCTCGTTCACGGCGGTCGGTCGCGGCGTCTTCGCCCAGTGCTGCAAGCCGGCAATCACGTCGACGCAACCTGGAAGGCGCGCCTTGCCGATCAGCTTGGGCATATGAGCATCGAAATGCGCCGCGCGTTCGCGGCTGAGACGCTGGACGACGCGGCGGCACTTGCGGCGCTCTCGACGATCACGACATTGACCCACCTGCTGCCGGAGCGCGACCCGCATCCGAACCTCTACGAAATCACACTTTTCGTGTTGGGGTTCTTGAACGATGCGACGGTGTGGCCGGCGCTTCTCGTCCGGTGGGAACTGGCATTGCTTGAAGAGCTTGGCTTCGGCCTTGATCTCAGCCAATGCGCGGCAACCGGCAGCAACGATCAACTGATTTACGTATCGCCAAAGACGGGGCGCGCCGTGTCCGCGTCCGCGGGCGAGCCGTACCGCGATAAACTGCTTCCACTTCCAGCGTTCCTGACCAAGCAGAGATCGGGTCTCGTGACCGGAGACGACGTTCGGTTGGGTTTCGCGCTGACAGGACATTTTCTCGAAACGCGCGTTCTACTCCCCCGAGGCCAAAGTTTGCCGCAACCGCGCGCACGACTGTTGGCTCATCTCACGCAATGAGCCCGCGCCAACGGACGCGCCTTCCGAATTCGGCGACGGAAACTTCGCGGACGGCCGTTTGAAGATTGACTGCGTGCGAGATGATCGCGGGATAGCTCGATACGCAGCCGATTATCGCCTTGCGGAGATACTTCCCCCTCCGCAAGGCTCTTCCACTGGTCATTTGCGTTCGCGCTCCGACACTGCCGACGTAAACGGCCGGAACGGCCCGTCCGGTAGCCCCCCTCCGGACGGGTCATGATTTACGAGAGACAGTGCTGGTCTCTCGTTTGTTTGCGACGTTCCTCTCGGGCATTACAAACAGGAAATGCTGTGCGGTCCTTCGCGCCCTTCAGCAACGGTTCATCGGAAATGATAGAAATAGAGTTCCGATAGCGCGCTCGACATGTTTCCTGCTGCGCTTGCGGGAGCGCTGCAGGTATGAACGAGGATCGTGGCTTAGGCTGCGATCCTCGATACTTAACGGGAGGTAACTTCCCGATGGGCTATGGCCGAGAGGCCATGGGCCTGTTGCCCTGTGTAATTTTTGTGCAGCTTTTAAGAGGCGGTTAAGTATCCGCTCCTACTCTTGATCCCAGTTGTCGGCGCTTGGGGTTGGGTTTCCGATGAGTGGGTTGCAGTCGCTTCCGGTTGAGGAACTTGTAAAACGCGGAAGCCTCGAAGGTTCGGACGTGCGAGCCTTGAGGCATATATTTTACGAGGACGGCATCGTAACTGCCGAAGAAGCCGGCCTCATCTTCGATCTCAATGACGCCTGTCGCGAGCAGCCGGCCGATTGGCCCGACTTCTTTGTCGAGGCCATCACCGATTATCTCGTTTTTCAAGAGCGCCCCCAGGGCTATCTGACGGCAGCCAATGCCCAATGGTTGATCGAACGCATTTCGCGTGATGGCCGCGTGGATAGCAAGACGGAGCTCCAGCTTCTGGTCAACGTGCTCGACAAGGCGCGCTGGGCGCCCGTCAGTCTCGTCAAATTCGCACTGGAACAGGTCAAGGCCGCCGTCATTCACGGCGATGGCCCGCTACGCAACGGCAAGTCGCTTGCGCCCGGTGCCATCACCGAAGGCGAGGTCGATCTTATCCGCCGCATGCTCTACGCGTTTGGAGGCGATGGACACGTCGCGGTGACGCGCGCCGAAGCCGACGTCCTCTTCGATATCGATGAAGCGGTTGCAGATCAGGAACCGAATCCGGCCTGGACCGATCTCTTCGTCAAAGCCGTTGCCAACGTCATAATGGCGGCGTCGGGCTATGCCGTCCCGTCTCGTGAGGAGGCCCTGCGCCAGGAGGCCAGTCTGCATAACCCTGAGGAGCACACCTCCGTATTGGCGGCACTGCTATCGATGGTGCAATCGAACCTGGCTTCAATTCAGGACGCCTACCAGGACCAGACGCCCGAGGAGCGCGCCCTGGCGCGGCTCGAGCACCAACGGATCGAAATTATTACTCACGAAGAGATCACCGAGGCCGAGGCGACGTGGCTTGTCAGCCGATTGGGGCGAGATGGCCGGTTAAGCCCCAGCGAAGCGGCGTTGATGAAATATCTCGAGCAGGAAAGCCCGAAGATCCATCCGGCGCTGACCCAGGCGGTGGCAAGGTTCGTCCACGCCGCCTGACGCCCCATGCGGCTAATTCTTTGTGCGGCAGCGCATCGCAGCCACCCAGGCTCGGGCGCTTCTATGCCGTGTTTACGTCGTTCCCGCCACACACTAGAACGGCTCGTTGCATTCCCATAAGCAGCAATACAAACAAATCACGGGAAAGACCGGGGACGGCCGCATGTTTAAGAAAATCCTGATCGCAAACCGCGGTGAAATCGCCTGTCGCGTCATCAAGACGGCGCGCAAGATGGGCATCAAGACGGTGGCGGTTTATTCGGACGCCGATCGCGATGCGCTCCACGTCGACATGGCGGACGAGGCGGTCCATATCGGCCCTGCGCCGGCGGCGCAGTCCTACCTGCTGATGGACAAGATCATCGAGGCCTGCAAATCGACCGGCGCAGAGGCCGTCCACCCCGGTTACGGCTTTCTGTCCGAGCGCGAGGCATTCCCGCTAGCTCTTCAAAAGAATGGCATCGTCTTCATCGGCCCGAACGCCAGGGCGATCGCGGCGATGGGCGACAAGATCGAAAGCAAGAAGGCAGCCGCCGCGGCCAAGGTTTCGACCGTTCCGGGCTACCTGGGCGAGATCGGTGACGCCAAGCAGGCGATCAAGATTGCGAACGAGATCGGCTATCCCGTCATGATCAAGGCCTCCGCCGGTGGCGGCGGCAAGGGCATGCGGATCGCCTACAATGCCAAGGAAGCCGAGGAGGGGTTCCAGCTCGCACGTTCCGAAGCGAAGTCGTCGTTCGGAGACGACCGTTGCTTCATCGAGAAGTTCATCGAGAATCCCCGCCACATCGAAATCCAGGTGCTGGGCGATAAGCACGGCAACGTCGTCTATCTCGGCGAGCGTGAATGCTCGATCCAGCGCCGCAATCAGAAGGTCCTCGAAGAAGCACCGTCGCCGCTGCTCGATGAAAAGACCCGCAAGGCCATGGGCGAGCAGGCCGTCGCGCTTTCGAAGGCTGTCGGCTACGACAGCGCCGGCACGGTCGAGTTCGTCGCCGGTCAGGATCGTTCTTTCTACTTCCTCGAAATGAACACCCGCCTGCAGGTCGAGCATCCGGTGACCGAACTCGTAACGGGCATCGACCTCGTCGAGCAGATGATCCGGGTCGCGGCCGGCGAAAAGCTGCCGTTCAAGCAGACGGACGTCAAACTCAACGGCTGGGCCGTCGAGAGCCGCGTCTACGCCGAAGATCCGTTCCGCAACTTCCTGCCGTCGATCGGCCGTCTCGTGAAATATCGCCCCCCGGCAGAGGGAAAGAAGGACGGCGTGACGGTGCGCAACGACAC
Source organism: Hyphomicrobium sp. (assembly GCA_035547255.1). Classification (GTDB taxonomy): domain Bacteria; phylum Pseudomonadota; class Alphaproteobacteria; order Rhizobiales; family Hyphomicrobiaceae; genus Hyphomicrobium_B. Next base: position 23,274 of record DASZVX010000101.1, read on the forward strand.
TGGCGTCTTCGAAGGCGGCGAAATCTCGATGTTCTATGACCCGATGATCGCCAAGCTTGTGACGCACGCGCCGACCCGCGCGGCCGCGATCGAGGCCCAGGCAGCGGCGCTCGACGCTTTTTATATCGACGGCATTCAGCACAACATGCCGTTCCTGGCCGCCGTGATGCAGCATCCGCGCTGGCGCTCGGGCAACCTCTCTACGGGCTTCATCAAAGAAGAATTTCCCGAAGGCTTTCAGCCGCGCGCGCCGGAAGGCGCCGATCTGATCACGCTCGCCGCGGTCGCGGGCACCATCGATCACCTGGGCAATGCGCGCCGCCGTGGCATCACGCACCAGATGGCCGGCCGTTCGATCAGCTTCGCCAAGCGCCGGGTCGTCAAGGTCGGCGAGGCGACTGTTGAGCTTGAGGCGATGGGCGCTATCCCTGGGCCTTATTATGTTTCGGTCTTGAACGATGCCGGCCAGCCGACGAAGACGCTGGAGATCACCTCTGACTGGTGGCCGGGCGAGCCGGTGTGGCGCGGCACCGTGGAAGGCGCCGACGTCGCCGTTCAGGTGAGGCCGATCGCGAATGGCATGTTGCTTTCCTATCGCGGAATGCAGGCCCCGACCTACGTCTACACGACCCGAGAGGCGGAGCTTGCGGCTCTGATGCCGGTGAAGGTCGCCGCCGATATGTCAAAATATCTGCTGTGTCCGATGCCCGGCCTCGTGAAGGCGATCAACGTCGTGGAAGGTCAGGATGTGAAAGCCGGCGACGCGCTCGCGGTCGTTGAAGCCATGAAAATGGAAAACATTCTGAAAGCCGAGCGCGACGGCAAGGTGAAGAAAGTCAGCGCCAAACCGGGCGATAGCCTCGCCGTGGACGCGGTGATTATCGAGTTCGCCTGAAGGTAAAGGCCGTTAGAGGCGGCCCTGAGAGCTATCCGAACTTGGCTGCGGAACGCCTGAGCCCACGAAGAATCGGCTCGTAGGCTTCCTCGTTCCGCGTCTCGGGGTAGACCATATAGACAGGATAAATGAACTTGCGGGCCCGCTTCGGCTCCCGCACGCGGCCGCGCGCGATCAGTTTCCGCACCATACGGATCGGAAAATAGCCTGAACATTCATTGGCAAGCAGGTAGTCGAGCCCCATCGGACCGAGATCGAGGTTGATGGCGGGGTTCGCATGCTCTGGGAAAGCCGCGGCATGATCCTGCACGAAATCGATTCCCCAATCGACGAGTAGATAATCGCTGACCGTGCGCCGCCCCCCTGTCTTGGCGGAAGACACGAGTACGAATTCCTCATCGAACAGGTGTTCTATTGTGAGACCCGGGGGCAGCGACGGACGATACATGACCGCAAGGTCGAGCGTCCCATCGATCAGCCGCTGGCTCAATGTAGCTGACCCGCCTGCCGTCGCCGAAATCGCGATGCCGGGGATTTGAACCCTGAGCCCCGACGCCCATTTCAATAAAAATCCGTTCCATAGGCTGAGTGGTGCGCCGACAGAAATGTGCTCCGGATGCTGATCTGCAAGGGAAACTTGAAGCTGTGCCTGCTGCCAAACACGCACGAGCGCCAGCGCATGCTTCTGGAAGAGTTCCCCCGCTGCCGTCAGCTCGGCGCCCGATTTCGATCGCGTGAAAAGCGGTCGCCCGAGCAGTTCTTCGAGACCTTTAATTCGCGCAGAGACGGTTGATTGAGTGATGTTGAGCTTGCGCGCGGCGTCGACGAAGCTACCCGTCTCAGCAACGATTAGAAATGTGCGAGCGAGATTGACGTCCATCAGGTCCGAACCTCACGTCTGCGATAAAAATTCATCTATCGACATTTTCGATATCACCAAACATCAAATTTCGTTTGTGCATTGTCTTGAAGTTTATCAATGTCGAAAATGACTCGACTCGAGTCGGGTCGACAGATGTAGTCATCTGTCAATGATCAAACGGAAGGACGATCTAAAATGGCAAAAGCTGCAAAGAAAGCCGCCAAGAAAGCTCCTGCCAAAAAGGCAGCGAAGAAGAAAAAGAAGTAATGCCTTTCTGCCGTGATCGCAGGAGCGGCCGTACTGACCTTACGGCTCATACGGTTCGCGCGATCGCAGCTCTTCTTATGACCTCGGCTGCTTCCGCAGCCACGATTACCAACCGTAGTGATAAAGAAGTCAAACTCACCATCACTGAAGGGTCCTCTCGTCAAGATGAGGTTTTGCCGATCGGCAAGGTTATCGATGGGGTCTGTCGGAAGGGCTGCATCATCCGCCTCAACGACAACGCCAAAGACGAGTACGAGCTCGAAGGCTCGGAAAGCGTCTCAGTCGAAGGGGGTTTTCTCTATTACGATTCTTCAAACACCGAGGTAGCGCCGACCGGTGGCAGCGCCTCTGGTGACGGAGATCGGAAATAACGAGAGAGAAGATTGCGGCAAGCTCATCGGCGCTTGTATCCATCAGGATGCAGGCGCCTTTTCTTTTTGCGGTTCAGAGACTTGGTGGAGAGTTCAGGTTTGCGTACGTCGCGTCTGACTCGGGTGCCTCGGCTCGCTTCGTCGCCCCGAACGTCCGCTCGAAGTTTGCTCTCAGCGCAACGTCGACATCATAAAGCGTAACTGGCAAGCCAAGGTCCGCGAGACTTGTAACGCCGTAATCGCGGATGCCGCACGGAACGATCCCGCTATAGTGAGAAAGATCCGGATCGACGTTGATGCTCAAGCCATGGCTTGAGACACCGCGACTGACGCGCAACCCGATAGCTGCGATCTTCTCTTCGACTGCTCCAGCCGGTGACGGCCGCCTGACCCAGACACCGACCCGATCCCTTCGCGTCTCCCCTGTGATGTTGAACTCGGCAAGTGCACCGACCACCCAAGCTTCGAGCCGGGTTACGAACGCGCGAATGTCGAGGCCCCGTGCCTTGAGGTCGAGCATCACATAGACGACCCTCTGGCCCGGCCCATGATAGGTGAATTGCCCCCCGCGACCCGTTCGATAGGTCGGCAGTCCCGAAGGATTAAGGAGATCGTCTTCTTTGGCTCCTGTACCGCCCGTGTAGAGCGGGGGGTGTTCCAGCAACCAGATGAGTTCGCGAGACCCGTTGTCGCGGATTGCCGCAGCGCGGCTGCGCATGACCTCGAGCGCAAAAGAATACTCGACTGGATGATCGCTGATAGCCCAGTCGACCAGCGGCGAGGAGCCGGAGCCAGCGATGGAATCGCCGAAAAACATGGTGTTTATTTATGTCAGACGCCAATCTATCGCCAGTGTGCTGTCGGTATTCTCGACAGAATGAACGTTCCTGATTGCGTCACGCGAGCCGTTTGCCGCCCCCATTTATGAACGTGTGTCGCAAGGAAGCGCCAAGAGCCCAATCTGGCGCTTGCCTTCGCAAGATCGCTCTGTTACGTCGGCGTCTTCGCGGATCGGTTCGCTTCGGCGTTTTCGATCGTTGCGATGATCGGGCCCTAGGGCTCGGCATGCGGTTGTGGCGGAATTGGTAGACGCACTACCTTGAGGTGGTAGCGCTGGAAACGGCGTGAAGGTTCGAGTCCTTTCAACCGCACCAAATGGCTCGCCAAGCCATTGGTCATCCTGGAAGCCCGCCTTCCCGGTATTTTGTCAGCCCACCAAGGGCAGCTCGGGGCGAGATCGCAGATGCTACGCGATCTACGCCGTCGGCTTCCCCGATTGGCCGAAGGCTTCTCGTAGATTCGTTTGATTTCGATCTAAGGCATCGTCGCGCTTCTTGCGAGCTCTGCGCGACACGCCGTCGTGCGAGTTCCGTTGGAACTCGCAGCGTCTCTTATGGCCAGCGGCTCCCGAACAGCAAATCGCCGCTCCATGGATCAATTGAAAAAGTTGACCTGCCAGGGCTGATCTTCGTCTTTGGTCTTGCCGGAGTTCCTGACTTTGGCCGGAGCGGTCGACGATACGGGCACGCCTTCGACAATCGACGGCTTCGCCTGAACCTTCTTCGTATGTTTCCAGACCTTGTGCTTGGCCGAAGGCGGAGGCGTCATTGTCCACACGAGCGAACGCTGCGCCATCGGATCGGCAGTCTTTGCGGCTGTCTTGGCTGCGATTGCCTTCTCTGCCGCCGCATCGTAGGACGCGATCGTCTCAACGGGTGCTTTCGCGACCAAGTGCACGACCTTGAAACCCTTGTCGTGCAGCTCGGCAAGCAGGCCCGGTAGCATCTTGGCGGTCCAAGCGTGGATGTCGTGCATCAGAATGATGCCCTTCTTGGTCGTCGCAAGCTGTGCAAGGATGCGCTTTTTGACGACCTCAGGATCACGCGTCAGGTAGTCCTTCGAATCGACGTCGACCCAGACGACACCGATATTCCGGCCCTTGAGGTAGGCGTCAGCCTGCCGGCTGGAGCTGAGATACGGGAAGCGGAAGAGAGGAGCGATCGGCGCGCCGTTTGCTTTTGATACCGTCGAAATCGCGCTTTCGATCTGTTGATCGATAACCTTGGTACCTGCGAAACGCATATTCTTGTGCGACCAGGTATGGGTTCCGATCGTATTTCCGCCCGCGGCAACCTCGCGAACCATTTCCGGGTCCGCGAGCGCCATCTGCCCGACCATGAAGAACGTCGCCTTCGTGCACTGATCGGCAAGCGCTTTCAAAATGGCTTTGGTACTGCTCTTCACCGGGCCGTCGTCGAACGTCAGTACGACTTCGCCATCGTTGAGAAAATGCGTGGCGCCCTTCTGGTCGCCGCCGATATTGACGCCGCCGTTCGTGTCGACCTCGACGGTGCGCGATACGCCGAGCGTCTTCCCATCGTCCGCGCACGTATCGGCCTTGACCGCGCCGCCGGGTTCTATCTCGGCATAAAGCGGGTGAATGGCTGCCACAGACAACAGCGCCGCAAGCGCCAAGGCGTGCAGTGAAACTTGCCGCATGTTCCTACTTATTCCCCGTCTCAAACCCGGGGACTTGTAGGGAGGCGAAGATGAACGTTCAACAAACGCAACGCCCCTTCGCCTTGTCTGGCCCCGCCCTGTGACCCAATAGTCGCGATATATGACGGCATGTCACACATGCTGCGGGGGCGACGTTGGCAAAAAACGCCGTCGCCCGTGCCGTTTCGCGACTTCTGGGACCGTTGGCGGGGGTTAGTGCGGTGCGCCGGGAACGAGGCTGCCGATATGGTCAAATAGCTCGACCGCCTGCGGGTAGGCTTGCAGGATCTGTGACATGTCGCTCGAAAGTTCCCGAAGACGCGCCTTTTGCGTGTTCGTCGGCGTGCCCGCACGCATCAACAATTCAAGCTCGGAGAGCCGTTGTTCGAGGTGCTGCGTGTTTGGCTGGCGCGCATAGAACCGGTGCATTTCGACAATCGCGGAAATTACCGTGCTGTAGTCGACGAACATATCGGTAGCTGGCGGCGCGCCGTTCCGTGGTGCGGGGAGGCTCTGCTGGGCCCGGATCTGCCGTGGAGCGCCACGGGCCGCATCGGAGGAGGGCGGACGCGTACGCGGAACGCCGGTTTGCGTCGAAATGCGTTCGGCGGGTGCGGTCACCGAAGCTTGGGGGTGCGAAGCTCCGTTCGGGCCGCGTTGCGCAGGAAGGCTGCCCATGCCTGTCGCGAGGTTCTCGATCTGCCCGTTTTCGAAATCGATCGAGAAGGCCATCGAGTCATCGCCCCGATTGATCTTTTCGGTCAGGATACCGCGGACTTCATTGAGGATCGCTTTGTCGGCGGCTGTGAAGCGCGACAGCACGCCATCGTTCGACGAGATCAGCAGGTAGTGCGTCTTGTCTTCCGGCTTCAATGCAAGGCCCGCGAAGGCGAGCATGATGAACCCGAGGACTACGGTCGCTCCCGTCGGAGCCAAGGGGCCGAACGACAGGTCGGGCCGCATCGATCCGAACGTCATCACGAGAAAAAGGGCAGCAAGGCCCCAATAAAGAACGACAGGCTTTGGTGTGACGTGTGTGCCGACGCTGACTGTCGAAATGTTCGCGATTGGGATGGTGCGTGACGGCGTCGTAAGCACACGACCCTCGATCCGAAGCGCGTCAAACGTCTTCGTAGCAGCAGCGCTCTCTGGAATGCGTCCGTGAAATAGCATGATCGAAGGGCCCACTTTCGGAACTATCGCACTAGTCCTCGCCCGGAACATAGTCGATGCGCGCCGCAAACAGAAGCCCAAGGCCTTAGTAGGTGTTGATACCGCGTTAGCTCGCTGGCGCATCGAGCTTACGGGTCAGATCCTCGAATTCCTTGCGCAATTCGTCGCTCTTGAAGATCTGCTCGAGACTCGGTGATTCGAGCTTCTGAATAGCTTCGAACGAGGTGGAGCTTTCGCGCATCAGGTCGCGAAGCTGGACGCTGGCTTCGACCGTTTCGTAGGTATTGTCGGCAATTTTCAAATCGTGCGACGCCTTGAGGCGTGCCTTTGCAATCTGTTCGCGCTGCTGCTGCAGGTAGCGTCGATAGCTCTGTGCGGCGTCGTCCGCGATTTTCTGGCTCTCGCGATTCGATTCGAGCGCCCGCTGCTGATCCGGCCGATTCTCCGCTTTCAGCAGTTCGGTCGTTCGGCGCCGCGCGGCTGCGATGTCCGCGATAATGGCTTCGAGTTTTGGCAGATACTGCGTGTCGATCTTGGAAATCGTTGCATCCTGGGCCTGCACGAGCATGGCGAAGAGCGCCGCGTGCATCGCAAAATACCGGCGGGCGGCGCCCATGTTGTCGCCCGTCGAGCCGATGAGCTTGGCGAGCTGCCCGTCGATCATCTTGGCGGCATTAAAGACGGCGACGAGCCGGATGAGATCGCCCGAGAGCACGCTGTCGAGCAAGAGATCGATCTGGTCGGGCTGGAGTTCGACACCGGCGTTTTTGAGCGCCGCCGCGATCTTTCCCTTTTCTTTTTTGATCTCGTCGCGGTTTGCCGCGATGCGTTTGTTGTTTTCCGTGATCTGCGCTTCGATCGAGTCGACAGTTTCGGTGAGGATGCCGGGAAAGTTCGCTTCCTTCGGCGCGATAAGCTGCTTTTCCTTCAGCTTGACGTTCTGATCTTCGATGTCGCGGATGTTGTGGCGCAGGACATCGAGCCTTTTCTCGACATCGACGACCGGCGCGTTCGCTACGATCCCGAGCGCCGCATTGAGAAGGTCGTGAACCTTGGCATTGCGGTCTTCGCGGGTTTCCTTCCAGAACGGCGGAATGATGTAGTCGTCGCGACTGGGAAGCTTGTCCGCACCGGCGCGGGTGTCGGCAGCATCTTTGAGCACGGCATCTACCGCCGCCATCAGCGCCTTAGCCTGTTCGTATTGTGGATCGCCGTCGCGTGGGTCCTGCGCCGCAGCTTTGGCAGCCGCTGCAGCGGGACTTAGCGTGTTGCTCTTCACCGCCGGATCGATGAGCGAAGGCGTGTTCGTTTCGCGAGCTTTCAGCCAGTCGGCAATGGCATCGCGCTTGGCGGCCTGTGCCTCGGCGCCGGTTGGAACGCTTAAAAGTGCAACAAGTACCAAATACAGGGCCGTCGCGGGCCGCCGCTGAACCGACATGGACGCCTCCGTCGGCCCCACTGGCGCTGAAAAATCTGGCGAATCAATGGTGCGCGCCAGCGTCGCCGATGCAACATACCGAACGCATTGAAACGTCGAGAGAAGCTATAGCCTCGCGGCAGCACGGATCAATCTCAGAAAATCCTCATCGACACTGCGCGCATCGTCGAGAACGAGTACCTCGGAAAAAGTCGTGGCCGATCTGTTAACGGTGTCGGCAGCTTTCGCGCGGTGAACGCCTGTCGCGCCGAAGTTGGCGTAGAGGCGGAGCGCCTTGGGGGAGGGCACGAGGGCAGCGAATATCTGCGGCGCTCCCATGGCGATAAAGGAGCCGCTGGCAGTGAATTCGATATTGGGAACCGTGCGCGCGATTTCGCGCAGGACGAGGTCTGCGAGGGGCCGCAGACCCTTTGCATCGGCGAGCAGATGCTCGACGCCACGGCTCGGTGGCGCTGCCGGATTCGTTACGCGCGGTGGTGGCGACGGCCTTGCAATATTTTGGAACGATCGCGTGGGATGCGCCGTCACATCCGGAGGCTTTGCACGTACGATCGGTGTCGGTGGGGCTTGGCCGACCTCGTCGGCATAAATCAGGCGTCCGCCGTTATGGTGGATGCGCTCGAGCCAGGACGCCCAGGAGAATTGAAATCCCTGGTGCCGAAGCCAGTCGATAATGGCATTGCGGTCGCTATGACCGCAGTCTCCGATCGCGACCATCCAGCCGGCCAAGTCCCGGCCCGTATCCTTTTTGAGGCTGGCGACGAAGTCCCGCTCCATTTCGGCATAGTCGGTGCTCATCGGAATTCTGCATCAAATCCAGCGTCGCGTCCGCGCTTTATAGTCGAGGTACGCGTCTCCGAATTGACGTTCGAGATGACGTTCCTCCGGCATGATCTGCAGGATCGTGACCAGAACTGCGAAGATCACCGCTGCGGCGACGAACCAAACCGATTTGGTGATTTCGGCCGTTCCAAGCAGCACCAGCGCGTCGCCAAGATAAATCGGGTTGCGAAAGCGAACGAAAGGCCCGGTGGTGACCAGCACGCTGGCGGTCCCGGCAGGAAGATATGTGGTGCCCTTCTTGCTGAGTGTTCGGATGGCCCAGATGATCAAGCCGACCCCGGCAACGCCGAAGCCGAGGCCAACCCAATGTGCCGGGCTGTCGTTGATCCCCGGCCACGGAAGCGGCCACATCTGTGTTGCGAGCCCAGCCGCCGCGATCAGAATGATCAGGAGGACTGGAGGCCAAGGAAAAGCGCTCGCGCGCTCTGTTGAAGCGGCGTTTGTGTTCTGTTCGGTCATCCGAACAATCTACAGCCAAAAGCGACGAACGTCAGCCAATGCGGCCCTCGGGAGGCTTTGGCCGCGGCAAACCCTCGGATTGCGTGATCGTTGGATCAGGGTTTCTTCTGGGGAGAGGTCGCCTTGCCCTTCTTGGGCGGCGGTATCCGCGCGGTGGGCGACGCAAGCGGATCCGTTTGCTTGAGCTCGTAATCGAGGTCGTAGCTGTTGCAGCCCGACGCGACCAGACGCTGATTGTAGTCCTGGAGCTTCTTGAGGTCCGCCGAATGCTGACCTTCCGGATCAGAGCCCGTAGCCGTCGTGCCGACGGTTGCGGCGAAGGCCGACTGCAGCCCACGCGACAGACCGGACGCCTGCTTGCGGTCGCCGTATCCTCGAAGCTGCAGGATCAGCAGCTGAACGCGACCGGAAAGCTGCTTGCAATTCATCTTTTTGTCGTCGATCGGCGGCTGGTAGCCTGCGCCGTGCGTGGTGTCCTGCTGCGAGTTTTTTGCATAGGCGACAGAAATGATAGGCGAACTGCCGACCATCGCCACCAGTGCCAGCGACAACGCAACGGCAATCAGACTGAGTGAAGTTAGAAAACGCATTCGCTCCCCCGACGGGCCTCAAAGGCGGCACTCAACATGATTCCGAGGCAGGCTGATGGCAAACCCACCGTACTCGCTTTGCGGCGTGAGGATGCCAAGACTTGTCTTGCTTGCACGGCTCTATTTCAATAGGACCGTCTTGAGCAGGAGCGGGGGCCCGCTTGTCGCTCGACGTGTGGTTCGAAGGGGAAACGCTCCATGTCGACTGTGCGCATGGCGCTGCTGGCGCTTGTCATTGGTGCGGCGGGCTCGACGTCGCGGGCCGACGAGCGCGGACCGACCCATTTCGCTTGCGACTTCAGTACCGGATATTCTTGGACGTATGACGCGGGGAAATTCCGGTCGGAGCCGGCGAAGGACCTTGCCTTCGAAATCGGCAATATCGATCTCGACAAGCAATCGGCAACGCTCATCCTCGATGGCAAATCCGCCAATCCGCTCAAAATCGTGCGTGCGCTGAATGCGAACACGTTCCTGGAAGTCGTGAACGAAGGCTTCCTGAACATCACAACCGTCTATGATCGCGATCCGGCGACGGGGACGTATCCGGCCGTTCATTCGCGGCATTTTGGGCTCTTCGGTCAGCCGATGTTCGCCCAATATGCTGGGACGTGCACGGCAAAGCCCTGAAACGCGGGCCGGAAGCCTGACAAGCTGTGGATGGGCGAGTTGCCGTTTTGCCGCTGCGGGAGCACAACACTTGCATGACTCTGCATCTCGTCAAGCTCTGCGTTGGCGCCACCTCGATTGAAGACCTCGACGCGTGGCAGCGGGAAAATCGTCAGTGCAAAACGCACAACGGCAAATCTTGCGTCTATCACCCGACGTATCAGTTTCCGAAAAGGCGCGACGAGCTGCTGGATGGCGGCTCGCTCTATTGGGTGATCCGCGGAACCATCCTCGTCCGTCAGAAGCTCGTCAGTCTCGATGACGGCACGAGGGATGACGGGACCCCGTGCTGCCACCTCGTGCTGGCGCCGCCGCTCATCCCGGTACGCCCGACGCCGCGTCGCGCATTCCAAGGCTGGCGCTATCTCGACGACGAGGATGCGCCGCCGGATCTCAAGGGCGGCAAGAGGGATCAGGTTGCGGTCATGCCGGCCGAGATGCGAAAGAAGCTCGCCGATCTCGGCCTCCTCTGAAATCAACCAGCATAGAAGCAATGGCCCGACCGCCTTTTACGCCAACCATCGCGTCGCTACCGAAGCTTGTGCCTTTTGTCGGGCCCGAGGCGCTTGAGCGCGCACGCGGACGGCCCTTTGTCGCCCGGCTCGGTGCCAACGAGAGCGTTTTCGGGTCGTCCCCGAAAGCTGTCGCGGCGATGCGCGAGGCATCCGCCGAAAATTGGAAATATTCCGATCCTGAGAATTTCGAGCTGCGCGCCGCGATTGCGGCACATCATGGCGTCGCAATCGAGAATGTGGTGGTTGGTGAAGGCATCGACGGGTTGCTCGGTCTGACGTGCACGATGTTTCTGACGGCGGGCGCGCAGGTCGTGACCACCGACGGCGCCTATCCGACATTCAATTTCCATGTCCGCGCTCACGGCGGGATGCTCAACCTCATCCCGATGCGCAATATGCGCGAGGACGTTCCGCGCCTTCTCGAAGCGGCGAAAGCCGTGTCGGCACGATTGCTTTACGTCTCCAACCCGAACAACCCGATGGGAAGCTGGTGGCCGGCAGATGATCTGAAGGGTTTCATCGACGCGCTCCCGTCCGAAACTCTTTTGATCCTCGACGAAGCCTACGTCGAGACCGCGCCCACAGGAACAGCGCCGCCGGTCGACGTTTCAAATCCGCAGGTCGTACACTATCGGACGTTTTCGAAGGCCTACGGGCTGGCGGGCGCCCGCATCGGCTACGCTATCGGCGAAAAAAGCGTGATCGAGGCCTTCGACAAGGTCCGCAATCACTATGGCATCAACCGTGTCGGGCAGATCGGAGCGCTGGCCGCGCTCCTCGATCACGAATATCTGCAGTGCGCCGTCGGCTCGATCGCTTCCGCACGCGATCGCATCGCTGCTATTGCATCCGAACACGGCCTTTCTCCGCTCCCATCCGGTGCAAACTTTGTCGCGATCGACTGTGGCCGCGACGGCGCATTTGCGGAACGCGTGCTGAAGGGGCTTCTCGATCGCGACGTTTTCGTTCGTAAACCCGTCGCCAGCGGCATCGATCATTGCATTCGGGTTTCGTGCGGCCGCGAGGAAGACTTGGATTTCTTTGCCAACGCTCTACCCGCCGCGCTCAAGGACGCGCACCGGTTGTCATAGAGCCCGTCATGGCGCCTATGACAACTTTGGGAATGAAGACAGTGCGCTTCTGGATCGGTAAGAATACTGGATGACACTCGCCAATGAGCTTGGGCTCACCCGCCGACAGCGCATCCTGAGTCTTGCCGCCGTCACAGCGACCGCTTTCGGCGTCGGCCTTTCCTTTGGCATCGGCTTTCCGCTGACGGCGCTGACGTTCGAGGCTTGGGGCCAGCCCAAATGGATGATCGGGCTGGCAGGCGCGGCGCCAGCAATTGCCGTGCTGCTGGTTCTCCCGATGTTGCCGCGTCTGGTGACGCGGCTCGGTCCTGTCACCGCCATTGCATTCGGGTGCCTTGTGGGCGCCGCTGGATTTATGGCGCTCTATGCATTTCCCTCGCCCTGGGCGTGGTTGATCATCCGATTGCTCATGAGCGTCGGATTCGCATTGCCGTGGCTCGCAGGAGAGACGTGGATCAACTCCGTCTCAGAAGAATCGACGCGCGGGCGCGTCATCGCCGTCTATGCGATCGTGTTCTTCTCGGGCTTCGCCGTCGGACCGTTCGTCCTCCAGACTCTTGGGTTGGTTGGACCATGGCCGTTTATTGTGGGGACCGTAGGGTCGGCAGTGGCGAGCCTGCCGATCTTGCTCGCCCGGCAACTCGCTCCTGAGTTTAGCCATGATGGATCGCGCGATCTGGCATCGGCCTTCGGGCTGGCGCCCGCCGCGATGGCGGCAGCCTTCATCGGCGGGTTCGCCGAAATCAGCAACCTGTCGCTCATTCCGAACGTCGCGCTTTCCGCGGGGCTTTCGCAGGACGAAGCGCTGAGTCTCTTGAGCACGATGACGGCCGGAGGAATTGTGCTTCAATTCCCGATCGGCTGGCTCTCCGATAAGGTCTCGCGATTTGCCCTGACGATCGGCGTCGCCCTGGCTTTCATCATTCTTGTGATGATGATGCCGGTTGCACTGACGGTCCCGAGCGCGGCAAGTGTGCTCGCGTTTCTCCTCGGCGGTGTCATCCTGGGCTTCTACACGCTCGGTCTTGCGGTCATCGGTGAGCGCATTCGCCCGGAGGATCTTGCCGCCGCCAATGCTGCCTTCCTTGTCATGTATCAGGCCGGCTCGATCATTGGGCCGTTCGCCGCCGGTGTGGCGATGACCGTATCGCCCGTGACCGGGTTCGTCGCGATCATGACCGGCCTGATGGTCATCTGCACCACCGCTGTGATCGTTCTGGAAAAGCGCGAACGGCGTCGCGCCGGACGTGGTTAACAGATTGTTTGCGTCGGCGCGCTAGCTTGCAAAGGTCGAAACGGCGCCGATGTCGTGCATCGGCTCAGCCCGACGCAAGGTACGTGTCATGATGCGAGCGGTCCTGTCGTTCTTTTCCGTGCTGGCCTTCGGCGCGATGTCGGCTGCCGTCCT
>DASZVX010000102.1:0-35483 GCA_035547255.1 Hyphomicrobium sp.
TCCGCGAGGATGGTCGCAAAGATTTTCGATTGCGTCGCAATCGACGTCAGGCCCGACGCGACGAGCGCTAGCCCGACGATGAAGCTGACGATGGGAGTGCGGAATGCGCGGCCTGTCACATACGCGGCGCCGCCTGCCCTAGGATATCGGGAGCCGAGCGAGGCATAAGAGAGGGACGTCAAAAGCGCGGCGCAGAGCGCGATGAGAAAAGACAGCCAAACTGCGGAACCGGCTTGACCTGCCGCCTTGCCAATCAGTCCGTAAATCCCGGACCCGACCATGCTGCCCAACGCATAAAGGGCGAGTTGGGTCGTGCCGATTGAGCGGTGGAGTTGAGGCTCGTCGCGTTGCGCTTCATCGCTCATTGGTGCTCCGATTTGCGACGGCCGCCAACGCGGGCGACACTCAGCTCGCGGCAGCCTTGCGGTCGGCGAGGCGCCGCTCGGCGGCGGCTACGATCGCCTTGCGGATGTCGTCGATGCGCTTGAGCTTGGCATCGACGGGAACGTGCTGCGCTTCGGCAAACGCGCGCAAATGTTCGGCCGACTTGATTTCCTGGAGACGCTTGATCAGCCCGTCTCGGCCCTGCTTCGCGAGGACGACGATCGCCGAGAAGAGATATGGATTGAAATTCTCCGCCCGTGCATGCCGTGCCGCAGTCTTCGGCGCAGGTTCGGCCTTCTCCGTGCGCTGAACGTCGTCGGGAGTTTCCCACACGAGCATGCGATTAACCGCTTTCGTCAACGCCTCGGCAAGGCGCTCCGCCGCGGCATCGTCGAGCGACGTTTCGCGCCGGATATGCGCGCGGAAGAAGCTGCGCATCTTATCGCCGGGCCAGAGCTGCGTGCCTTTGCTCATGATCGATGCGCTTTTCGATTGATAGCTTTACGAAACCGGAACCTTGGTCTTCTTGTTTGCGGACACGCTGTCAATGACCCGCGCGATTTCCTGGTAAAGTTCCTTCACGTCGCCCGCCGCATCCGAATACTTTGTCTCGATGGACCGGAGCTGCCCGACATAATCGAAGGCATTGGCGATGCCGTTGCGCTGGGGCAGAAACGTCTCCAGAACCGGATGTACGAGGCTGATTTCCTCGATCATCATATAATCCTTGTCGTCGTTCCGCACGTAGTTTGCCAGGCATGCGTAGCGCCGCTCTTCGATCGGAATTTCCGCCAGATCGTCGAGATTGCGCGTGTCCTCGATCAGCATCGCCACGCGGTCGACCGCGAGCTGCGAGACATAATCGGGACGGAAGGGAACGATGACCTTGTCGGCCGTCTTGAGCGCTGCCAGCGCCGCAAAGGACAATCCCGGCGCGCAGTCGAGGATCACGACGTCATAGTCGCCTTCGAAGCGCCGGACGAGGCTTTCCATGCGGCCGCGAACGCGGTTTGCGACGACGTCGGGAATGTTGCTCTGGCTTGCCTGCTTCAGATAGAGCTCGCCCTGGATGTCTTCGAGCAGCAGCGACCCGGGCACCAGCGAGATCGGTGCCGGCTTGCCATTCGCGGCCGCGACGTCTCCGATGTTCTTCGAGACGTAATCGCGAGCGTTGGCGGGAATGCCGTCGAACAGGTCATAGAAATAGTCGGCGATCGTCTTTCCGGCCTTGCGCGCTTCATTCCAGCCATGGCCGCCCATCAGGATCAACGAGGCGTTGCACTGCGAATCGAGGTCGATGAGCAGCACCCGCTTGCCGCCGTGAACCGCGAGCGCGTGCGCCAGCATCACCGCGACGGTGGATTTTCCAACCCCGCCCTTGCGGTTTGCGACCGCCAGAAACACTGCCATAAACCTTTACCCCTCGATATGCCGGCCCTGACCCTTTGCCGCCGCCAGCAGCCGCCAAAAAGCGCTATCCGACCTATGGGCCGATTCCTTCGCCCTATCCAAGAGCGCCCGAAGTCGCCATGATAGCCCGCATGTCACTACAACGCGGGGGAAAATGCTCGGAAATTTGCGTTAGCTCAACCTTCGAAATGGCATGATTGTACGATCCGGGATGGGTGTGGCCGGTAATCAGCGGCAAGCCGCAGGTGCGCCACGCCCACGTTTCGCGGTATTTTGATACTGAACTTTGGGAACAGCCGTTCCCGCACGACGGGAGATCACATGTCACGCCGGTATTTCGGGACAGACGGTATTCGCGGTTTAGCCAACCGGCACCCGATGACGTCGGAAATCGCCTTGAAGGTCGGCATGGCGGCAGGAACCGTCTTCCGCTCCGGTGCCCATCGCCATCGCGTCGTCATCGGCAAGGACACGCGCCTCTCGGGCTATATGCTCGAAGCGGCGCTGATGTCGGGTTTTACCTCGGTGGGCATGGACGTTTTCCTTCTCGGTCCGATGCCGACACCCGCCGTCGCGATGCTGACACGGTCGTTGCGCGCCGATCTCGGCGTTATGCTCTCGGCATCCCACAATCCGTCGAACGATAATGGCATCAAGCTGTTCGACGCGGACGGCTACAAGCTTTCCGACGAAACCGAGCACCAGATCGAGGATCTGATCGACGCTGACACCAAGAGCCTGCTCGTCGAAGCCGAACATATCGGCCGGGCGACGCGGGTTGAAAGCGCGCAGGAGCGCTACATCGAATTCGCCAAGCGCACGATGCCGAAGCATCTGCGCCTCGCCGGTCTCCGCATCGTCATCGATTGCGCGAACGGGGCAGCCTACAAGGTCGCGCCGGAGGCGCTTTGGGAACTTGGCGCCGAAGTGATCAAGATCGGCGTCGAGCCAAACGGCCTCAACATCAATCTCAACTGCGGTTCGACGGCGCCGGAGCTCCTGGTCGAGAAAGTTAAGGAATTCCGGGCCGATATCGGCATCGGGCTCGACGGCGACGCGGATCGCGTCGTCATCGTCAACGAGAAGGGCCAGATCGTAAACGGCGACCAGTTGATGGCTGTGATTGCCGATAGCTGGCTTCGCTCCGGCCAATTGACGGCGGGCGGTATCGTCGCGACGGTGATGAGTAATCTCGGCCTCGAACGCTATTTGAAATCGATCGGCCTGACGATGGCGCGCACGCCCGTCGGCGATCGGTACGTCACCGAGCATATGCGCAAGCACGGCTTCAACGTCGGCGGCGAGCAGTCCGGCCACATCGTGCTGTCGGATTTCACGACGACGGGCGACGGGCTCGTTTCGGCGTTGCAGATTCTGGCTTGCGTCGTCTCGACCGGCAAACCCGTGTCGGAGGTTTGCAATCGTTTCCATCCGCTGCCGCAGGTCTTGCGCAACGTGCGTTACGGCAACGGCAAACCGCTCGACGACAATCGTGTGGTGAAAGCGATCGAAGGGGCGAAAGCGAAGCTGGGTGAAAATGGCCGCCTCGTTATCCGTCCATCGGGCACTGAGCCAGTTATCCGCGTGATGGCGGAAGGCGATGACGAGCAGGTCGTATCGACCATCGTCGGCGACATCGTCGATGCCGTGAAATCCGTCGCCGCAGCATAGAGCTACGCTTTTGATTTCGTTTGTCATCCTCGGGGCGCGCGCTCGAGGATTTCATTCATCCGCATGCGGCCTAATCAACGCGGCAATCAATACGCGGCGATCTGCTCTCTGCGTTTACGTTTCATTAGCTATTTCAGCTTGGCACGGCGTTCCAATTCCCGACGCCGATTAAGTCTCCTTTAAGCGTTCTTTGTGCATTGTCCGAGCAGTTTCAGTATCCGCTGCAGTGCGCGAGCCGTTGCAGCGGAGCGATAAGGACATGATAGATGCTCAACGCGCGTAAAGTTTTGTTTCTCAGCGCGGCCTTAGTTCTCGGTAGTGCGCTGAGTGCGTCGGCTGCAGACCTCGGTGGCTTGAAGGACGAGCCGGAGATGGCGCCCGCCCCAACCGGGCCGTCCGGTTGGTACGCCCGCGTAGATGGCGGATACGCTTGGTACAACAAGCCGGGGGTTTCGGTCGAAGGCTTTACGACCCACGACACGGACATGGGTAGCGCCTGGAGCATCGGCGGCGGTATCGGCCACTATTTTGGACGTGGCTTCAGAGGCGACGTCACAGTCGATTATCTTTTCAATGCGGCTACGGAAACGACGCTCTGCGATTGCAGCGGCACTTCAGCTACCCCAAAATTCGATTTCAGCAGCACAGTCGTGCTCGCGAACCTCTACTACGACCTCAACCGCGGCGGCCGCTTCTCGCCTTATATCGGTGGCGGCGTAGGCTTTGCGCACAACCAAACTTCGGGTGGCACGGTCGATGTGTCGTGCGGCTGCAGCGGTACAGTTGATGGCGACACGAGCAACAGCTTCGCGGCCGCGGGTATGGCGGGTTTTTCCTGGCGACTGCGTGGTGGTGAGACACGCTATATGGGCGGCTTGAAAGACGAGCCGGTGGCGGTCAGCAGCGGGCACGCGCTTTACCTCGATGTCGGATATCGCTTCCTCTATCTCGGGGACGCCGCGACTGGCCAGGTCGCTTGGGACGGTAATTCAGTCAGCGAGGCCAAACTGAAAGACGTCACCGCGCATCAGATCCGTATCGGTCTTCGTTACGACTTGAACTAGTACGCGTCGGCGCGCGGCCAGCGCGCCGAAAAGACGACCGGGAGCAGGGGCAAAGTTCGCGCCTGCTCTCAGCTAGAGTAATGCCAACGGTGTGGTTTGTTCCACGGCGTTTGCGGCAAGCGCCCCGATGCGGGGCGCGCGCGGCAACCGTCTTTCCCTCCATGGCTCGGTTAGCGCAAGCGTAGCGTTGAACAGGGTCCTGAGCGGCGCAGTTGCGTTCGCTTGCAGCGGGGAAAAGGCGGCTATGACGTTTTCAAAGGTACTCGCTTTGGCGAGCTTCGCGCTCATCGCAGGAACGGCGCCGGGTTGGGCAGCCGACTGGGGCAGCGTCAAGGATATGGGCGGCGGCGTCCCGGTTCCCGTCCCGGCACCCGCGCCGGTTCCGACATTCGATGCCGATTCCGATTGGTATGTCGGCCTTGCGATCGGCGCCAATATCTCGCAGAACGCGACGATCAAGGATACTGATCGAGATTATCTCGGGGACACGACGTCGGGCGTATGGGCGCGCGACGCTGGTAATATCGGAACGTCTCCGGTCTTTGGACTGAATTTCGGCCGCTACATTACCCCCTCGCTCCGCGCCGAAATCGCGATCGACTACACACCGGACGCTCAGATCAGCAGAGACGATCGCCTGGGATACGCGGTGCATCCATCTGGATTTGACTTTGCCACAGGCACAGTAGTTACCAACGACTATGCAGTTACGCGCACCGACACCGTCAAGCTTGCGCGCACGACGGGCCTCATCAATCTCCTTTATGACATCCCGACGGGCACGCGTTTTACGCCCTATATCGGTGGCGGTGTCGGCTTTACATGGCGCAGTCTGCGTCGAAGTTATTCTGAAAATTATGCGTGCATAGGCACGTGCTCACCAGATGCAGCGCCTTCGACTGGATCGCCAATCTCGGGCTCGAGTTCGAAACAACAGCTCGATTTTGCAGCAGCCGTACAAGCGGGTATCGCCTACAACATCACCGACCAGATCGTCTGGGATAATGGCTGGCAGATGCTGTGGAAACCAACTCGATTGAATCCTCCGCACCGTCGGCCTCTGGCGAAAACACGATCGTCTACAAGGACTCAACCCTCCAGCAGTTCCGCTCCGGTATTCGCATCAGGTTTGACTGAAAGTTGCGCACCTTTGTTGTCGGTGTCCAAAGGCGGCCCTTTCCGGCCGCCTTTTTCCGTTGCGTTCGATCGCTGACGTCAACTGATCCTTGTACGGAGGGTTTTTGTTTGAGCGTTAGCCGGGCCGCCCTTTTTCGAGGGCCAGAGGCGGCCAAGGGGCAAAATGCAGGCGTCGGCGGTTTGGACCTGCCCCTGGTCGACAAAAGGGTACCAAACGCCCAAAAAATCAGGAAAAGCCGCGTCGCTACAGCCGATTTTTCGCGCGAGCGATCTCATGCTAAGAGGCGCGGTCCGTCGCAATGACGGGGAAAACGACGGGAATGAAATGTCCGCATCAGAAAAACCGAAAAATAAGCCAAATCGGCCGTTCTTTTCCTCCGGCCCGTGTGCCAAGCGCCCCGGCTGGCGACCGGACGCGCTGAGCAATGCTCTGACGGGGCGTTCGCATCGCTCGGGCGAAGGCCGTGAGCGGTTGAAGCTCGCGATTACGATGACGCACGAAGTCCTGCGCGTGCCGGAGGGCTACGAGGTCGCGCTGCTTCCGGGCTCGGACACCGGCGCCGTCGAGCTTGCGATGTGGAATCTGCTTGGGGCGCGCGGCGTCGACGTGCTCGCCTGGGATGTTTTCGGGCGCACGTGGCTGCGCGACGTCGCGGAAGAGCTGAGGCTCCCCGAAGCGCGCACGATGGATGCCGAGCCCGGCCACCTGCCGGACCTCTCCAAAGTCGATTTCTCGCACGACGTCATCTTCACCTGGAACGGCACGACGGCCGGCGTCAGAGTGCCGGATGCCAACTGGATACCCGACGATCGCCAGGGGTTGACGATCTGCGACGCGACCTCGGCGCTGATGGGCCAAGAGATCGATCTCAACAAGATCGATGTGCTGACCTATTCCTGGCAGAAAGCGTTCGGCGCGGAAGCGGCGCACGGCATGGCCATCATGTCGCCGCGTGCGCTCGAGCGCCTTGCATCGTACACGCCGGCGTGGCCGATCCCGAGATTGTTCCGCATCAAGAACAGGGGCGAAATCGTTCGCGATGTCTTCGAAGGCGTGACGATCAACACGCCGTCGATGCTGTGCGTCGAGGACTATCTCGATGGCATGCAGTGGGTGAAGGATATCGGCGGTATCGACGCAACGATCGCACGGGCGCATGCCAACGCCCAGGTCCTCTACAGTTGGATCGAGCGAACGCCTTGGGCCGAACCGCTCGCTGTCAATCCGAAGACGCGCTCGGAAACGTCCGTCGCCATCCGCTTCGCCGAGCCTGACGTGCTGGCGCTGGGCGAGACGAAGGCGCTTGCTCTGCAGCGCGAAATGGTGCGTCTCCTCGAAAGCGAGAAGGCGGCATTCGATATCGCCGCGTATCGCGGCATGCCGATCGGTCTGCGCATCTGGTGCGGCCCGACCATCGAGAAGGCCGACATCCTCGACTTGCTGCCCTGGCTCGATTGGGCGTATGCCGAGGCGCGCCGCAAAAACGGGCTTTGAAGTCATAATTTGAGCCCGGCTACGGGTTAACCGCGGCCGTGTGTCAATGCTTTTTCTGAAGCGGCGTATCGGCCATAATAGCGGCCGTGCGCCTGCAGCTCCTCGGAAGGGCGGCGCTTGAATATCCGGAACAATATCAAAGGTTTTAGCGAGATGCGTTTTGCCCTTGCGGCAGTACTTCTGGCTGCCCTGCCCTTGAGTGCGCATGCCGCCGACGTCTCGGCGACGTCGACGGTCGATGCGGTGACCGTGTTCCTCTCAGGCGCCGAGGTTACGCGGCTCGCCAAGGTAAAGCTCGATAAGGGCGAGCACACGATCGTCATCGGCGACGTACCGGCAAGCGCCATTCCGGGATCGATCCGCGTCGAAGGCAAAGCCACCGGCAAGCTCGAGATCGGCTCCGTGGATACCGCGCGCAAGTTCTTGCAGCGCGAGGAAAGCCAAGCCGCCGACGGTAAGCGCAAGGCGCTCGAGGATCAGATCGAACAACTCAAAGATCAAAAATCGGGCATTGAGTCGGAAGCGCAGGCCGCGGCGACCCAGAAGAAGCTCATCGCTAATTTGGCGGAACTTCCGAAAAGGCCGCAAGCTGGCGAGGCGCCGGGAACCGCGACCGGCAGTGACGATTGGCAAAAGATTCTATCTCTCATTCCGCAGGCGACTACGGACGCGGGGAAGCTCGCTCTCGATGCGCAGCAGAAGATCCGCGTCCTCGACCGCAACATCAAGGATCTCCGGAATGAGCTTGCATCTCTCGCTCCCGCCAAGACCGAGCAGACCGAAGTCCGCGTTTATGTTTTTGCCCAAACGCCTGTCGATGCCGATCTGACGATCCATTATCAGGTTCCGAACGCGTATTGGGTGCCGATCTACGATGCGCGCCTGCAGACCGGGACGAAGACGGAGCCGCCGAAACTGACGCTCGCTCGCCGCGCAGCAATCTCGCAAAGGTCGGGTGAGGATTGGACCGGCGTATCGCTGCAGCTCTCGACGGCACGCCCGTCCGACGGCGCGTCCGTCCCGGCGCTCGACACGCAATTTGTCGATTACGAACAACCGCCGAAACCCGTCGCTGCAGCTGCGCCTGCCGCAAATCTTGAGTCTGCGAAACGTGACCGCGCAGCCGACGACCGTGCTCTTGGCGCCGCCGCTGTGCCTGCACCGGCTGCGGAATCCTACGTTGCACCCACCGAGGAAACTATGGCGAAACTGACGAGCGCGCCGTTCGAAGCCACATTCGAAGTGCCGGGCCGCACGACGGTTGCAGGCAACGGTGATGTCAAGCGTGTCCTGCTGATGTCGGAAGATATCGAGCCGACGCTCAGCAGTCGCTCGGCCCCGAAGCTCGACGCCAATGCCTACCTTTATGCCAAGATCAAGATCGCCAAGGGCACGCCGTTGCTTCCAGGCCACGTTTACCTTTTTCGCGATGGTACCTTTGTCGGAGCGGGCGACATGCCGCTGTTGCCGCCGGGAGAAGAGTACAATCTGGGCTTCGGTGTTGACGATCAGGTCAAAGTCAAGCACGTGGTGCTGGAAGAAAAGCGCGGCGAAAGCGGGCTCATTTCGACGTCGCATGTCGATAGCCGCAACTTCCGCGTCAATGTAAAAAATCTGCACGAGCGATCGATCGACGTGACCATCCTCGACCGCATCCCCGTCTCGCAAAACGATGAGATCAAGGTCGAGTATACGGGTCGCGCTACGCCGACGACGCAGAACGTCGATGATAGGCGCGGGGTCATCGCGTTCGAAGCGAAGCTCGATCCTGACGAAGAGAAGATCCTGGAATACGGCTATCGCATTTCGTGGCCAGCATCGAAG
Organism: Hyphomicrobium sp.; assembly: GCA_035547255.1. Lineage (GTDB taxonomy): Bacteria > Pseudomonadota > Alphaproteobacteria > Rhizobiales > Hyphomicrobiaceae > Hyphomicrobium_B. The sequence goes on from DASZVX010000102.1 coordinate 8,986, forward strand.
TCGATTGTCTACGGTCCATAAGCGGGTCAGCCGGAATTCGAATTTCTGAAAACAGAGCGGTGTCACCGCATGGTCCCGGCCGAAGCCGCGGCCAAGTCTTGAGAAGGTGTGAGAATGACGAACGTGGTTGTGGTCGGCGCCCAGTGGGGTGATGAGGGCAAAGGCAAGATCGTGGACTGGCTGTCGGAGCGGGCCGACGTCGTCGTGCGGTTTCAGGGCGGTCACAACGCGGGCCACACGCTCGTCATAGGCGGCAAGACGTTCAAGCTGTCGCTACTGCCGTCAGGCGTTGTCAGGCCCGATAAGCTCTCCGTCATCGGCAACGGTGTCGTCGTCGATCCGTGGGCGCTTGTCGAAGAAATCGAGAAGCTGAAGAAACAGGGCCTCGCGATTACCCGCGATAATCTCCGCATCGCTGAAAACGCGACGCTGATTTTGCCTTTGCACCGCGAGCTCGATCAGCTTCGCGAAGAAGCTGCCGGCACCGAGAAGATCGGCACGACCGGCCGCGGCATCGGCCCCGCCTATGAAGACAAGGTCGGCCGGCGCGCAATCCGTGTCCAGGATCTGGCATCGCCCGAGACGCTCGGACCGAAGATCGATCGCGTACTTGCGCACCACAACGCACTCCGCCGCGGCCTTGGCCAGCCCGAGGTGTCGAAGGAGAAGCTTATCGCTGACTTGACCGGCATCGCGCCTCAAGTCCTGCCGTACATGGATGTCTCGTGGGAGTTGCTGGACATTGCGCGGCGTCAGGGGAAGCGCATCCTGTTCGAAGGCGCGCAAGGCGCACTCCTGGACGTCGATCACGGAACGTATCCCTACGTTACGTCGTCGAATACGGTTGCTGCTCAGGCTGCGACGGGTTCGGGCATCGGTCCGCGTTTTGCAGGATATGTGCTCGGTATCGCGAAGGCCTATACGACCCGTGTGGGCTCTGGACCATTTCCGACGGAGCTGATGGACGGGATCGGAGAGAAGATCGGCGAACGAGGCCGCGAGTTCGGCACCGTGACCGGACGCAAGCGCCGCTGCGGCTGGTTCGACAGCGTACTTGTTCGCCAGGTTGCGAAGGTGTCGGGAATAGACGGCATCGCACTCACGAAGCTCGACGTGCTGGATGGTTTCGATACGATCCGCATTTGCGTCGGCTACACGCTCGATGGCGAGAGGCTCAATCGCCTGCCCGCGAGTGCCAGCGCTCAGGCAAGAATTATTCCTGTGTATGAAGATTTCGAGGGTTGGTCAGAGTCGACGCAAGGTGCGCGCCGATGGGCCGATCTGCCGGCACAGGCCGTTAAGTACGTTCGCCGCGTCGAAGAGCTGATCGAATGTCCGGTAACACTACTTTCGACCAGCCCCGAGCGCGACGACACCATCCTGATGAAGGATCCGTTTGAATAAGCGCCGGTGTGCGGTGGTGGCTTTGACCAAATGTTAGGTTGAATACGGAATAAGTAAACTGGCAAGGTATCGACGACGAGTTCAGATGTAGGTGCGTGAGGGGAGGGAAGATCGCGGATGACTCCATCGGCGCGATACGAACGACTGATGTTCCTGAGACGCGATGACTCGTTCGACCCAGCAGCCAGCGAAGCGATCCTCGCTCTCCAATTCGAGTCCGAGCCTGTCCTCAAGATCCAAACCGCGGGAAAACGCACATTTTTCCTGCGACGACACTTTTCTGAGGGAGAAGAATCTCGGGCGGTATATCGCGTCTTTTCTAGCGAAGGATCGGCTGAAACCGGCGAAGATGAAGTCGGCTATTGCTGGTTGAGAAGGCCCAAGAACGGCATCGTCACTATAGCCTGCGCAGAGGTGAAAGAAGGTTTTAGGAAGAAGGGCATCGCAACGGCCGTCTACGATTGTATCGTGAAGGATATGGAGCGCGCAGGTGTGCTCCTATGGCCAGTCTCTCCGACCAAGATGACGGATGAGGAGTTCAGAGTCTGGTGGCGACGGTCGCCGGCTCTCGTCTTTTACTATCCCCATCGCGAACGGCTTGGGTTCGAGCCGCGACACGAGTTCGAGGCTTTGCTGAACGAGAGTGGCACTGGTGCGGTCCGACGGGTCGACGCACAACCCGCCACCGCATCGAGATTCCGGCGCAAGCTCAGGACTATGCGGCGCTGGTTCGCTTCCAAGGTATCCCGCGCGCCAAGAACTGACTGACTGCGGACTCAAAAGAGCGCGCTGGCGAGACGTGCAGCGGCGAATGCCGCCACGAAGCAAACCGGAAACGTAATCAGCCATGCCATGACGATCCGCTGCAGCACGATCCAGCGGATATCGGACATGCGCCGGCTCGCTGCCGCGCCGACGATGGCGCTCGTGATCGTGTGCGTCGTCGAAAGCGGAACGCCGAACGATGAGGCGCCGAATATTGTGAAACCGGCGGCTGCTTGCGCGGCAAAACCTTGCCAAGATTGAAGCCGCGTCATGCGCGAGCCGAGCGTCTGGATGATGCGCCAGCCGCCGGCGGATGTTCCGAGCGCCATCGTCAGCGCGCAAATGAGAATGACCCAGAGCGGGATCTCGAATGTCTTGAGCACGCCGCCAGCAAGCAGCGTCGTCGCGAAGACACCCATGAATTTCTGGCCGTCATTGAGGCCGTGGTTGAAGGCCAGAAAGCATGCCGCCGCGATCGAGAGCCGGTCGAACATCCGTTTCGTGCGCACCGGCTTCGACGCGCCCGCCAGTGCAATGATGATGCGCCCGACGATGTAGGAGGCAATGCAGCCGAGAACGACGGACAGCAGCATGCCGATGATGACCTTTTCCCAGCCGACCCACTGCAGCGACTGCCACCCGCCCTTGGCGAAGGCCGCGCCGGCCAATCCGGCGAGCAGCGCATGCGATTTGCTGACCGGCAGGCCCGCGCGCGCCGCGAAGGTTCCCCACGCCACGATGGCGAGCATGGCCGCGGTGATCGAAGAGAGCGTCAGCGCGCTCGGATCGACGATTCCCTTGCCGACAGTCGCCGCCACCGCGGTTCCCGACATGGCGCCGATTGTATTCATCACCACGGCCATCAGGATCGCCGTCTTCGGCGACAAGACCCCAGTGGCCACGACCGTTGCGATGACGTTCGGCGCGTCCGTCCAACCGTTGACGAACTCGGCCATCAAAATCGTCGCAAGAGCGAAAATGAGCGCGAGCGTAATGGCGCTCATTATGCCTCCTTGCGCGCCAGCGAGACGATGAGCTTACCGCAGCGCTTGGCATCGTCCGTCATTTCTTCAAGCATCGCGTAGAGTCTTTCGAGCGCGATGAATTCGAGCGTGTTCGATCCGGGTGCGGAGAACTCGGCGACGAGGCCGCGTTCGGCGCGCGCGATAATGCGATCGGCCTCCGATTCCGCGTCATTGATGGCGCGCGCCAGCTCTCGCACATGTGCTACCGAAAGTTTCCGGTTCTTGAGCGTCTCGATCAGATTTCGCATCGCCTGGATTGAGCGCTCTCCAGTCACGATCAGCTCGCGCGCCTCGGGGCGAAGCTCACCCAGGAATTGTTTGTAGATATCGATATGCGCCGCCGCGCCGCGCATTGCGTCGATCACGTCATCGATTTCATCCGTCAGCCGCATCGCATCGGGAACGTCGAAGCGCATGATGAACGCGTTATCCAAGAGTTCGTGGATCGCATCCACCAGATCGTCGGCGCGACGCTCGAACGCGACGATACCGGCAAGATCCTGTCCGTCCGTCGCACGGAAATGGGCCGCGCACTCGACTCCGACGTTCGCGAGACGAACCATGAGATCGGCAAACTCGTCGTTTTGCGACGGACCGAATAGGCGCGCGACTGCCCCCGACGGATGCTTCGGGTTTTTCAAGTGATGTCCCTTCTCATATGGAGACTCAATACCGCCCCGTATCTACAAGATAGGCCAGTCAAAGGAGCACATGAACTGGCAGACGCGTCTTCGCACCTTTCTCCCACATCTCATTCGAGGGCAAAACGTCACTTCGCATCTGCACACAAACCAGATGCGGCGAATTGCACGGTCTTTGGAAAAGGCTCGAAACTCAGCCGTCAGCCAGGGCCGAGATCAGCGCGCGCAGCTTCGGCTCCCGGACTTTGCGGCTTGCGGTCTCGACGTCGAACCAGACACGATTGCGCTGGGCCTTCTCTTTCCATTGTTTTTTTTCTTTTTTCACCCAGAGCAGGAAAACGGTCACTTCAATCAACCGGACGTTTTCCTTTTCGATTTTCCGGTATCGATAGTTGCCGTAGGGCTCCGTCGCAATTTTTCCGGTGACGCCAGCCTCCTGCCTCGCTTCGCGCGCGGCAGCGGCACTGTCGGTCATTCGCTTTGAGGGCCAGCCCTTGGGTATGACCCACCGGCCTGTATCTCGCGAGGAGACAAGAAGCACTTCGAGCGTGTTTTTCGGCGCTTTACGCAGTGGCAGTGCGCCGACCTGTTTCAGTGAGGGCATGGTTCGATGATGGTTGGAAACGGCTGCAAAAGGAAGCCTACGGAACAGGCTTCATGTGCAAAGCACACGCGCAATAGGCCCATCCTTACGGATTTGACAAGCGCTGATACGCAACTCTGCCTTTGATGGGCGCAATCGATCAGCTAAACACAGGAGATTCGCTGCAAGCCGGGGGCATTGAAATGCGGGTCGCACGGGATCTGATATTGACCGCGCTCGCCGCGGCGACGGTAGCGCTTGCGGGAGGCGCTGCTATTGCCAGCGAGCAGGCCTGTCCGGCAGGCACACTCGGCGTATCGCGAACGATCGAAGTTGATACGACGGGAGGCCCGTGGTTCGGCTCGCCCCTCGGCGATCCCAATTTCCTGCAACCAAAAGAAGTCGTCTTGACCTTCGACGACGGACCGTCACCCAAAGATACGCGCGAGATCCTGGCAGCCCTCGCAAAAGAATGCACCAAGGCGACATTCTTCGTCGTCGGCGAAATGGTCGCCGTGCATCCCGAGGTCGTAAAGGAGATCGCCGAGCAGGGGCACACGATCGGTGTCCACACGTGGTCGCACCCGAACCTCGCACGGCTCTCTCTGGACGACATCAAACATGAGGTCGAAGCGACGTTCGATGCAGCCCAGAAGGCGAGCCCGGAGCCGATCGCGCCCTTCTTCCGCTACCCGTACCTCAGCAGCAGTCAGACCACGATCGACTACATGAAGAGCCGGAACATCGGCCAGTTCGCAGTCGATATCGACTCGCAGGATTGGCGGGTTCGCAGCACCAAACCCGTCGTCGCACGCGTGATGGCCGGCCTGAAGGCGCGCGGGCGAGGCATCATCCTGATGCACGACATACACAAATGGACCGCTGACGCCGTCCCGCAGATCCTCGCGCAACTCAAAGCGGGCGGCTACAAGGTCGTCCAACTGAAGGCCAAGGCTCCAGTCGAACTGATCGCGGATGTCTCGCCGCCTGTAAAGCCGACACATCCGCAGCTCACCCGCAAGCGATCCAAAACCGCAGCGGGGAGGGTCAAGGGCAATCGCCGCAAGATGGCGTTGCGTTTTCGCAAGCCGTCCGCCTAGCCGCATGAGCTCAGCTCTGGCGGCGAGCCAGCCAGCTTAGATATATCTATGGCCCAGGATTGGGCGACGGCGCCGTCACCGGCTCGCTGATCGTCGATCTCCCGGCGTTGGTTTGATCGGCCATGGGCGTAACGTAGAAGTACCAAGTAGCCAGGCCGAACGCGATCAGCAGCACCATGATCAGTACGTTCAGGGCGCTATCGCCCGAGCGGACCGCATCGTCCAAATTTCTGGGCCTGCGTATGTCGTGTAAGATGGCCATTTGCCTCCTCCTTGTCTTAGGAGGCTAACGGTCTGTCGCCCAGCCGGGTTCCAACTGTCGGCGTCTAGCCGCCGCCGAGAATGGCGAGCGCGGGGTTCGTCTGCGTTATATCGGTGTTGTTGACATCATAGAGCGCGGAGAAGCGGGCCAGGAACTTGTTGAGTTTGCCCGGGTCCTGCAGGTCGCTGATATTCAGCTTTTTCGTGATCATGTTCGCCTGCGCGTCGATGTCTGCGTTCGACATGGATGTCGACAGCCCGAGCGCGGTTTGCGTCACCTGCAGCAGTGCTTTGTCTGCAAGGATCGAATAGGCCGATGTGATCGTCGGCGCCATGCGCTGGAAGTAGAGTGCCAGGCGGGCACCTTCGTTCTGGTCTCCGGCGTTTTCTTCCATCGTTTGTTGCGCGTAGGCGTCGGTCGTCGCGACGATCTGGCTTCGCGTTTGCACCTGCTGCACAGGTGTCGCGAGATCGTTGCCGTCGGTACCGAAGTTGAATGCGACGGCCATCGCGCGATAGGCCGAATTTTCCGGCCTATTGACATAGCTCTTTGGGTCCGTCGGATCGCTCGTCAGAAGCTTGCGCAACGTATCGTTCGAAAGACCTTTATTCTGTAAGCCGAAAGCCGTGAGCGCAAAGGTTACGAGACGATTGTCCTTGAGAAACTCGTCGACGTTCTTGATGGTCCCTATCGTACTTCCGTAGTATGTATCCTCGTTCGTCGTCGTATCGTTTTGTAGGGTGGGATCGCCGACCGATTTATTATAGAGCTGGATTGTCGAAACCAGACTCGCATTCACCTGCGCAGAACTCGCCGTTTTGGCATTTCCTTGGCTATCGAAATTGAACGACGCCGCCAGTTTGCTGTACGCGGAATTGTGGGACATGTTGGCGAAGCTGCTCGGATCGCTGGCGTCGCTCTCCAGAATTTTCTCGATCGTGACCTTCGAAGTTTTACTCGGGTCTATTCCGAAGGCGCTCAGAACGAAATCGTATAAACCCGTATCCGCGATAAAATCCGAGACGCTGCCGATCTTGCCGATGTCGGTCTTGTAAAAATTGATCTCGGTGTTCTGAAAATTCTGAACCGATGTCGTGTTGTTCGTCGTGAACGACGAAACAACGCTGTCGATCTGAGACGCAGATTGAGCCGCACCTCCGTTGATCGAGCCATCCGTGTTGAAGTTGAAGGCTGCCGCGAGCTTGCTATAGGAGGCGTTGCTCTGCTGATTTGCGACGCTGTTGGGGTCTGACAGATCGCTCGTCAGAACGCTGCGCAGCAACTCCGTAGATTGCAAAGAGGGATCGAGCCCGAAAGCAGTCTCGAAATAGCTGACGAGCTTCGAATTGGCGAGCAGATCGTCGACAGACGTGACGCTTGAGATCGCATTTTCATAGTACTGCGATTTGAACGCCGCGCCCGGCGCGCTCGTGCCAGTCCCTGATGCGTCGTAGTACTGGTAGACCGTGTTCGCGACCTGATCGCTCGATTGGGCCGATGTGCCGTTGATCGAGCCGTCCGTATTGAACGAAAACGCCGATGCAAGCGCCTTGTATGCGGGGTCCGGCAACTGATTGGCGCGGCTGTTGGGATCTGACAGATCGCTCGTCAGAACATCTTTGATCGTGGCATCGGACATGATGTTGGGATCGAGGCCGTAAGCCGTCAGCGCATAATTCAGCAGGCGCTTATTATTGATCAGGTCATCGACCGATGTGACGTTGCCGATATTCGCCTGATAGTACGCGGCATCGTCGGCCGCCTTCGCGCCGACGGCGACCTGCTGCTGCGTATAGAGATCGGTGAGATCGGTTTGGTCGTTGGCTTCCTGCGCCGTGACCGGCTGTTGGGCTACAGTTCCGTCCGTCGAAAACTGGAAGGCTTGTGCGAACTTCAGAAACCGCGGATCGGTGAGCTTTCCGACAAAGCTGTTTTGCTGGCTGGTCGACGTGCTGATATCGCTGGTCAGCACCTTCTTCATGAAAGCTTTGGCATACGTCATATCCTCCAATCCGTAGGCCTTCATGGCGTAGGAGAAGAGGCGATCGTTGTTCATGAAATCGTCGACCGATTTCACCTTGCCGATATTCGCGTTGTAATAGGCGGTCGCGCTTGAGACGTCCGGCTGGGCCGCGACACGCGCAAGCGATTTCGACATGTCCGCTGCGTAGCTTGTGTACGTGAGATAAGTCGAGATCATCGCGGGCCTTCGCTTCGCATCGCGCATGAACTGCAGCGAGCCAGAGCGCCGAGGCTAAAGCTGACAACTTGCATGAACCTGCCCCGGTAATGAGTCATCGGCGAAGGCGCGCGAAATCGAAATGCGCATGCAATTCGACGCACGCTCAAGCTTTTCGCGATGGTCCGGCGAATTGATTACCAGAAGGTTACGATCGCGCGGTGGGAGAGATGCAGCGAGATCAGGTGTGCAAACCGTTCGACGGAATGGCCGCGATGAGCCCCCGGTAGTCCGCGACCGCGCCGTCTTTCAATTCGCACGCGAGCACGCGTGCCGGATCGACGGGGCCGGGAAAGGCGATCTGGCCTGCAGGCACAACTTTGAAGCCGAAGCGGCCATAGTAAGGGTAGTCTCCGACGAGAATGACAAGCGCCGTTCCGCCCGCGTGCGCCGCCGCGTGGGCTTCCTTCATCAGCTTCGTGCCGAGCCCGAGGCGCCGGTGCTCGGGATCGACGGCGACCGGCCCGAGGAGGGCGGCGCCCGGTCGGCCCCCGATCGTGATTTCGGTCATCCGGAGAGATGCGATGAGTTCGCCGCCCAGATGCGCAACAAGGCAATATCGCGAAAGGTGCCCTTTGCCCTCGCGCACGCGATACGCCGAACGCGCAAACCGTCCCGGCCCGAAGACGCGGGCATGCAGCCGCGAAATTTCGGGAACGTCTTGCGGAGCGGCTTTGCGGATGACGAGCGGCAGAGACATGGAGTTCGTAATTCCGGCGGACGAATGGGGCGGCTTCTAGCACACTTCGAACGGCACGCGACCCTCGACGGCTTGGCGAATGCGCGCGGCATCTTGGGAGGGGAGGCCTGCCGGCAAGGCACTAAGACCGAAAAATGACAAACCGGCTTCAGCGGGAGAATTATCCTGTCGCCATTGTCGCACAATATAGAGGCCGGTCTGCTCGTTCGATCCCGGGAAACCGGCGTACATCCAGAATGGCTCGATCCCCGGATCGATTCGGATGCGGTGCTCATCCATCAGAAAACGGCGGAGAGCATCGTCCAGCCCTTCTCCCCTGCGGACCGTCGTCCGCGGCAATTGCCAGCCGTCACCCGTATCCGCTTTGATGAGAGCCACCCGGTGCTCGGCGTCGATAAGACACGCTTCAACCGCCAGCGCTATGCCGCGCGTCGCCCGCCAATAAAACTGGAGCGCCGACAGGATGATCTTGCTTAAGAACGTCAAACTTTCCCTCATCTCGGCGCCGCCCGCTGCGCAGACGCATTTGCTAGCTAGCATACTGTGCTAGATTGCGCTTGCCCTGCCGCCCGCCTTATTTCTCCGAATGACAGAAACCTTTACGCTCGCGCACTTTTCCGACGTGCATATGTCCCCGATTTCGGGGTTTGGTTGGCGCTACTGGAATGCCAAGCGCGTGCTCGGCTACCTCAATTGGCAGCGCAAGCGCCGCTATGTGCATTTTACCTCTGTCGCCGACCGCCTGATTGCCGACGCTCGGGCGCTAAGGCCCGATCACATTGCGATCACAGGCGATCTTGTGAACCTCGGGCTGCCGGCAGAGCACGAAGCGGCACTCGCTTGGCTGCGCGGCGTAGGGCCACCCGACCGCGTCACCGTCATTCCCGGTAATCACGACATCTACTCCAGTATGCGCGGTGACCGCGGTGTGGCGCGCTGGGCAGCATACATGGGCGGGGAAGAGGAAACGCTGGCGTTTCCCTTCGTGCGCCGTATCGGGCCGCTCGCCCTTGTCGGCTTGAATTCCGCGGTCGAGACGCCACCGTTTTTCGCGAGCGGTCTTCTCGGGGCGCATCAGCTCGAGATTGCGCAGGAGCTGCTTGCGAAGCTCGACGAAGAAGGCGCGATCCGCGTCGTGCTCATTCATCACCCGCCACTCGCGCGGATGACGACACCTCGGCGCGGCCTGAAAGACGCCGCGCATTTCGCACATCTGCTTGAACGCGAGGGCGCTGAACTTGTGCTCTACGGACACAATCACACGCCCGCTGTCGATTGGCTGCCATCGCGTGGCAAACCTGTGCCGCTGATCGCCGCTGCGTCCGCGTCAGCAGGTGCTACTCACCGGGAAGAGCCGCTGGCGCGTTACAACCTTTTCACGTTCTTTAGAAACCCTTCGGGCCTTCGCATTCGGCACGTCGTGAGAGGATTGGAGACACCCGATGGTCGTGTCACAAAGATCAGCGAAAATTTTCTCGACGCGTGACTGATTCAAAATGACGGTTTGTAGCGGCCAATTGCCACGCGAAGCGCGTCGTCAGATCGCGCGCTATATTCGCATCGGTGCGCCATACCTCTCAAACTGGAAACGGAAAGTCGCTGCTCATGCGTTGAGCACGATGGCGCGAAAAAGACACGCCAGTATTTGCCGATCGCGCTGAGATGTTTTGAACACGTTGAGATTGCGGCCTTCCGTTTCAGCATGTGAATAATCAAAGCGTGTGAAAAAGTGCGGGCGTCGTGCCGCAGGTGCGATGACATTGGGCCGCCGCGAGCGTTAATGATAATCAGCGCGAGCGCCGACCTGAGTTTTGAGCGGCGCATGCGGGGAGCAGTTAAATTTGCCGAAAGTGGCTGACATAAATCTCGCCCTTCAAGGCGGCGGGGCTCATGGTGCCTTCACCTGGGGCGTTCTCGATCGTCTTCTCGAAGACGAGACGTTGCGCTTTGGCTGGATCAGCGCGACGAGCGCCGGCGCGGTCAATGCTGTCGCGCTTGCCGCCGGTCTCGCAGAAGGTTCGCGCGAAAAAGCGCGCGAGAAGATGTATAAGATCTGGCAGGCCATCTACCAGGCAGGCGTTCCGGATCTCACGCGGCTCAACCCTTTTCTCAATGGCTTGGTGCGTCCGTCGCAACTGACGACGCACATCGCGACGATGCTGTCGCCTTACGAGTTCAATCCGCTCGGGTTCGATCCGCTCCGGCATGTCATCACCGATCATGTCGATTTCGATCTCGTACGCACGAAGTCCCCTGTCGAGCTGCTGATTGCAGCGACGCACGTCGCGACGGGCCGTGCGCGCCTTTTCCGTCATGATGAAATCAGCGTCGAAGCCGTGCTTGCCTCCGCGTGCCTGCCGGTACTGCATCACGCCGTTGAAATCGAAGGTTCGGCGTATTGGGACGGCGGTTTTTCCGCCAATCCCGATCTCGTGACGCTCGCCAGCGAAAGCCCCGTGGGCGATACGCTGCTTGTCATGGTGGCGCCGCGCGTCAACAGCAAGTTGCCGACGACGGCGCGCGATATCTCGAACCACGCCAACCGTCTTACCTTCAATGCGCCGCTCTTGCGTGACATCGAGGTGATAACGTCGGTGCGCGAGACATGCGCCGGAGCCCTGCTGACGAAAGGACGCCTCGCGCCGCTCGGCCGTCACCGGTTCCATCTGATCGACGGCGGCCCGATCACCGGCACGCTCAATCCCGAGACGTCGATGAAGCCCGACTGGGATATGATCACCTATCTGCACGGCGCAGGCCGCGACCACGCGGACAAATGGCTTGGTGTGGCGCGCTCGGCGGTGGGACGCCTCGAGACGGTAGATCTCCCGAAGTACTTCTTCCCACCCGTTGATGAGGGCGTCTCATTCCGCCCGGCAACGCCCGCGAAGCGCGCCCCTGCGAAACGCGGCGCCGCTGGAAGGCGTGCGAAGTAGCTTCGAACGCTTTCGCGAAGCCTCGCCTTCGATAGACGATTAGCCGATGAGGCGCGCGTAGCCTTCGTTAATGGTCTCATCAAGAAGACGCTTGTACTCCGCATAAACGCGGTTCTTCGGCGTGATCTCGCCGAACGCATCTCCGTCGAAGTTTTCCCGCCGCGCGTAAAGGATCGCTGTCGCAACCGGTATGAAAGTCGCGCGCTGCTTGTTGAGCGTCGTAATGATGCCGCGCATTTCGCCGGCGCGATCGAGCTGCGAGACGACGATCATGCGCATCGCGCCCTTGGTCAGCGACACGAGATGAATGAAGCTCGATGAGGCAGGAATGTAGAGGCGGCCGCGGTGCGCATAGGGCGCATCGGGACGGTCGCGTTCCTGGAACAAAAGGCTCGGCCACTCCGCATCCCAGCTGATGTCGGTACGGTAGGACACGATCGTGTCGGGCAACGAGAACGATCTGCGCAGCGTCAGATAGCTGCCGACATAATGGTCGACGGCGACCTGCGCATAAGCGCCCATGTAGACGGGGGCGACGCCGCCACCCTGGTTCTTCGCATTCATTCCGCCGTTGTCGACGGCGACTGACTCCCCATGCCAAGCGTCCCTGAGCCCATGAAAGTCGAGTCCCAGCACCATGCAGACGTCGAACAGCGTCTGGTCGCGGACCGAACGGCCGCCAAGCAGGTTCTGGACGGTCTTCTCGTGGCAGTCGGAGGCATCCGCGAGCTCCGCCTGCGTCAGCTTCTTCTCGACCATTGCTGTCTTGATCTGGTCGAGGGCCTCGGCGCGGGTCGTGATGGGGCGGGCGATGGGTTGCTTTTTCATGGATCACGTAGGCAGGTGAATGGAGAGAAAGCAGTTGCGTAAAAATACCGATTTTTATCCCTCAATGGCAATCGGAATCCGGCGCCAAATTCGCGGTTCCGCGCGCTGCCGCCCCTTTGCTTCTGACGGGCTGATGTTTCCGCACGGCGAGCGGCATCTTCGCGTCATCGGGTTCACCGCTGGGGTGGGCATCGAGCGAGATGAGGAGATGGGCACCGTGTCAGATACAGTCACATTGAAATTTGCGGCGGCGATTTCTGCGGCAGCGCTTGCGGCGCTTGCCGTTATGGCATCTCAGGCGGGACAGGCCGCAGCCCAGGAGTTCGATTGCCGTGAGGCGGCCTTGGCTTCCGAGCGCACGATTTGCCGGAGCGACGTGCTCGCGGCGCTCGACGAGAAGATGGGCGGGCTCTACGCCGAACTGAAGCAGTCCTATGCGCGGAAAGGTCAGCGCGACCAGCTCAAACGCTATCAGCGCCAATTCCTCGCCGCGCGCGATGATTGCGCTCGCGATACCGAGTGCATCAAAGGGGCATATCTCGATCAGATCAGCGTGTTGGAGGCTCAACTCGAGCGCAATGATCGCCAAAGCGAGCGCTGACGGTCGAGGCTGGATTGCGGCGTTAGTTCAGGACTTCGAGGCGGACGTTGGTCAATCCCACGTCCGTCATGCCGAGGGTCTTGGCGGCCCCTTCCGAAAGGTCGATCACCCGGCCCGGCTTGAAGGGGCCACGGTCGTTGATGCGCACGACAACGCTGTCACCCGTGTCGACACGCGTGACTTTCACGCGCGTGCCGAAGGGCAGGGTGCGATGAGCGGCGGTCAATCCCGAAGGATCGAAGCGCTCTCCGGTCGCGGTCTTTTCGCCGGCGCTCGCGCCGTAATAAGAGGCAAGCCCCGTCGATGCGTGGCCGCCGCTTCTCTCAGGAATTGGCCCGTGCAGACCATAGGGATGAGTGATAGCCGCAGGATCGAGAGTTGCCGTGGCCTTGACCTTCGGGACGGCAACGGCGACCGATATTGTCGGGTGCCACGAGGTGATATTCGGCTTATGCAACGTGATCTTGGCAGCCCACGGCCCCATTTTCAGGGCCCTGCTGGCGGGCTTCGCAAGGCCGTCGCTAAGAGACTCGGCCCAGAGCGGGGCCGCCGCCGCCGCGGTCACCAGATTTAAGGCAACCACAAAACCAACTCGAGCGCCTCGGTGCACGCGCATTCCCCCCGGAACCATGCGAATCCAAGTGACTATGCCGATTCGCGGGGCGAAAAAACGTCGAAGGCGCCCGGTTCCCCAGACGCCTTCGTTATTCCGGGATTGTTGAAAGTGCTCAGCTGCGGCCGAGAACTTCGAGCGAGACCGGGGCAACGCCGGCGCCCGTCATGCTGATCGCCTGGGCGGCAGCGCGCGACAGGTCGATGATGCGGCCGCCGACAAACGGTCCACGATCGTTGATGATGACGACGACCGAGCGGCCGTTCGAGCGGTTCGTAACGCGGACGCGCGTGCCGAACGGCAGCGAGCGATGGGCGGCCGTCAGAGCGCCGGGGTTAAACCGGGCGCCGGAAGCCGTCATCTGGCCCTGCCAGTAGTAGGAAGCCATGCCACTAGAGCCGCCGCCACCCGCCGCCGCGTAGTTACGGCGCACGACCCGGTTCCGGGACGCATATCGCGAATGCTTGGCAGTCCGAGGGGCGTAGGCATGCCTCGAATGCGAGGCCTTGTAGGAAACGCGCGACTTCACTGCCCTGTGAGAGGCTGACGAGCCGCAAACGTAAGCTGCGCCGTGGCAATTCCAGTCCGCATTGGCCGGAACTGCGCTGGCCGCCATGCCGACAACACCGAATGCGGCAACAGCGATAAACGAACGCATAGTGTACTCCTTTGCAAAGGAGCAGCAGCGTTTGCGGGTCGAATTGAGCGATTTCCCCCGCCCGCGGCCAGTTCGAGGCTGCGGGACAACCGCCATCGTGGCGGCACTGTCGCTAATGTTGGGAGAAGTGACTCATAAAAGAAAGATTCCCGAAAGACCCGTTAACCCGAACTCCAGAACCCAGTTCGAACTGCTACCCGTGATGACTGGGGAGACCCCCGTCCTGGCGGCCGCACAACGAGCATCGGAATTTCGCGCGGTCAACCCATTGCTACTACCACAATTTAACCATATTATTTAACGTTCTGAAAAACATGAGTGTTTCCGGGCGCAGCTTTAGGTTGCGTGACGTCTGGCCGCAGTCTAGTCCGTACCCGGATGGTTAATTCAGGGCGCGGATACAATCCATTTGGCATCAATTGACTACCGCGCTGCAGTAGTTTTTTTGGGCCGAAACGCCTCGTTTAGAGCCAGCCTTTCTTCCGGAAGTAGAGGAACGGCACCAATCCCGACACGAACATCAGGCCAAGCGCCAGCGGATAGCCCCATGTCTCCGCGAGTTCCGGCATGTACCTGAAGTTCATGCCGTAGATCGACGCGACCAGCGTCGGCGGCATCAGCATGACCGCCATGACCGAAAACAGCTTGATGATCTGGTTCTGCTCGGTCGAGATCATGCCGAGCGTCGCATCGAGCAGGAAGCTCGTTCGCGCCGACAGAAAGCGAAGGCTTTCCATCAACGACGTGATGTCGTGGTTGGCCGACTCAATCCGCGTCATGATGCGTTTGTCGTCTTTCCTCTCGCGCACGGCGTTCGCGAAATAGAGGAGCAGCCGGTGGATCGACATCGCGCTTTCCTGCGCTCGTGCGGTGATGTCGCCCTCCTTGCCGACCGTTTTCAAGAGTATGTCGAGCCGACGGTCCCGGGAGCCGTTCTGGCCGAATACGATCGGCGCCATGCGTTCGACCTGATCCTGCACCCGCTCGATGAGGTCCGCTTCCCGCTCGACCAGCATCTCGATGAGACCGATCATGATGCCCGGGCCGCTCGCGCACGCCGGATCGCCTTTGCCCGCACGCGCGACGTAAAGCGGGAAGGCGCGGGGGTCGGCGTAGCGTACCGTCACAAGCCGGGAGCCCGACAGAATGAAGGTGATGACCGATGTCATCGGCACATCCTGCGAGCTGTTATGCAGGATGATGGAGGTCATGTAGTAGGCGCCGTTTTCGGTATAGAAGCGGTTCGACGCCTCGATCTCGCGCATTTCGGAGCGCGTCGGAACCTCGATGCCGAGCGCTTGCTCGATGATCTTGTCTTCGTCCTCGGCCGGATTGAGGAGGTCGATCCAGACGCCGCCGCTCGACAAATTGCCGATTTGCGGGCGCGCGACGAGCTTGCCGCCGACTGCGTCGTACACAGTTATCATTGGCATACCTCTGTAAAATCGGATCGATTGGGGATCACTGAAAGGAGCGCTCCAACCCTTCAAATGCCATCCGTATCCAATCGGCGAGACCAATTTCATGGCGGCCGCGGCAAGGCAAGCCTGCTAAGCTGAAAACCGACGATTTGGAAGTGCGCGTTTTGGACGGGTGCCCGCGCGGCAACGGACTGGGGGATGACGATGATACAAAAGCGCTCGGCAGTGATTTATCTGGCGATGGCCGGCCTTGCTGTCACAATGGTGCAACCCGCAGCGGCTGCAATCAAATGTTCGAACGGGTTTCAGCTCGTCGATGGGGCCATGCTGTCGACGCCCTATTGCCGCGATAATTTCGTTGCGGCCGTGGCGCGCCAGTACGGCCTCGACGCCCCGGATGCCAAGGTCCGAAACAATCCGAATTTCAAGCGCCATGTCTGTCGGTTTATTGGCCAGGACATCCGCATCAAGGAAGCTTGCGAAGAGGTGGAACCGAGCAGCCGTGGTCACTTTTGACGCCCGGCAACGTAAAGCCGAACGGCGGGCAAAAAAGAATGACGTCCGCTTCCGAGCGAACGTCATTCGGGTTTCAATTCTGACCTGCGAGTTCGCCGGTCTCAGGCGAGATCAGGCGTCACTTCGCTGACATCCTTCGCGCGCCGCACGCTGCCGTCAAACTGCGCGCCTTCGTCGATCGAGAGCGTCTGCTTGATGATATCGCCCTCGACGCGCGACGTGGCATTGAGATTGACGGACGATCCTTTCAAAGCGCCGTTGACTTCGCCTTGGATGATGATCGTGCGCGCAGTGATCGTGCCGACGACGCTGCCCGTATCGCCGACGGTCACGGATTCTCCGTGCACATCGCCCTGGATATGGCCTGCGATCAGCAGCGAGCCCTTCGTCTTGATGACGAGCTGCTGGCCCGCGATGGTGATGTCCTGTCCGAGGACGGACGTTGGCGCATCGATCGCTGGTCCGGAATGATGCTGCGTCGTCCCAAAGAGCGGCGGAGCTGGCGTCTTTATCGAAGAAATCGGCTGTGGTGTGATGGATTTGATCGGCTCGATATTGCGCGAATCAGGCGTCGATACGCGGTTGAACATTACTTACCCCCAAAAATGACATTCGGTTATCGCCGGTCCCGCGACAGCCGTTACACCACCTTACTTTGGGCACATTATGTCCAAGTTGAAAACTTCTCCACGCGAAATTCAGGACACCCTGGATGAGGCGCCTCGGCAACCCGAACCCGTGAATTTGAACTTTCGACGGGTGTCAGTTCGGCTCCCAAAGATCCACGAACGGCGCCACGATGTGATTGCCGTGACGGCCCGAATAAACGTGGACGAACGGAGCATCGACAACCGTGCGCCGGCCGCTTTCGACATGCGCGAACGGCGCGTCCACGACATGCCCTCGGTAGTAGCGACGCTGATAATGACGGTGGCGCCAGCGGTAACCGTCGTCGTTCACCTTGACGAGATTGGAAGATGCTTGGTTCACGACCGCCGTGCCGGCACCCGGTGCCGCGTTCGCGACTGTCAGCCCAGCCGAGCCTACAAGGGCTGCCGCGGCGGCTGCCATTACCGGCACTCGGCTGAAAAACGCCGTCATGAGAAAATGTCTCCGTTCTCAACTCTACGGACTTGAAACTAGGCAGCGAACTTTTGGTTCGCAACCGAAGCTGCGCCAAATGGCGACTCGTGCGACACTTGTGCTGAACATCTCACTAACCGGGAAGCCGTTTTGGCGAAAATCTGAACCTGCAACGCTCAAGACGGGCTGTTTGGCGTGCACCGGTCTGCTACCATCAGACAACGGACCACCTGGAGGACGGCAATGGGAATGCGTTGGTTGGTGCGGGCTTTTTTCATCGCATTCCTGAGCGGTCTACCGATCAGCGCTTCGGCGGAAGATGCTTGTCCGAGAAGTGGAACGCTCGGTGTCTCGCGAACAGTCGAAATCGATACGACCGGCGGCCCGGGCTTCGGCACGGAGCACTACAAGGCCTACGACTTCCTGCAGGACAAGGAGGTCGTGCTGACCTTCGACGACGGCCCGCAGAAATATTCGACCGAAGCCGTGTTGAAAGCGCTCGCCGACGAATGCGTGAAAGCGACGTTCTTCTCGATCGGCAAGATGGCTCTGGGTTACCCGGAAATCATCCGTGAGGTTTCCAAGGCCGGCCATACCGTCGGGACGCACACGTGGAGCCACAAGGCGATCGGCAAGCTGAAGACGTTCGACGATGGCAAGGCCGAGATCGAACGAGGCATTAGCGCCGTTCACCGCGCCGTCGGCGGACCGATCGCGCCCTTCTTCCGCTTCCCGACGCTCGTCGATACGCAGGAAGCCGTCGCCTATCTCGGCAAGCGCAACATCGCGATGTTTTCAACCGACATCGACAGCGTCGATTACAAGCCGCAGACGGTCGACCATCTCGTCAAATCGGTGATGGCCAAGCTCGACAAGCGCGGCAAGGGCATCATCTTGATGCACGACATCCATAAACGGACCGCGCAGGCGCTGCCCATCATTCTCGCCCAGCTGAAAGCGAAGGGCTACAAGATTGTGCACATGACGGCCAAAGCGCCGGTCGTGACGCTCGCGGAATACGACGAAGCCATCGAGAAAGAGGCCAAGGGCTTGCCGCAAGTCGGCGCCGAACGGCCGATGTCGAGCATCGTGAAGACGGTGGGCGGAGCCACGCCGAAAGATGAAGCGACGAGTCCCGCTGCGAGCGACGCAAACGAGCCCGAAGGAATGCCGTCTCCGGCATCGGAAGACAGCGCGCACGCTTCAACCGGTGATGGATCAGCGTCGGCGCCGCTTCCAGCATCTCCGTCCGCATCAGCGCCGGTGGCAAAGCCTGGTACGCCTTCGGAGACTCCGGCGGGCGCCGTAGAGCCATCCGGTTCCGGCAAGCAATCAGCGAACGAACCGCCTGGCGCGGCGTCTGGAAATCTCGTGAGTGCAACGCCGTCTGCTGCCGCTACACCGACAGCGCAACCAACACCGTCTGCAACTCCGGCTACGTCTTCCGCAACAGCAACAGCAACAGCATCGCCACCGCCGACGACCACGGCATCCGTGGTGCGCACAGTTTCGGGAAACGAGGAAGCAAAACCGGCCGCGACACCGGAACCGGCAGCCAAAAGCGAAGCGCCGCAACAGCCGCACAAATCGCTGATGGAACGTGCCAAGGAGACGTGGAAGCTGTGGTTCGGCGAATAGCTACCTCGGCGCGCCGCAAAGATTTCTCGCAGAACTGATATAAAAGAAATGGGTGGCAGATCCTGCCACCCATTTCTTTTTGGCCGCCCCGTAAGGTCCCCCCGGACCCGCCGCAAGCCAAGTCTAAAAGGCCGTGGCGCGTGAGCGCCGGGCTTTCATTGGGCGTGCGCGATGCCCGGGTGTGAAACCTGCGCAGCGCGTTACGGCATGTGTGGGTATTCTTCCCCCCAGCCAGTCCCCCGATCGGCCGTCCCACGAGCAAAAAGGTATGTCAGCGCGGCGGGTTCTTCCACAGAAAAGCGAATCACATCCCACTGATTCGATACTGCTGTGGTGTTTTGGTTACAACAAAACGCGCAGAGCAAAAGCGAGATCGCGCGTTCTTGGCAAAGAAAAGGGCCGCTCTTTAAGAGCGGCCCCGTGAGATCAGTCGTCATGAAAGCGGAATGCGATGTCCGCGCTCGTCGTATCAGGCGCACTCCGGGAGATATCCGGATGCAAGTCTGAGCGACCACGACATCGACCGCCTCAAGATCCCACTCGACATCGGATCACCTCCTCTCAATTGTTGCTAATTAGGAAAGGTTCGCATTGTTCGCCGCGTTTGAAAAGAGGGCGCGGGACACGCAGCCTATTTCTTCGTGCAACTCGGATACGGTGCTTTCTCGCCAGCAACGACCGGACAGACCCGGAACGGGATCATCTGCTTCAAGCGGCCTTTCCACTTCTCCTCGTCGATCGTCAGATTCTCAGCATTCGCCGGCGTGCGCTCCGTCCACTGGATCGTGTAGACGGCTTCGCTGGTTTTGATCGCAACTGTCATCGCCGTTTCGCTGTGTTTATCGGGCTCTACTTTCCCGCAGCTCGTGATTGCGACGAAGGCGTCCTGGCCATCGATCTTGGTCGGGCCTAACGGCTTTGCAGAGAACGTATTCGGACAGAGTTTTTGAATGCTTTCCGCAATGTTCGCGGCGACGAATTGCGCGTTTTTCTTCGGATCTTGATCAAAGTCGCTCGCGCCGCTTATGCTGATCAACTGAGACCAATTGCTCGCGGTCTCACTTTTCAGAATGGCAGCGCGAAAATATCGGTCGCCGCCTTTCTGTTCGTTCCGCATGGTGAACCCGCTCGGCAGCGTGAAACCAACGAGCTTGCCAAGCACGGGAGCGATGATCGTGGAGGATGTTGGCTCCGCGAGCGCCGCCGGTCCGGCCAAGCCGGAGAACGCAACGAGCAGAGCAGTAACCATTCGCGTTCGCATGTCGAAAACCTTCATTTTGCAGCGTCCGATAGAATTGTGATGCGTCAAAAACATGTTCAGCTCAGCAGCCTCTTGTGACCCGCAAATCGTTTTAGTCGGGATGCGCGCGCATCTCCATGGCGCGCCCGAAGCCCGCGAGCAGCGTGCCGAGCGCGAATAGCGCGAGTACGATCATCTGCAGATTGTCTTCGACGCTCTCCTTCTCGATCATGTAGTCGGAGATATTGGCGTCCGCGGTCCGATAACGGTCGAGGTTTTTATTCCGCTCGGCTTGGGCTTCCTTGATCTTATCCGCCGGGGCATTCGTCGCCTGCAAAAGCATGATCCGGTTGTCGTGGATCGCCTTGAGCTGAACCTGGGCCGATTGCTGAATGCTGAACGCGGCAAGCCGCCACTCGATCTCGCGCTTCAAGGGATCGAGATAGAACATCTGGGTCGCCATCGATCCGAGCAGCAGGACGATGCCGAACAATTCCCCCAGCTGATACGCCTTGAACCCCATGAACGTCCCCCGCGGTTGCCACTTGCAAAGAGCGGCGCCCGAAAGACGCCGCTCCGTCAACCCGCGATCCTACCAAAATGCCACCGGCGGCCTATTGCTTTTCAGCATCTACATAGAGTTCTCCGCCCATCTTGAGGAACTTCTCGCTCATGTCGGCCATGCCGAGTTCCTTGTCGTTGAGCGTCGCTGCGTAGTCGCGGACGTCCTGCGTGATCTTCATCGAGCAGAACTTCGGCCCGCACATCGAGCAGAAATGCGCGACCTTGTGGGCGTCCTTCGGCAGCGTCTCGTCGTGGAAGCTCGTCGCCGTATCCGGATCGAGTGACAGATTGAACTGATCCTGCCAGCGGAAATCGAAGCGCGCGCGCGACAAGGCATCGTCACGAAGCTGCGCCGCCGGATGTCCCTTCGCGAGATCAGCCGCATGCGCCGCGATCTTGTAGGTGATGACGCCTGTCTTGACGTCGTCACGGTTCGGAAGACCAAGATGCTCCTTCGGCGTCACGTAGCAGAGCATCGCCGTGCCGTACCAGCCGATCATCGCCGCGCCGATGCCGGACGTGATGTGATCGTAGCCGGGTGCGATATCCGTCGTCAGCGGCCCGAGCGTATAAAACGGCGCTTCCCCGCAGGCTTTGAGCTGCTTCTCCATGTTGACCTTGATCTTGTGCATCGGCACGTGGCCGGGGCCTTCGATCATCACCTGACAACCCTTCGCCCAGGCGATCTTGGTCAATTCGCCGAGCGTCTCGAGCTCGGCGAACTGCGCGCGATCGTTGGCGTCGGCAATCGAGCCCGGCCGCAATCCATCGCCGAGCGAGAACGACACGTCATACTTGCGCATCAGGTCGCAGATTTCATCGAAGCGCTCGTAAAGGAAGCTCTCCTTGTGATGCGCCAGGCACCACTTCGCCATGATCGAGCCGCCGCGCGAAACGATGCCCGTCACGCGATTGGCCGTCAGCGGTACGAACGGCAGCCGCACGCCGGCGTGAATCGTGAAGTAATCGACGCCTTGCTCGCACTGCTCGATCAGCGTGTCGCGATAGAGTTCCCACGTTAGCTTGACCGGATCGCCTCCGCATTTTTCGAGCGCCTGATAGATCGGCACCGTCCCGATCGGCACGGGCGAATTGCGGATGATCCACTCGCGCGTCGTGTGAATGTTGCGGCCCGTCGAAAGGTCCATCACGGTATCGGCGCCCCAGCGGATCGCCCACACCATCTTCTCGACCTCTTCCTCGACCGACGACGTCACGGCGGAATTGCCGATATTGGCGTTGATCTTCACGAGGAAGTTGCGGCCGATGATCATCGGCTCGAGTTCGCCGTGGTTGATGTTCGACGGAATGATGGCGCGGCCGCGGGCAATCTCATCGCGCACGAACTCCGGCGTGATGTGCTCGGGGATATCAGCGCCGAAACTCTCGCCGTCGCCGATCGCATCCTTCGCCCGCGCCAGAGCTTCGGCACGTCCCAGGTTCTCGCGATGCGCGACGTAGATCATCTCCTTCGTGATGATCCCGGCCCGCGCAAACTCGAGCTGGGTCAGGAGGTTCCCTCTCCCCGTTCCTTCAACGGGGAGAGGGTCAGGGTGAGGGGCGGCCGCACGCAGCGGCCGATGCACGGTCGGAAACACGCGCGCTGCGTGTGCGTCAGAAACGTTGCCATTGTCTTCGGGCTTCACAGTGCGACCGTCATACGCTTCGACGCCGCCACGTTCTTTGACCCACGCTTCGCGCAATCGCGGCAGACCCTTTTCGACATCGATCGTCGCCGCCGTGTCGGTGTAAGGCCCCGAGGAATCATAGACGCGGAACGGCGGCTCGCCGCTGGTCTCGCTCAGCACGATCTCGCGAAACGGAATGCGCAGATCGCGCGCACTCTCGGGCGAGACATGGACTTTGCGCGAACCCTGCACCGGACCGGTCGTGACCTTCGGTGCAACGATGTCGGACGGCAAAAACGGTTTGTTCATCTCGAACTCCAGTCAAACGAGGGGATTTTCAATGCGAATAGCCGGCGATGCAGAGGATCGCACCAAGGACCGCTGCAACAATGCCGGAAATGAAGACAGGCTTTTCAGTCTTGAACGTGTTCGGCCCGATGCGCCTTACCCAATCGGGAAACATCAGGCGGAGCACGCCGTTGATCGTCGCGAACCAGCCGAAGAGCGTGATGATGATCCGCCAGTCCGCGGCCCATACGTTGTGGTTCAACAGCAGCGATACGCCGAGCGTCAGCGCAAACGCGCCGGCGAGATAAACAAGCGGTCGGCTGGCGACGAACTCGGCCGACATTTCGGTGTAGATTTTAGAATTGATCGCCAAGCTGAGGCCGATCACGAGCATGACCGGTCCCATGAGACGCGCCAAAAAGATCGAGGTTTGCATCGCATTCTCCTGTCCCTTCGCCGGCATGACCCGGATCAGGTTCTAAGGGTGCTCGCGCTGATTACGCGATCTCAGCCGGACAAACCGGCGCCCCTCGGAAACGTGTCTATTGTCGCGCCATTGAGAGACGATGGCAAGCTGGCTTGCTTTGGTGAAGAAGTCCCTGGCGGCCCAATATATATATATATATTCGTCATCCTCCGCCGAGCGCCGCATAGCCGCGTCGAAGGCGGGAGATCCAGCGCAAGGCTCGTCGTGAGACGCGGTATTGCGATGGACGACTCTTATGCTGGATCCCCGAACAGCATCGCGGAAGCTTAGCCGTTCGAGAATGACGTTGAAGCGCCCTAAGCCGCCATCGCGTGCTTGGCGGCGTCCACCCAGCCTTTGATCTTCTCGATGTCCGGCGGACGGCCTTCGCGCAGCACCCGCTTGCCCGCTGACGTGGCGGCGAATTTCAGCACATGCGCCGAAAGAACGACCGGATCGGCGTCCGCAACAGCCTCTGCCGTGCGATATCCGGCGCCGACAAGAAGCTGCGCATGCGTGCCTCTAAGTCCGGGCACGTCGATCACCATTTGCGCTTGATCCTGCCAGTCGGTCAGGGTCTCGCTATCGAAATGCGGATCGTCGAGATCTTGGGCAAGCGCGACGGGATCACATTCGAGAAAATCACCGACCGTATGTACGCCGACTGCGGCGAAGCGCTCCGCCATCTTTGGACCAATGGAGGGTGCCGCTTCGAGATCGTCGCTTTCGAAGAGATAGGCACGGCCGACTTCGCTTCTGTCTTCCGGCGGCCGAACCGGGATCGGCCTCGGATGCGGTGCTCGCGCAAGTATCTCATAGGCATCGGTCTGCGTCGGCAATGCCGGCGGCCGCTCAATTACTTCAGAGGCAATGCGGGACGACTTCGCGACGGCAAGCTCAAGCGCCGTCGTATCGGGCGTCGACGTCACCTCTTTCAGTGTGGCGATTATCGGTGGTGTCTGCTTCGCTGCGGCAGCGCTGCCCTGCAGACGCGCGGCGCGGGCGTCGTTCCGCTGCGCAAGCTGTGGTTCCAGAACTTCCTTCCGGTGCAGTTCGCGGATCGTGCGGTCGTCTTCCGACAGCGAATTCTCGACACGTCCGGTCGTTTTCAATTCATCGTAGATCGCCGCAACGAGCTTCCGGTCTTCCTCGTTCGTCAGCCGCTTCTCGATGAACTTGCGCGGAATCTGCGTCATCGCCAGGAATGTTTCGGCGGTCAACGTTACATCGGGCGCGGCAACGCCCGCTTCGGAAATCGCCGCGTCGAGCACGCGCCCATACCCTTTGGCCGCATACATCAGAAGCTCGGCGACGACGGTGCGCGCGACATCGTCGAGGCCGTCCTCGGGCCTGACGGTGCCCTTGTGAATGTCGTAGTGAGCGATCAGCTTCTCGTAATAGCGATGCGAGAACTCGGCGCCGTCGCACACGAATTCCTTCAGCCAGTTCGCGCCCGTTGGAACCGGAACATCGATATTCGCAAACCGTTTTTCTCCGATCGCGCGTAGTGCAGTGTAAGAGCGATTGATGCTCCATTCTGTCGCGCGATGGATGGCGTTCTCGGCTTCCGTCTGTCCAGTGTGAAACGGCATGACGGGATCGGTGTAATAGTGGCTGAGCACGCCTGCCGCATAGGCGGCCTCAGGCCAGTTACCCGCCTTGAGTTCGGCAATCGTCCGCCGATACCACTCGTCCGCTTTCTCCGGCGCACCGCCCCAGTAGTTCTCGGAAACGTGCAGGACGTGGTTCTTGAAATCCTTGAAGGTGACGTCCGGAGCTTTCGAACCTTCGAGATAGCGCTCGACATGCTTCAGGAAGACTCGCGACCAGGCTTCCTTGTCCGCGCGCGGCATCGCGTCGAGCCCATCGAGCGCCAGCTTGTGATGCGTGCCGTTAGCATGCGTGGCATAGACAATTCGAAAGAGCGCAGACATCGATGCCTCAAGGCTGACCGTTGTATCAGCCCAATGTCTACGCGAGTCGCGGGGCAGCCTCGATTGCGCCGGAGGCACCCAAGCAGGTCATCAACGATTTTCGCTCCGTTGCCGCGCCTGCTTTTCCGCCGCGAGATCGATGATCTCGGCGCTGAGGCCGCGATCGCGGGCAATTCGCCGTGCAAGGTCGGCCTGCCGTCCCAGCCGGATAATGTTCGTTTCGTGCGGAAGCGAAGCATCCGAGAGCATGCGCGTCAGGACTTCCGGAGTGAGCCCGCAGGCCCGTCCGAGCGCCAGCGCTTCTTCCCGTGCGACGGCATGTGCCGCTTCGACGTATCCCATCAACGCCGCGACCGCGTGCGCGCTTCCGAGCGGTCCGGTGCGTTCGACGTGACCGAGAAGCGCGAGCACTTTGTCCGCGATTTCGACGGAGTCGGGATAACCGCCGAGCATGATCTTGGCCCGGCCCTCCGCCGCTGCCTCCGTGCTGCCGATCAAAGCTGCATCGACGAGCGCCACGCCGCGCGTACCGAGCAATCCGAGAAGCGCCTGAAGTTCACGGGGCGTGCGCGCGCCGAGATCGACGACGATTGATCCCGGCTGCATCTCGGCGCCCATTCCCATCCGGTCCGGATTGCCGACGAGGAGCCCGCGCATCGCCTCCGTGTCGTCGACAGCAACGAGCACGATTGGGCACTCGAATGCCACATCCGTCGGCGTCGAAGCAGGCTCCAGCCGTTGGCCGCGTGTGACGACGGGCGAGCCCGAGAGACCCGCATAGAGAACGCGATATCCGCACGCCGCGATGCGCGTCGCGATCGCCGGACCGTAGTCGTCATTGCCGATGACGCCGATCGGCGTGTCGCTGAGAGGTTTATCGCTGGCCATTATTCCCTCCAACGCCGTCGCGGATTAGCGTCCCTCGCGCCACCACGCGAGCGCGATCAAGGCCAGCAGCGCCGAAAGCGCAGCGAACCCGGTGAACATCGGCGTCAGCTTGACGCCACGCGTCAGATACGCCTGACGATCCTTGAGCCCGAGCCAGCCGGAACCCGCCATGACTTTCGCCGCCGACATCATCGAGATGCGCGGCACATCGACGTCGGTCGCGGAGCCGCTTGCCGTTCGTGTCCAGAAGACGCCGCCACCCGTTGCGTCCGCGATCGGTTTCATCTTGTTTTCCGTCGCCGTCACCTCGCTCATCTCGCGCGGATCTTCGACACCGGCGTTGGCGACAGCGGTAAGTTGGCCCGTGGACGCGGGGGACTCGGCTTTGTAGAGGCCCGGCAATTTGACATCGATCGTCGAGCGCCAGACGCCTGGCTCTCCCGTTGCCGGTGCGAGCGTGACGTCGGTCGTATCGCC